>DASVMK010000146.1:0-20263 GCA_036384395.1 Novosphingobium sp.
AGCAGTTGCGTGGCGGCAACGGCGGTCTCGTACGGATTGCCCAGCAGGTTTTCGAGATAGAATGGCGCAAGGCGCCCGTCACAGCACCGGCCGGGGTGCAGAAAAACAAAGGCCTGCGCCGCGTCCAGCATCCGCCATATCGGATCGAGAGCGGGATCGGCGTAGTCGATCCCGTCCAGCCCCCCCGCGGCAAGCGCCACCCCCTTGAAGCGCGCCTGGGTGACCAGCTCTTCGAGCAAGGCCAAGGCCACGGCCGGATGCTCTATCGGCAGATGGAAAAGGGGCGCCATGCGAAGGACATGGTCGTGAGCGGTCGCGCGCAGGCACATGTTGACATATTGCGCCCAGGCACATGCTTCCGCAGCCCCAAGCTGCTGGCGATAAAACGGCGGCGGGATGGAGATCATGGCATGCGCTATGTCATGATCGTCCAGCCACGCGACGAGGCGATCGGCCCGGTAGAGATCGGCGAGGCCGACCCGATGGCCGTCGATCACCAAGGCACTGTCTTGGTACTCCACACCGCCAAGACCAAGCGCGACGGTAGGGTGCGCCGGGGCGAGATGTGCGTGAACATCGAGTGCAATCGTCATGAGAGCTCGGCAACCCCTCCATTGACCCGCGCGCTCCACGGCGGGCGAGATCGGGCGCACACCTTCTACGGGAAGTCGTGATGATAAATCAATACGATTAAGATTTCCTCGGTCGCGGTTCGCGGCGAGCCTCCCTGCATTGCAGCGCGCGCCACCATGCCGCCCCTCAGTCCCGACCGAGCGGCGGAGCCCTCGTGAGGATTTTGCAATACACCGAAGTCGTTCGGAAGGGTGGCAAGCGGGTTGGCTTGGGAGAATATGACAAATATACCTTTATTTATCAGCTATATACAATTTCATCGAGGCAAATTTTTCCAAAGACCTTGAAGTCGTTGACTGCTTATGTATTGATAAGTCAACACGTATGGCGCGTGCACACCAAGCTAGGCCGAACGGACTCGCAGGCAAAGGCCTGAAAATGAAAATAAGAAAAACCTGCCTATTATACTCAGGTAATTCTCGATTAAAGTCTGAATAAAAAAATATAGACTTCATATATAGGGGAGTTTTGGGATGGAAGGCAAATCGACACCAAGCGCAACCTCACAAGCCTTCGGCATATTGGCTGCCCTCGGCGCGGCGTGGTCCGTTCCGGCCCTGGCCCAAACCCCAGCGGATCGAGCCCCCGATGCGGCGAGCGAGGGCTCCGCCGCCGAGGCGGGTGACGAAATCGTCGTGACCGCGCTCAAGCGCGTGGCCTCCGTGCAGGACGTTGCGGCAACGGTCGCCGTCATTTCCGGCGAAGCCATTGCCGACGCCAACATTACGTCCGCCTTGGATCTGCCCGCCATTACCCCTGGCGTGCTGGTGCAAGCCGCACCAGGTGTATCGCCCGTCGCATCTATTCGCGGGATCGGCACGAACGCGTCAAATCAGGCGTTCGATCAGTCGGTCGCGTTGTTCGTCGACGGCATTTTCCTAGCCCGCGGCAAGGATTATGCTTCATCCTTGTTCGACATCAACGATGTGCAGGTCATCAAAGGCGCACAATCCGCGGTTCTCGGAAAGAACACCACGGTCGGCGCAATCGCTTTGACGACGCGACGCCCGGGCAAGGCGTTCGGTTACGAGCTCTCATACAATCACGATTTTTCGCTGGGTTCCGACACGATCGACGCGGCGCTTAACGTGCCCCTTTCCGACACGTTGGCGGTGCGGGTATCCGGGCGCTATGCAGACCTGGAGGGGTGGCAGCACAACGAACTCCTCGACGAAAACTCTCCCAGGATCAATACTCGCGGCGGGCGGATTGCGCTGCGCTGGCAGCCGAACGACAAGTTGGAATGGAATCTCAACTACCAGCATGAAAGTTTCCGCTCCGAGGGCCAGATGCTCTATGTGGCGGGCGATAGTAACGGCCTGGTGCGCGCCTATGCGGCCGCCGCGGGAGATCCAAACTTTACCGCCGCGTTCAACGACCGCTTCCGCGCATCCCCGCGGCCGGGTTTTCCCAACGACTTTGCGACCAACAAGTCGGACCGCATCATCTCCAACTTGTCCTATTCGCTGGGCGGCGGGTACGAGCTGACCGCTCTCACCGCCTATCTGCGCAGCCGCGGAACTTTTCTGTCCAACAACAATGCCGTCGCAAACGCACCAGTATATCTTAATTCCGATCTCAACGGGAGTAACACCTTCTCCCACGAAATGCGCCTTACCACGCCAAGGATCGGGATATTTGATATCCTAGCAGGCGTATTCTATTATAAAGATACTTATAGATACAACATAGGATTCGATGCAGTCGCGCCCAGCCCCTTGCAAGGCTACGCGAATACTCTTTTCACCCAGCGAACCGAAGATATTTCGGGGTTTCTGTCGGTCAACCTCTATCCAACCGACCGCCTGACCCTGAATGGGGCAATCCGCTATACCCACGAGAACCGATCGGCCGACTATGTTCGCGACATCATCCGCCCTGGGAACCTGGTGAGCTTGATCTATAGCCCCTTCGCCCCCGGCCGCCTGACCCGTTCGCGCGGTTTTCTGGATGGCTCAGTCAGCGCCCAGTATGAGATCATGAACGATGTCATGGGTTATGTGTCTTACGGGAAGGGCAGCAAGAGCGGGGGCTTCGCCAATGCCCCGAACAATCCATTCGCGCTGAGGGTTGACGGCTCGCGCGCCGCCGAGTTCGCAGATGAAATCGCAAAGACTTTCGAGGCGGGATTGAAGATCGGCCGCGGGTCGGGAAGCCACCTGAACGTCGCCTTCTTCAACGTCAACATCAGCGACTTCCAGACCTCGCTGTTCAGCGGAACGCAGTTTATCGTCAAGAACATCGACATCCGCTCTCGCGGCGCCGAACTGGAAGCGGTGTTGAAGGCCAGCGATTCCCTGCGCTTCTCGGTGAACGTGACCTATGCGGATACGCTCAACAAGAGCCACTTGCCGACCGAGCGGAGGGTTCTGGTGCGGGCCCCGAAGTGGAATGGCATCGCCACGGTAAACTTCGAGCACCCCATCGGGCCCGACTTCAACTTCTCTGCCGACGGGACGGTGGAGTTCCGTTCGGAGCTTTACTTCCAGGACCTCTTGAGTTCGACGGTCCCGGTCGCGGGCGCGTTCGCCAAGCTGGGCCTGCGTCTTGCCGTCGAGCATCCCGCGAGCGGCGCGACGGTGGCCCTGGTCGGACGCAATCTAACGAACCGCCGTGTACCCAACTATGGAACCGGCTTGTTCCCCGGCCAGGCGGGAGCCTACCTCGCCTCCTCGGAACCTCCGCGCACGATCGCTCTCCAATTGTCGATCAAGCGATAGGTGTAGTGCTGGAACCACCGTTCCGGGGGCTGTATGACGGAACTGAGGGGCCTGGCCGGACAAAGGGCCAGGCCCCGCCAAGTCGATCGGGAGGCGGCATTGGGGCCATCTGCGAATAATACCGATGTAACCGGAGGCCGGCAGCGTCTCGCCATCAGCCTGATATTTTGCGTCCTGTTGTTCGATGGGTTGGACGTCCAGCTGCTCGGCTTGGTGACCCCTGTTCTTTTGCAGGAATGGGACGTGACCAAAACGGCCTTCGCACCGGCATTGGCGGCAGCCTTGATCGGAATGGCCGTCGGCTCGGCGCTGGGCGGGTGGATCGGCGACAGGGTGGGGCAGCGCAATACCTTGATCGCCAGCACATTCCTGTTCGGGTGCGCCACGGCGGCGACCGGATTGGTCGATGGGCTGACGTCGCTGACAGGGTTGCGCCTGTTAAGCGGACTGGGCTTCGGCGCCGCGACGCCAAACGCAATCGCGCTGGTGTCACAGCAACTTCCGGAACGTCAACGGGGCAGCGTGATATCCGTGTTCTCAATCGGGCCGCCGGCAGGAGCGATGATTGCGTCGATCGCGGTGCTTTGGCTATTGCCGACGCTGGGCTGGCGCGGCACGTTCTTCCTGGCTGGAAGCGTTACGGTCTTGCTCGGCATATTGATGTTTCCGGTGGTGCCGAAGTGCAAGGAACTGCAGGTTTTCGCGTCATCCGGCGATGTAGCGCCCCGGAGAGCCGGGCTTCTGGACGACCGCCATCGCCGCCTCACTTTCGGAACCTGGGCCACCTTCTTCTGCGTAGCGGTGGTAGCTTACACGACGACCAGTTGGTCACCCGTCTACTTGACCGCCGCAGGGCTGCCGATGACGACAGCAATTCACGGGATCATCGCGTTCACCTCGGCCTCCATCGTTACGGCGCTGGCGGTAGGGGCCTGGTCGATGCGAAAGGGACAGCCGCCTTCGCTCGTGACCCAGCTCGCAGTCGGGCTACTTGACGCTTGCGCCATCGCCTACCTGCTGATGTCACGCGATCTGCTGATAGCGCCGGCGGGATCATTTCTCGTCCTGATCCTCCTGTTTGTACTTGGAGGAGTGATCGGTTCGGCGATGGCCACGCTGTATATCGTCGCGGCGCAAGGCTACCATGAAACGATCCGCGCCACCGGCGTCGGAACCGCGATTGCATTCAGTCGCGCCGGGGCGATCTGTTCGGTGCTGGTCACGGGTGTGCTGCTCGACCTGCGGCGCGACGGGGCCTTCGTGCAGATCATGATTATCGCCGCGCTGCTGGTCGGGATCGTCGCCGCGCGCTTGCTGCAGGCCCGGACGCGAGAAGATCTTCCGGAAGCTTGCCAGGAGGCTCTTCAATAAAGCGGCCTTACGGACAACCGCACCGGGCTCTTACTCGAGACCTTCCGGCGGAAGATCCGCCTCCTGGCTGACCGGGTCACCAAAGGTCGGGATTTGCGCCGCCAGACGCTGGAGCAAGCTAATCAACAGGTCTTGCTCAACCGCCGAAAACGCCGAGAGAAGGCGCTGCTCCCGCTCGATCGCGATCGGCTCCATCCTGGCGTACAGCGCTCGGCCCTCGGCCGTCAGCGACACGATCTGGCGGCGAACATGCCGTTCGTCGCGCTCGACCCGAACCAGTTCGCGTTCGGCCAATATCTTTATGCTGCGGCTCACTGCCGCCGTATCGACGCCGATAGTCGCAGCGATCTTGCGCCCGGATGCCGGCCCCATAGTAGCGATAATGAGAAGAATGCGCCACTCGAGGATGCCGGTATCGAACAGCTTGCGAAACGTCGCCCCCTGCGCGGCCCGATAACTCAAGCTGATGCTCGTGAGCAAAGCCGGCACATATCGAGATCGGTCGATCTTGGCTTCCGACATAAGGTTTCCGTCTTGGACTATCGCCCTGCTCCTTCAGCTACGCCGCGCCGTCCTAGTCCAATCCTTGCCCGATGCAACCGTTGACGGGTTTGAGAATTTGGCCTGCATCGCGGGGGGCAATGATCAACCGATCAGGCCCGCAGCCATGTTTCCGGACATCCCGGCGAGCGATGGTCCGGGGTGGGTGGAGGCGCCGATGTGATAAAGGTTGCGCAGCGCGGTGCGCGGCCCGCCGGCGCCCGAGCGCAGCAGATGAAACTGGTGCAGTGCACAGTCGCCGGAATAGGGGTCGCCGCCCACCAGATTGACGTTCCTGGCTTCCAAGTCGGCCGGTGACAGCACGGCCATGCCCAGCGTCGCCTCATGCAGGTTCGGGATGGCGTCCGCCAGCCGTGCGACGATACGTTTGGCATAGGCAGCCTTGAGTTGCTCGGTCCATCCTGTCGCGGAATCGACCGGAATTATGCCCAAGGCGTCGCCCGTCGGGCGGGCGGGCACTTCCTGCAACTGGATCCATAACAGCGAGCATCCCGGCGGGCAGCGGGTTGGATCGGTTGCCGCGGGCTGCCCGACGACGATCGTTCCTTCGGCGGGCAGGAGTCCGGCCCGCGCTTCGGTAACGGCGCGGGCGACGCCGTTGACCCCCGCCGTGATGTGGGTCAGCGCCACGCCGCCGAGCGCCTGCGCGCGCCAACGCGGCGGCTCGGACAGCGCGATGTGGATCTGCATGTCACCGCGTCCGTACGAGAACCTGTCGGCCCGCCGGCGCACGCTATCGGGCACCGCCGCATCGCACAGCAATCTGCCATACAGCTGCTGCGGCGTTACGTCGCACGCGACCGCTCGGCGCGCGCGGTATGAGGTACCCGATGCGATTTCGACGCCGAGTACCACCCGGCCCCGCGTCACCACGCGCGTCACGTCCTCCCCGCAGCGCAAGGCGCCGCCATGCGCCTCGACGATACGGATCAGCCCCGCCGCGAGCGCGGCGATACCACCTTCAACGATCGGCGCGCCGACCTGTTCGAGCAATGCCATGAACAGCCGAGCCATGGCCGCCGTGGTCGGCGCGTCCGGGTCCATTCCGGCATGAAGTATCCAAGGCGCGATCAGCGCCGGCGGCAAGTCGGAGGCAAAATCGCGCTCCAGCCAAACGCGCAGGGGCTCGGTGGCCTCGTGCGCCGCCGCGTCGAGGGCCGGTGCCCCGCCCCGCCTGAACAAGGACGCGAGCGCCATGAGCACGCGCGGGCTGCGCGGCGGATTGTTGAGCATCGCGCCCACGACGCCCGCCACGTCGGCAACGGTATCGACGGCCCGCGCGAAAGCCAGGCCGTCGCCCGCTGCGCAGCCCTCGAAGGCGGCGATGTTGTCTGCGCGGGATCTGGACAGGACCAGCGCCCTTCCCGCCGGGGTCAGCACGGCGGTGGGATGTTCCGCGGTGAGCAAGCGGACGCCCTGCGCCGCCAGTGCGCCGGCCAGCGCAGGGTAATGAGGCGCGGTGACGAAACCGGGCACCGACATCGCGAACACGTCGTGCCTGAAACCCGGCACGGTGATCTCTTCCGTCTTCATACAGCCGCCGGGGGTCGTTTCCCGTTCCAAGATCAGCACGCGGCGTCCTTTGAGCGCCAGCAATGCTGCCAGGACCAGGGAATTGATCCCGCTGCCCACCGCGATCACATCATACGGCTCAGTCACGGTGCAGGTCCGCATCCATCCAGAGGCGCGGACCGAGACCCTGGTCAGGACCGATCGCGGTAAATCCCCCGTCCACGGCGATGTCCGTTCCGGTTATGAACGACGCCATCGGCGAGCAGGCGAACAGCACCGCGTCAGCCACCTCGTGGCCCCGCCCGATCCTGCCGAGCGGGTGGAGTACGGCGCCGAGACGGTCGGCGACTTCGATCGATCCCGCCGATTTCTCCACGCTGGGCGACCAGGTAACGGCCGGCGAAACGGAGACCACCCGAATCCCGCGCGGAGCCAGGGTAATCGCCATGCTCTTGGTGATCTGCAATAGCGCCGCCTTGGAAGCCGGATAGAGCATCCGTCCCGTCGCACCCGATTTGCCGCCGATGCTGCCGATATTCACGATCGCGCAACCGTCGCCGGCCATGTGGTCCGCTACCGCCGCGCTGAAGATCGCCGCACCGAACAGGTTCACGTCGAACAGGCGGCGCCATTCGGCACGTGTCGCCGCCATTCCCCGATCGTCGTACATGCAGGCGTTGTTGACCAGGAAGTCGATCCGCCCGAACCGCGCCATCGCCGCCGTCACGCAGGCCGCGATCGAGCCATCGTCCGCGATGTCCGTCTCGACGAACAATGCGCCCTCGCCCAACCGCGCCGCGATCGCCTCGCCCCGTTCCGGGTCGCGACCGGCGATCGTGAGCCTCGCGCCGGCCTGATGCAGCCGTTCGGCGATATCGGCGCCCAGACCTTGGGTAGCCCCGGTGACAATCGCATGCCGCCCCTCGAGCGAGATCATGCGAAGCCTCTGCCAATCACGTCCTGGACGGTACTGACCGTCCCGACCAGTCCGATGTTGAACAGCGCTGCCTCGTGAACCTCCGGCCGGGCGGCGGAACAGGCATCGTGGGCCACCGTCACGACGTAACCCATGTCTGCCGCATGCCGCGCCGTATGTTCGACGCAGGAATTGGTGGCCACGCCGGCCAGGACGAGGTGAGTAGCTCCCAACTCGCGCAGCCGCGTCTCCAGCATGGAATCGTAAAAGCCGTTGACCCGATTATGCACGACCACCGTCTCGCCGGGGGTCGGGCCGAGTTCGTCGAAGAAATCCGAGCCCCACTGCCCTTCGATGCACGCGCCAATGGCGACGACGTTGCGGAATATGGGCGCATTGACCGGGAAGGTACGCGGATCGGCCGGGCGCGCGGTCCGCACATGGACCACCGGCACCTCGAGTGTCCGTGCGCCTGCCAGCAACTGCCCGGCCTTGTCGACCAACCGCTTGCGGGCGACATCGTCGCTCTCGGCAATGCCGAGCTTGATCGCCCCCTTGGGGTGAATGACGTCGTTTTGATAATGGAGGGCGATCAGGACCGTGCGCGCGGCGCGTGTCACAGGAAGAACTCGAAAGCGAACTGGACGCCGTCACAGCTGATCAGATCGACACGCTTCTGCTCAATCTTCCATGCACCGTCGGCCGCGACTAGGCTGTGGGTATAGCGACCAGCCAGATGACGCTCGGTCCGCCGCGCACGCCATTCGGTCAGGTGGAAGCTCGATTGGACGATCAATTTACCATCCGCGACCGAGCCGCCGGTGACAATGACGTTGCCAATCGTTCGCGCGGTCCGGGTCACCGGTTGCTGCGACCAGGCGCGATCGTTCACCAGCCGCCGCCGACGCACTTCGCGCATCATGGCATCTTCGTAAAACAGCGACGCATGGTTGAACGGATCAGCCTGATCATGGGCCAGCGGCACCCAATACATGCCATCGTCGGCGAAGAGCGTTTCCCACGCTTCCCAGTTGCGGTCGTCGAGTAGCGCTGCTTCGCGGAACAGATATTGCTCGATGCCATGCTGAGTTTCGGCATCGATCACGGTGGGAAATCCGCAGGCCGCGCTCCTTACCTCCGACCGCTTATCCTCGCGCTCGACCTCGGCCGCGATCATCGTCCCTCCTCCTTCATATACTTCGCCCAGGCACGCATTTGGTTCCGCATCGGAACCTCGCTAACGCCCTTGCCGTGGATGCCGCCTTCCACTTCCTCATCCTTGCCGAGATGGCGGTGCTGGCTGATCCACTCGCTGCCGGTGGAACCCATGCCTTCCTGGCACCGCTTGTAGATGTCCACATCATCGACCATCACCACCGACGACGGCGAATTCACGATGTTCGTATAGTTGATGGTGCGGTGAAAAAACCGATCGCTGGTCCCCTTGAGCCGAAAGGTGAAGAATTCGATCATGGTCCGATCTACTGAAATCGGTCGAATGACGCGCAGTTGCTGGAACCCCACATGGGGAGAGCAACTGGGGTACAGAATCGTATTGTGCCGATTTATCGAAAGAATTTCGTTGGCTCGCTCCTTGCCATAAACTTCTTCCATCTGCGTCTGATACTCTAGCGAAACGTCGTCGCCGGGCGGGTGGAAAATCGCCTCCATATAGCTATGGCCGTTGTCGAAGCAGCGCAGGTCGAGGCTTTCCCAGAAGCTGCTCGGTTCCCCGTTGCCTTCGATGATGTGAAGTTGGAACGGCAGTTCGCCGCCAAAGCGGCTCGCGGCGGTCTGGCGCGCCGCGACATAGGACGATTCATGCGTTGCAGGCGAATGCGCCGTATCATTCATGTTCTCGAGGAAGATTTTCCAGTTCGATTCCTGCCAAACCCGCTGCACGCCGCCGGCGACCTCCACTTCCCCGGCGGGAGCGCGGTCGACGAAATTGTCGATAGTGCTCAGCGCTCCGCCCAGGAAGGTTTCGAGGTCCGGCCCTTCGGCGCTCAGGCTCGCGAACACGAAGCCGCGATGGGAAGATACCCGCGCCACCGGCGGGATCGCGAATTCGGAGGCCGACGAGTCCAGTTCCGTGTCCTTGTACCAGCTACGATGAGGGACCCCCAGCATCGTGCCGTCCAGCTTGAACGTCCAAGCGTGATAGGGGCACCGCAACAACGGGCCTACGTTGCCACATCCCTCCGCAACGACTTTTGCGCCTTTGTGCGGACAACGATTATGCAGAACGCGAACGGCATGGTTCTTGTCGCGCACCATCACCACGGAGTTGCGGCCAATCAGCGTGGTCCAATAGTCGCCTGGGTTCGGGATCTGACTTTCATGTCCGACGTAGACCCAGGCCTGACCAAAGATGCGGTCCATTTCGAGGTCGAATATGGCGGGACTGGTATAAACGTCTCGATGCACTCGGCCAGGCCGGACAAGCGATTCTGGCGCCACTGGCGCTTCGGTCAGCATCTGTTTCTCCTGTGTCAGCGGGCTGGCGCGGCGACGGGGCGCGCCGGGTCGGAGATGGGGGAGTCATGGTCAGGCCCGGAAGGCGCGGGCGGCCGGCCTACGATCCTGTCGTAAAGCAGGGCCGCCTGGTTGGGGTCGCCACTGAGCGGCTCGATCGCCGCGATGTGTTCATCTGGACGTATGAGAACCAGGGTGCCCGGCGAAATCCCAAGTCGTTCGAGAAACGCATCGCCGGAATCCAGCAAACTGGCGTGTCGCAAACCCGAATCGAGCGGCGCATCAAAACGCGAAACGGCGAAATGCTGCAGAGCCGGAGAGATTTCCTGCGAAACCGCCGGCCGCCGGCGAACGTCGACGAAGTAGAGCGCCGTAAACCGCCCGTCGATCAGGTCATGAACGCGTGCCGGCGCCCCAGCGGGTGTGTGGAGTTCGAAATCAGGAAGACGGTCACCGACCAAGATCGGCGCCTTTACCTCGCGGACGACCAGCGACCAATCGCCCCGTCCGTGCACGTCGAGGCGCACGCCCAGCATCGATCGGGTACTGGCATTCGTCCAATTGTTGTCGGACATGGCTTCGCTGGCGCTGCCGCGTTTGTCCATCGACAGACGCGCGGCCTCCGCCATCTCACCCGATCCATGAGAAGCGAGCGGTTTTTGTTCCCGTTCATACCCGTCCAGGATCGTCTCGTCCGCCCAGCCCCGCAAATACCACGCGAGCCGCCAGGGCAGATTCGATGCGTCGAGCGCCCCGGTGTTGAGACCCAACGCCCACATCGGGGTGATGAGGTGCGCCGCGTCGCCCATCAGAAAAACCGGCCCGTCGCGCCATTGGGTCGCTACGCGGTGGTGCACCCGATAGACGACTTTGTTGATAACCTCGAAATTCTCGACGTCGCCGATGAACGACAAGGCCTTGCGACCGAGCTCCTCGGCCCCCGGTTCTTCCGCACCCTCGGCGAGCGGGAAGAGGAAGCGCCAGCAATGCGGCTGGCGGACAAGGATCATCCATTCATCGGGGTCGGAAAAATAGGCGAGGTAGGGATAGTCGCGCGGATTGTGGACATCGAGATCGACGACCAGATCCACCAGCGAATACCGTACCGGCAGCGAGTGGCCATCCACCTTCACGCCCATGCGGTCGCGCACTCCACTGCGCCCGCCGTCACAGGCCAGCAGGAAGTCCACCGCAAACTGGCTCACCCGGCCTTCGTGACTGACGTCAAGAACCGCCCGCCCGTTTTCGACACGATGGCTCTCCAACCGATGGCCAAGCCGCAGGTCGATGAACGGGCTGGCGTTGGCGGCAGCCGCAAGGATCGGCTCGAGATGGTGCTGCGGCAGGTTGATGACGAAGGGAAAGCGGGTTTCAGCCGCCAGGGCGCCGAGCCGAACGGGATAGGTCGATTTTTGTGTGGCCCGGTCGATTTCTCCGATTTCGTCGACCCGAAGCGCCTTCGAGAGTACGGCTTCCGAAACGCCGTAGCGCCGGAAAATCTCGATCGTGCGCGTCAGCAGGGTTCCCGCCTTGGTGTCCAACGAGAGCTGATCGTCCTCTTCGTACACGGTGCAGGCGATACCGTACCGCGCCAGACCGAGCGCGGTCAGCAGGCCGATCGGCCCCGCTCCGATAATCGCCACGCGGGATCCGCCGCCGTGATCCCCTCTTTCCGGCGCCATGCCTGTATCCAACACAAACCCTCCTCGCGCGGCGCGATCACGATCGGCCACCGTCGCGCTAACGATAATTTATCATATTGTAGTGTCAATATCGAGTTGCGATATAGTGCAGCAAGTGTCGCAAGGGGGAACAGAGGCGCATCATCATTTTATACCTGAAATATAACGCTTTTCCATTTTCCCCCTTACTGGCTTGCAAGCCGTTCACAAAATGATATGTCAACATGATAAATCCGAGGGGTCGCTTAGACCGTGGCACCCCCCGCGTTCTACCTACGGAGACATGAATGTCCGAACAGTCCAGCCCGGCGAATATGCCTGCGCTCGGTGAAATCCTGCTCAATGCCGAGGGCATGGAATGGCGGGAGAAATCACTACCCGGCGTATCGGAAAAGATGCTGTTCCGCGACGAGGAGACCGGCGCATCGGTGGCCCTGATTCGCTTCGCCAAAGGGGCCGGCATTCCAAAACCGCACAGCCATGCGTCCAACCAGTCCATGTACTGCCTCTCTGGCAAGTACGAATACACAGCAACCGGGCTAACCTTGAGGCCCGGAATGTTCTACTGCAATGTTAAGGGGAATGTTCACGGCCCCACCTATGCCCACGAAGAAACCGTCGTGGTGGAAATATATGATGGGCCGCACTACCCGCAGATGCCCGAATGGTACACCGACGAACGGGACGCGCACTGATGGCGCGTCTTTCCGCGAGCGAGGTCGAGGCCTTCATCAGTAATCTATTCGAAGCACTCGGCGTGCCGCGGCGCGATTCCGCCGAAGTCGCCACTGCGATCGTTGCCGCTGACCTAGAGGGTATCGCATCGCACGGCGTTATGCTGCTTCCGATGTATGTCGATCGGCTTCGCAGCGGAAGCGTCATCGCCGAGGCCGAGACCAGGATCGTCGAGGATCACGGAGGCCTCGTGATATTGTCCGCCGAGCATGGGCTCGGCCAGATCTCGTCCCGGATCGCCGTCGCGACGGCGGTCGAGCGGGCCAAGATTCATGGCACGGCGACCGTTGCGGTGCGACATGGCTTTCACTTCGGGGCGGCATCCTACTGGACGCGCATGATCGCGGCAGCCGGGATGATCGGCTTCGCGTTCTCCAACACCCGTCCGTTAATGCCTCCCCCTGGCGGCTCAGAGCGTGTCGTAGGTAACAATCCGTTATCGATCGCCTTTCCCTCGGCGGACGATAAGCCGGTCGTGGTCGACATGGCGATGAGCGCCACCGCCATGGGCAAAATCCGTCTGGCGGAAGCAAGAGGGGATGAGATCCCGGAAGGCTGGGCGACCGACTCTGCAGGCAATCCCACCAAGTCTCCAAGCGAAGCGATTGCCGGGATGTTGCTGCCTGCTGCGGGCCCCAAAGGCTTTGGCCTTGCAGTTGCCATTGATCTGCTCAGCGGCGCGCTTTCGGGCGGAGCGGTGGGCGGCGATGTCCGCCCCCTCTACGGCGATCCGAGCGTGCCCTATGATTGCGCCCACACCTTCATCGCCATCGATGCGGGGAGGCTCATCCATTCCGTTGGGCGCACGGTCTCCGGTCTGGCCGACACCATTCGCGGCGTAAAACCGGCGGGAGACACGCCGCCGATGGCCCCCGGCGATATCGAGCGGAAGGCACGCGAGGCTTCGGGCGAGCACGTCACGCTTCCGAAGGCTTTGGTCGAAACTTTAAACCGCCTGGCAGAGGAGGTCGGGGCGGTGGCTCGGCTCTCCCCCAGCGATCGAGGAGAATAACATGAAACAGCAGATTACCTCGCCAAAATTGGCAGTGCCGAACGGCCATTTCTCCCAGGCAACCATGATCGAGGCGAGCGGTCGGTTGCTGTTCATATCGGGCATGACCGCCCGTATGCAGGACGGCGGCATCGCCGGGATCGGCGACGTCGAAGCGCAGACCCGCCAAGTCTGTGAAAACCTGAAGGCTGCAATCGAGGAAGCAGGCGGAACGCTCGCCGATATCTGCCGGGTCGATGTCTATGTGCGGAATATCGAGCATTTCCCGATCATCCACAAAGTCCGTGCCGAGTATTTCTCCGAACCGCTCCCGGCGTCGACCATGGTCGAGGTGTCCAAGATGGTGAAGCCCGAATATCTCATCGAGATTAGTGCGATTGCAGTCCTGCCATGAGCGAGAGCCGCTGATGAAACTCGGAACCGTGATAACCGGCGGGGTCCACCGCGCCGCGTTGCTTCTCGACGCGGAAGGGGGCGTCCTCGCCCCGGCTGATGCGGGTGATCTGCGCTCGTTTATCGAGGCGGGCGATGCCGGCATCGCCGCCTTGCGCGCGCTTGCCCGGCAGCCAGACGCCGAGCGCTTTCGACTGGCCGATGTTCGGGTGGCCTCGCCCATAATCCGGCACCGGCGGAACATATTGTGCACCGGCTGGAACTATTGGGATCATTTCTACGAAAGCGCGGGCAAGCGCGAGGGGCAAGATGTCCCCAAGCCCGACGCGCCGACCTTCTTCACCAAATCGCCGCTCTGTGTCGTCGGGCCGACCGACGATATCGCGTTCGACCCGGCGATTTCGGCCAAGTGGGATTACGAAGCCGAGATCGTCGTCGTGATCGGCAAAACCGGGCGCAGCATCCCGCGTGATCGTGCGATGGACCATGTGCTGGGCTATTGCCTCGCCAACGACGTCTCGCAGCGCGATCTTCAACGCCGGCACGGCGCGCAGTGGTTCAAAGGCAAAAGCATCGACGGCGCCAGCCCGATCGGTCCCTGGATCGTCCTCAAGGAGGACATCGACCTTCCATCGACGGTGCTCGAATGCGAGCTCAACGGTGAGCTGATGCAGCACGCGACTGCAGCCGAGATGGCCTTCGGGATCGACGAACTTGTTGCCGAACTTTCCTGGGGCATGACCGTGGAGGCGGGTGACGTTCTGCTGACCGGTACGCCCAGCGGCATCGGCAACGCGAGGACGCCACCCGTCTTTTTGCGGGACGGCGATGAAGTCGTGGTCCGCGCAACCGGACTGGGTCAATTACGCAATCGCCTGGTCGCAACCGACCTCCACAGTTATCGAGCTTGAGAATTGCCCATGGACCGTCCCCGCGTACAGCACCTGATTGGTTACGGCATGAAGGTGCCCGACCTCGATGCCGCCGAGCATTTCTTCACCGCCTTCGGCCTGAGTGAAAGGAAGGTGGAGGACCGGCTGGAATTCCGGTGTCGCGAGGGTTCCGAAGCCGCGATCGTCGTGCTCCAGGGGCCGGCCAAGCGGCTGCATCATATTTCCTTCGCCATCGCGGGCAACGATGTCGAGCGATTTTCCGAGCATCTGGAGAGCATAGGGTCTCCCGCGGTCGAGCCGCCGTTCGGCCCAATTCGCGCCGGCCTGTGGTTCTGCGATCCCTGGGGGACCTGGATCAACCTGGCGCCGGCCGATGCGCTATCCTTCGATCACGAACCGAAGATGGTGCATCCCCGTATCGATCGACATCTCTGGAGAGAGCTGGATAGCAAAGTCGTTCCCAACCGAATCGGCCACTTGCTGATGTTCACGCAGGACTATGAGGCGGCCGAGGAATTCTATTCCAGGGCACTCGGGCTGCAGGTCAGCGATCGGGCGCTTGGCAAAGTATCGTTCATGGCCGGGGGTCAGGGCGTCCGCGACCATCATTGCTTCGGCCTTATAAACGGCACTCACCGCGGCCTCCAGCACAGCAGTTTTCAGGTGGATTCGGTCGACGTCGTTGGTTTTGGGGCGATGCAGATGCGGGCGGCTGGCTATCATCGCGGCTTCGGCATCGGCCGGCATGCCCTGGCGTCCAATCTGTTCCACTATACGCGCGACCCTTGGGGGAGCTGGATCGAATACTACGCCGACATGGACAAGATCAGCGACGCCTGGGAAGCCAATGACTGGCAAAATCTTCCCTATATCTGGCCAGAATGGGCGCCAGAGTTCTGGACGAACGAGATGAATTTCAATCATGAGTCCCGCGATTGAAAAGCCGTTTTCGGCCGTTCCAAGGAACCGTCGGAGCCTTTCCGCCCCAAATGTCATGTCCTACGAGCAGCGTATTCGCGTCGCGGGTTATCATGCCCCCCGCGCGAATTTCGCGTCGCCCCGCCGGAGAGGATGCGGCGCACGTTTCGGATGGGCCGCGCCCTATCCGGATAGACAGCCGATCGTCGGCCATGCTCTCGTCGAACGCGAAAAGCCGTAAATCGTGTCTCTGCCGCGCGCAATGACGACTATGACGCGATCATGACTGATATAACGGGAGCAGGATATACATGGCGTTTATTCTCAATGCTTGGTACGTCGCCGCCTGGCCCCGGGAAGTAACGCGCGATGCCTTGCTGGGCCGCGTGATCTGCGGCCAGGGCGTGACGCTCTGGCGCGACCAGGGCGGGAACGTCGCCGCCCTCGAAGATCGCTGCAGCCACCGGGAAATGCCGCTTTCGCTCGGCTGCCTGGAGAACGGCACGATCCGCTGCGCCTATCACGGCCTGCGGTTCGCCGCCGATGGACGCTGCGTGGAGATCCCGGGCATGGAGAAGGCTCCGAGCTCGGTGAAGGTGCGCTCCTATCCGGTCGTCGAACGGCATGGCTGGGTCTGGATCTGGCCGGGCCGGCCGGACGCGGCGGACCCAGCGCTGGTGCCCGCGATGCATAGGCCGAACGAGGATCCCGACTGGGCCTCTGTGGGGGGAACGATCCACGCGAAATGCAACTACCAGCTCATCGTCGACAACCTGCTCGATCTCACCCACGAAACCTATGTCCACCCAACCTCGCTGGGCGCGCACGCGGTGGTCTCCAACCCGATCCAGACCAAGATCGAAGATGACCGGGTCACCGTCACCCGCCTGATGGGGAATGAAGATCCCGGACCGTTCTGGGGCGATGCGCTGCGCGGCGCCACCGGCTACGAAGGCCCCTGCGACCGCTGGCAGATCGTCAACTTTGCGGCACCGTCTTCGCTCGGGCTGGACGTCGGCACGGCCCCCGCCGGCACCGGCGCCTTCGAGGGCGACCGGAGCAAGGGCGTGTCGGCTTGGAACCTCAACGCCATCACCCCCGAGACGGAGAACACCACCTGGTACTTCTGGGCTCTGGCGCGGAATTTCCAGCGCGCCGACAAGGATCTTTCGGAAAAACTGGCCGTCCGCGCGGCCAACATCTTCGAGGAGGATCGGGTCGCGATGGAAGCGGTGCAAACCGTGATGGATCGCGGACAGAGTCAACCGTTCATCAACCTGCGGACAGATGCCGGCGGGGTGGCGGCGCGGCGGATCAACGAGCGCAGGCTTGCCGAGGAGTTGGGGGCTTGACCGCCTCCGGCGCTTTCGCGGGAACCGTGCCGCCCGCCGGAACCAGAGTCCTGATCGTCGGCGGCTGCGGCGCAATCGGACGGGGGCTGGTCGATGCCTGCACCGGCCTCGGTCACGAAGTGGCGGTCATGGATTTGCCCCGGTCGATCGAAGAGCGCCCGCCTACCGGCGATACGGCCGTCGTCCTGCCCTGCAATGCCACCGATCCGGCCCAGGTCGAGAGCGCATTCGCGGGGCTGGCGGCGGCGTGGGACGCGCTCGACGTGCTCTTCTTCGTCGCCGGCTTCACCCTTACCCCGCCGCGGCCCACCGAGCAGATCGACGCCGAGCAATGGGACGAGGTGCTTCGCGGCAATCTGACCAGCGCCCATCTCGTCACGCGCGCCGCCCTGCCTTTGTTGCGCAAGGGGAACCAAGCGAGCATCGTTATGGTCTCGTCCGGCATGGGCGTCGTGGCGCTGCCGGGTTTCGGCCCATACAGCGCGGCGAAGGCCGGCTTGATCGCGCTGACCAAAACCCTCGCGCTCGAACACGCGCCGTCGATCAGGGTCAACGGAGTCGCCCCCAGCGCGATCGACAGCGACTTCATGCGTGGCGGGCTCGGGCGGACCGATAGTGACGGGTCCTGGTTCAATCCGGCGCCCTATGTCCCCTCGATCCCGCTCGGCCGGTTGGCGGAGGTCACCGATGTGATTGGGCCGATGCTATTTCTGGCGAGCCCGGCGGCGACCTTCGTGACCGGGCAGACGCTGCATATAAACGGCGGAAGGTTCATGGCATGACCTCCGATATCGAAGCCGCGCCGGAACCCCCAGAGGAGATCGAAGAGCGGTTCAACAGCCGCCGCGGCGTCGACAATTTCGACGAGATCGTCGGCGCCTGGGCCCGAAGGGCAGCGCAATTCCGTAGCGCGCAGGACCACGCCGAGATCGACGTGGCCTATGGCCCGACCGCCCGCCAGCGGTTCGATTTGTTCCGGCCGAGCGCGGGTGACGGCGCGCCGATCGCCCTGTTCGTCCATGGCGGCTATTGGCAGGCCTTCGACAAGAGCTATGTCAGCCATCTGGCCCAGGGCCTGCTCGAGCGAGGCATTGCTGTGGCGATGCCCTCCTACGATCTCTGCCCCGACGTCTCGCTTCCGACGATCGTCGAACAGATCCGGCGGGTCACGGCCTTGCTCGCGGCGCGCAACTCGGGCCCGCTCATCGCCATCGGCCATTCGGCGGGCGCCCATCTCGTCGCCATGGCCATGCAGGGTGGCAACATCCGGCGCGCGGTCCTCCTCTCGGGGCTCTTCGAGCTCGAACCCTTCCTGCGAACGCAACGCGGCGCCCGGCTGGAGCTGCCGGCCGAGCAGGCAGCGGCGATGTCGCCGCAGTTCCTGCCCACGCCCCCGGGGTCCGCGCATGTCATGATCGGCGCCGACGAAGCCTCCGAGTTCCTGCGACAGTCGTCCGCCTTGGCGGAAAAGTGGTCAATGCCGTGCGAAATCGTGCCGGCAACCAATCATTTTACGATCCTCGATCTTCTCACGAGCGGCGACGGTATGGCCGTGAAGGCCGCGCTCGCCTAGTTCGAATGCCGCCGCGCGCGGGGCCGATGGAATCGTCCAAAGCCACGGTCTGCCGCGATATTGACTCGCGCCGCTCGATCGGCGAGCTTCATGCGGAACCCCGGACGCGCTCGACACCCGACCGGTGTTTCCGGCGCGAGGATCTGCCGATGTCAACCACCCTTGCCAACCAGCTTTCGGCGTGTTCGATCCGCGCGAACAGCCTCTCGCATATGCAAGAGGTGTTCTCGGCGCGTTATGGCCCTCATGTGGTGCGGCAAGAGGACCGGTCCGACCGGCTCGACGCGCGTTATGCCTCGCGCTCCTTCGCCAGTTCATCGGTGAACTACCTTCAATATGGCGCTCGGGTCAGGATCGATCCGGGGTTGTTCGATTCGTTCTACCTCGTCCATATTCCGGTATCGGGACACGCGGCGCTCAGCATCGACGGCGAGGAGACGATCATCGCACCCGGAACCGCCACGATCGCCCCGCCTTCGGCCCATCTCCTGACCCACTGGTCGGCGGATTGCCGGCAGATCATGCTGCAGCTCAACAAGCAGCGCCTGGAAGGCGTGCTTGCCGGGCTGATCGCCCAGCCGATCCGCCGCCCCGTTCGCTTTCAGCCGCTCGCGCAATCGGAGACGACGCGGCCATTCTTCGGTTTCGTCGAATATCTGGCCAGAATTCTCGCGGACGACACCGCGACCTTGCCGAGCTTCGTCTCGGAGCAGATCGAGCAGACGGTCATCAAGCTGCTTTTGGCCAGCACCGAGCATTCCTATTCTGAAGGCATCCGCTCGCTCAATCAGGGCGCATGCCCGCGCCACGTCGCCCGCGCTTATGATTTTATGCTGCGGATGTCGGGCGAGGCGATCACCATCGACGACCTGGTCCGCGTGTCAGGCGTCGGCAGGCGCGCGCTTCACGACGGCTTCCGCCGTTTCAAGCATATGTCGCCGATGGCCTGCCTTCGGGCAATCCGGTTGGAACGGGCGCGAGCCGCCTTGGCCGAAGCATCGGAAAACGCCAGCGTCACCGAGATCGCCTACGGCTGCGGCTTTCAGCATTTGGGTCGCTTCGCGAAGAGCTATTATGACGTCTTTGGCGAACTTCCTTCGCACACACTTAATCGATCTTAACAGAGCCGCCGGCCATGCCGCTCATCTGTCGGCCTGGCTCCCGACCGACCGCTGCCGGCACAATGGGCCCGGTCGAGCCTCACCGTCCACGAAGGACTTGTCAATATGATCTTGCCGATCAGGCTGCTGGCGGCGATGGATGCAATTGCGCCCGGCGCGATCCCGAGAATGACGCGCCGCGTATCACGGTTATGACGCGTCGTTCGGGACCCCACAATTTCCTCATCATGCCCGATCCCCGGGGTTAGGCCGGGTCGGGAAGGCCCGCCTGATCGATAATCGCGTCGTCCTTGGCCGAAGCCCGAACTTGAGCGGGCCGCGCGGCCAGCCGCTTGGCATAGGATGCGAAGGATGGCCGATCTTCGATCAAGCCTTGACCCACACCCCAGATCAAAA
>DASVMK010000147.1:0-7474 GCA_036384395.1 Novosphingobium sp.
GCGACGGCCAGGATCGCCAGCAGGCCCAGGCCGAGGTCGCCCAGCAACACCGACAGCTTGCCCGCCGCATAAGGCCCCAGGCCCAGCCCGATCATCGTCGAGCCGAGCACGAAAGCCGCCGCCGCCGTGCCGCGCAGTCGCGGCGGCGCGAGGTTGACCACCAGCCCGGATGCCCCGCCCAACGACACGCTGTTGCCCACCTGCATGAAAAAAACGATCGCATAGTACGCGAATAGCGACGCGGTGCTGAACATCGCCGCGTGGCAGACCATGCCCCCGACCGCACCGATGGCGGCGACGATCACCCGCCAGTGCTCGCCGCCCCTCGCCAGTCGGTCGGCCACGATACCGCCCAGGATCATCCCCGCGACCCCGCCAAGCCCGCCGATGCTGCCGAGCGCCAAGCCGGCGGCCGCCGGATCGGCGCCGAGTTCCTGGATCGCATAGAGCGGAGTGAAGGCAAGGTTGGCGTAGCCGACCAGCGCAAAGGCGCCATAACCCACGGTGATGCCGGCAAAGGCACGCGAGCGCAGCAGCGCGCCCGTCGCCGGGTCGCCGTGCCGGACCGATGCCAGCCACGACAGCACCGCGTAGCTCCCCACCCCCAACGCGAGCCACTGCGGAGCGTCACCCGTCCAGCCGACGAGTAGCCCGGCCGCCAGCGCGACCACTACGGCCGCCGTCAGGTTCGCGAGCAGCGCCGCTCGCCCGCGCCGCACGGCGGCGATCAGGGTAAACGGCGGGACGATATCGCCGAGATCGCGCAGCAGTTGCGCCGTGACGTTCGCGGGCGGCGCCATAGCCGCGTCGCTGTCGAAACGCCCCCGCGCCGGCTCGCGAAGACTCGCCACCCAGCCGGCGAGCAGCAGGCCCGGCAATCCGACCAGCAGGAAGGCCGCCTGCCACCCGGCCAGGCCCAGCGGCACCGCGCCGCCGGCGAAAGCCGCGTTCCAGCGCTGCGCGATCGTGCTTCCCAGGAACAGCGAGACCCCGCCGCCGATGAACAACCCGGTGGCATAGAGGCCAAGCGCGGTCGCCCGGCGGTGCGGGGGGAAATAGTCGCCGATCAGCGAATAGGCGCAAGGCGCGGCGGTCGCCTCGCCGATACCGACCCCGACCCGCGCCGCCGCGATCTGCGCGAAGCTGCGCGACAGGCCGGACAAGGCGGTGGTCAGCGACCACACCGTCAGTCCCAATGCCAGCAGCCGTGTCCGCGACCAGCGATCCGCCAACCGCCCCAGCGGAATCCCGAAGAGCGCGTAGAACACCCCGAACGCCGTGCCATAGAGAAAGCCGAACTCCGCGTCCGAGATCCCGAGGTCGCGCTTCAACTCGGGCGCCAGGATGGTCAGAAGCTGGCGATCCACGTAGTTGGCCACATAGACCAGCACCAGCACCGCCAGCATATACCAGGCGTAGGGACCAGGCTCGGCGGGCGCCGCGTCCCGCTCAGGCGGCATAGGCGGTGCCGTCCTCCAGTCCCGCATCGGCGAAGCCCGCCCGGCGCAGCCGGCAACTGTCGCACAGGCCGCAGGCCCGGCCGTCCGGCTGCGGATCGTAGCACGACCAGCTCATCGCCGGATCGAGGCCGAGGCGCGCCGCCTCGCGCGCGATGTCGGCCTTGCCCAGGTGTTGCAGCGGCGCATGGATGGCGAAGCGCGAGCCTTCCGCGCCGGCCTTGGTCGCCAGTTCGGCCAGCCCGGCGAAGCCGGCGATGAATTCGGGCCGGCAGTCGGGATAGCCCGAATAATCGAGCGCGTTCACCCCGATGAAGATGTCGCTCGCGCCCAACGCTTCCGCCCAGGCCAGCGTCAGCGAGAGGAACACGAGGTTGCGCGCCGGAACGTACGTCACCGGAATATCGGCGCCCAGGCCGGTCTTGGGCACCGCGATGTCGTCGGTCAACGCCGAGCCGCCGAACTGCCGCAAGTCGAGCGGCAGGACGACATGTCGCGCCGCGCCCAGCCGCGCCGCGATTCGCGCGGCGGCATCGATCTCGCGCCGGTGCCGCTGGTTGTAGTCGATCGTCAGCGCGTTGACGCGATAGCCCGCCTCGCGCGCGAGCGCCGCGACGACCATCGAATCGAGACCGCCCGACAGCAGGACGACCGCGTCGCGCCCTCCACTTTCCCTTTGGTCATTCATCGTGCCGGCTTAGCGCCTTTCGCCACAGTCGCCCACCCGCCGTCCCTCGATCGACGCGGAGAAGGGCAGGCCCTCGGCGACGCCCTGCGTGTCGATCTGGACGAGGCGCCGGGTCTCGCGCCGGATATGGGTACGGCCGAAGCCGCGGCCGGGGCAGGTGTACTGCACGGTGACGTCGCTGTCCGAATCCTCGATGATCAGCCGCCGACAACCGCCGCCGGGATGGCGAAGCTGGATCAGCATGCGGCCGTCGTCGACACACATCCGCTGGACGTCGCCTTCGGGTCCGCGTGTGCGCAATTCCCACCGGCCGTCCTCGAGCGCATCGAGCATCCCAAGCGCCGGGCGCTGGCCCAGCGTCGGCGAAGAGGCGCCGACGAACAGGCTCAAGCCGACACCGAGCCGCCAAAGATACCGTGCGAATGCAGGATGTACCGCGTCAGTCATCGTCGCCTTGATCGAAAATGTGGCCCCTGATCGGCATAGCACATCGACCGCGAACGACCAAGCGTGGCAATTCAGCGACGAACGACCTCAAATGTCGATGTTGAAGATCTTGGAACAGAATGCGCAATCGACGGCGATCTCGCCCTCGTCGTTGCGCATCTCGGCGCGATCCTCTTCGGAGAAGCGGCCCAGCAGCTCGCGATAGTGTGCCGCGCTGCACCGGCAGCCCCGCGCGAGCGGCGCGAGGCGTTCGATCCGGACCTCGCGCTCTTCATGGAACAGCCGCCATACCAGTGCTTCGAGCGACAGCGCGCGATCGACCATCTCGTCGCGACGCAAGCTGCCCGCCAACGCCGCGACATGCTCCCACTCGGGATGGTCCATGCGGACGTGAAGCCGCTCGCGCCCTGCTTCGCCCGTGGCGAGATGCTGGACGAGGAACCCGCCGGCGACGCAGCATTGGCCGTCCCAGTGGACCGCGGTGCGGATCAGCGTCGGCACTTGCTCGGACTGCGCGAAATAGGACTGGCACGCCTCGGCCAGCGATGCGCCCTCGAGCGGCACGATGCCCTGGTAGCGCTGGTTGGTCGCGGCGAGGTCGAAGGTGATGGCGAGGTAGCCTTCGCCGAACAGCTGCCGCAGCGAGGGAAACGCGCCCAGCGCCGCCAGACGCTCGGCGTCGTGCCGGACGTAACCGCGCAGCTCGCCCTGGCGGTAGTCGCAGACCAGCATGTCGACGATGCCGTCGCCCGGCGAGTCCGGCGCCTGCGCCTGGATCGTCAGCTGGCCATCGGCATCCTTGAGCAGCGAGCCCATCAGCGCGGCCAGGACCAGAGCCTCCGCCAGCAAGTGGCGGATCGCGGTGGGATAGTCGTGCGCCGATAGCACTTCGTCGAGCACCGGCCCCAGCCGCACCGCCCGCCCGCGCGCGTTCCGGTCGGGGATGGTGAAGGCGAGCACCCGGTCGAAGCCGGTCTCGCCCTCCGCGATCGGATCCTCGCCGCGCATCGCCTTGCCTAGATCTGACCCAGCGCCCAGCGCAGCACGGACTTCTGCGCGTGGATTCGGTTCTCGGCCTCGTCCCACACCGCCGAGGCGGGGCCATCGATCACCGCGTCGGTCACTTCCTCGCCGCGATGCGCGGGCAGGCAGTGGAGAAACAGCGCGTCGGGCGCGGCGGCGGCCATCAGCGCTTCATCGACCTGGAACGGCGTCATCGCCGCGATGCGCGCCTCGGCGCCGGTCTGGCCCATCGAGACCCAGGTATCGGTGACCACGACATGCGCCCCGGCAACGGCCGCACGCGGGTCGCGATGGGCGCTGATCCCGGCGCCCGCCGCCTGCGCGCGCGCGACGAAGCCGGCGTCGCAATCGTAGCCCTCGGGCACTCCGATGCGGACGTTGAACTTCATCAGCCCCGCCGCCTCGACGATCGAGTTGAGCACGTTGTTGCCGTCGCCCAGCCACGCGACCTCGAGCCCGGGCAGCGCATGGCCGCGCTCGATGACGGTGAGCAGGTCGGCCATGATCTGGCACGGATGCGAGAGATCGGTGAGGCCGTTGATGACAGGCACGGTGGCGTGGCGCGCCAGTTCCTCGATCTTGGCATGATCGTCGGTGCGGATCATGATCGCATCGACCATGCGGCTGAGCACGCGCGCGGTGTCGGCGATAGTCTCGCCGCGCCCCAGCTGCATGCCGCCCGCTTCCATCACGATCGCACTGCCGCCGAGCTGGCGCATCGCCATGTCGAACGACACGCGCGTGCGGGTCGAGTTCTTCTCGAAGATCATCGCCAGGACATGGCCGGCAAGCGGCGCGTCGGCATCGACGCGGCCCTTGGGCCAGGCGGCGCGCGCCGTCTTGCGATCCAGCGCATCATTGAGCATCGCCGCGACAGCGTCTCCGCCCGCATCGGCGAGGTTGAGGAAATGCCGGGTCATGCCGCCGTTTCCTCAAGCTTGTAGCTCGCCGCGCCGGCCGAGAGCCGCGCCATGAACTCGTCGATGTGCGAATCGTCGATCACCAGCGGCGGCACGATCCGCACGGTGTTCTCGCCGCCCGAGACGGTCAGGAGCTGGTGATTGTCGCGCAAATGGGCGACGAAGCCGCGCGGCTCGATCTTGAGCTTCACGCCCATCAGCAGGCCGCGGCCGCGCACTTCTTCGAACAGTTCGGGATAGTTGCCGATGAACTGCTCCAGCCGCGCGCGCAGCTTGGCAGCCTTGTCGCGCACTCCGGCGAGGAATTCCGCGTTGGCGACGACGTCGAGAACCGCTTCGCCCGCCGCCATCGCCAGCGGATTGCCACCATAGGTCGATCCGTGCGTGCCGATGACCATGCCGCGCGCCGCCTTCTCGGTGGCGAGGCAGGCGCCCAGCGGAAAGCCGCCGCCGATGCCCTTGGCGGTGGCCAGCACGTCAGGCTCGATGCCGTACTGCTCATAGGCGTAGAACGTGCCGGTCCGGGCGACGCCGCACTGCACCTCGTCGAGCACCAGCAGCAGGTCATGCTCGTCGGCGAGCGCGCGCAGGCCCTGGAGAAAGCCCTCCGACGCGGCGCGGATGCCGCCCTCGCCCTGGATCGGCTCGACCAGGAAGCCCGCGGTGTTCGGGCCGATCGCCGCCCGCACCGCGTCGAGATCGTCGAACGGCGCATACTTGAAGCCGGGCAGCAGCGGCGCGAAGCCCTTGTGCATCTTCTCCTGGTTCGAAGCGCTGATCGTCCCCAATGTCCGCCCGTGGAAGGCGTTGTGGAAGGTGATGAGCTCGAACTTGTCGTCGTTGCCGACATGCTGGTGATAGGCGCGCGCGGTCTTGATCGCGCATTCGACCGCCTCGGCGCCCGAGTTGGTGAAGAACACCGTGTCGGCGAAAGTCAGGTCGACCAGCCGCTGCGCCAGGTGCTCGCCCTGCGGGCTGCCATAGAGGTTCGAGACGTGCATCAGCGTTTCCGCCTGGCGCTGGATCGCCCCGATCAGGTGCGGATGCGAATGGCCGAGGATATTCACCGCGATGCCGGCCGCGAAGTCGAGATGGCGCACGCCGTCCTCGCCGATCAAGTGGCAGTTGTCGCCGCGAACCGGCCGGAAGCCGCACCGGGGATAGACTGGCATCAGCGGGGTGATCGACATCGGATGGTCCTCGACTAGAGCATCGCGCGGAAAAGGGGGAACCGGTTTTCCGCAAATAGCGATGCGACACAAAACTTGGAGCAGATTGCGCGATTCAGATATTGTGCAACCCGCTCCATCCGCGAGCGCTCTCTTCGCCTCGCACGGCGGATCGAACCTCGGGGAAATCGCAAACGACAAATGGCGGCCCCCCGAGGTTCGCAAACCCTAGGGACCGCCATTTGCGCGCGTGTATGTTTGCCCTCACCCTCCGGTCAAAAGGCCGGGGACGGTGCGAACGGGATCAATCCTGACGCGGCACCAGGTTGACCGCCGAGTGCTTGCCTCGTCGATCGACCTCGAGGTCGAACTCGAGCCGGTCGCCCTCGTTGAGCGCCTGCATGCCCGAGCGCTCGACGGCGCTGATGTGCACGAACGCATCCGGCTGGCCGTCGTCGCGGGTGATGAAGCCGAAGCCCTTCATCGAGTTGAAGAACTTGACCGTGCCGCTGGCCTTCTCGCCGGTGAGCTGGCGCTGCGGCGCCGCATCGCGCTTTTCGACCGGAATGACGTCGCCGACGATGACGAGGTCGGTCGCCGAGGTCTTGCCGCCGCGATCCACCAGGGTGAATTCCAGCTGCTGCCCTTCGGCCAGCCCCTCGAGGCCCGCGCGCTCGACCGAACTGATGTGCACGAACACATCTTCGCCACCGTCATCGCGCTGGATGAAGCCGAAGCCCTTGCCCGAGTTGAAGAACTTTACGACGCCCTTGCCCTGGCCGATGACCTGGGCGGGCATGCCGCCGCCGCCACGCGGACCGCCGCCGAAGCCGCCACCGCCGCCACGCGGGCCACCGCCGCCGAAACCGCCGCGGTCGCCGCCGCCGAAGCCGCCGCGATTACCGCCGCCGCCACCGAACCGGTCGCCACCACCGCCGAAGCGATCACCACCGCCAAAGCCGCCACCCCCGCTTCCCGCGAAGGGATCGAAGCTGTCTTCGCCGAAACCGTCCCGCTTGTCGCGACCCTTGCCGCGACGTCCTCTGTCAAAACCCATAAACCTGAGAACACCTTCGCTCCGCCCAAATCTCAACGCCTGTCGCGCGGACGAAACGCACCAGACGGCAGAACGAACCGGCAAGCAACGCCGGGCCACTTTTCTCTGCGCAGTGGGGCATAACGCAAAATATAGACAATGGCGAATCGAATCCGCGCGGTTTCCTGCAACGGGACGGCACGGCATTTCGCCAGGCTGAACGGCGATGCGGGCGGGGGCCGGACACCCGCCGCAGCCACCGCTTGCCAGCGGCCCTCGGGCTTGGCAGAGGAAGGCCATCCGCACCATCGCCGCGAGGACGCGCGCCACCCATGTTCCGCAAGCTCTCCGACACCGTCTTCGCCAGCCCGCAGATCGGCCTGGCCGAAGTGACCGAGGCCGCCGCGCAGGGCATCGCGCTGATCGTCAACAACCGCCCCGAGGGCGAGAGCGACGACCAGACACCCGGCGCCGAGATCGAGGCCGCGGCGCGCGCGGCGGGACTGGGCTACGTGGCGATTCCAGTGACCCACGCCGGTTTCAGCGAAGCGCAAGTCGCCGCGCTCGCCAAAGCGCTCGAAGAAGCGCCGGGTCCGGTGCTGGCCTATTGCCGCTCGGGCACCCGCTCGACGCTGCTCTGGGCGATGGCCGAGGCCAGCCGCGGCAAGAACCCCGCGGTGCTCGCCGCGCAGGCGGCCCAGGCCGGCTACGACATCGCGCCGGTGCGCGCGATC
>DASVMK010000148.1:0-17487 GCA_036384395.1 Novosphingobium sp.
GCCATGAACCGCGTCCGCGTCACCGCCTCGTCGAAGGATGCTGCTCTCCGCGCCGCGATGCGCGCCGCGAATCAGGAGCATCTGATCGCGCCGGCGACCGCCGCCGAAGAGCATGAAGCCGAACTGGCGCAGGGCCCCGAAGCGGCGCTCGGCGACGATCCGCTCGGCAAGGTGCAGGGCGAGGACTTCACGTCGGACGACGTGATGGTCGAGGAACGCCCCGAAGGCGAAGGCGAGGAATAAGCTTCCTTGCGGCCTTGGCCGACAGAAACGAGCCCCGCCGGAGCGATCTGGCGGGGCTTTTTCTTTGGCGCGGCTTTGGGGTGGGGAGCGGCCGCACCCAATATTCGTCATTCCCGCGAAAGCGGGAACCCAGTGTGGGATCAGCCTACGCACGCTCTGGGTCCCCGCTTTTGCGGGGATGACGATGTAAGAGGCTGCAATCGGTCGGTTTCAGCCCCTCGTCATCCCGGGCTTGACCCGGGATCCCGCTTTTGGGGGCATCGACCGGTCTTCGGCATCAAGCGGGACCCCGGATCAAGTCCGGGGTGACGAATAAAGTGACGGCAGCTATAGGTCGATACCGGCCACCAGCGCCCCATTGCCGATTGCCTGTCCACGCCCCCCGCTCTAGACCTCGGCAAAGGCTTTCGAACGGAGGACAGCGGGTGAGCGACGGCAGCACGGTGAGCGAAATCTATATCGGGCTTGGCGGCGGCGGGGCGGCCGACGGGCCGCGCCAGTCGCTGGTGCTTAAACGTGCGAACCGCCACGGGCTGATCGCCGGCGCGACCGGCACCGGCAAGACCGTGACCCTGCAAGGGCTCGCCGAGGGCTTCTCGGCGGCCGGCGTCCCGGTGTTCGTCGCCGATGTGAAGGGCGACCTTGCCGGCATGGCGATGGCGGGCAGCCCGACGGCCAAGGTCCATGAACCCTTTTCGAAGCGCGCCGCCGAAATCGGCGATACGACATGGGCCTATCGCGACAATCCGGTGATCTTCTGGGACCTGTTCGGCGAGCAGGGGCACCCGATCCGTACCACCATCTCCGAGATGGGGCCGCTGCTGCTCGCGCGGCTGATGGGCCTCAACGAAGTGCAGGAGGGCGTGCTCGCGATCGCGTTCCGGGTCGCCGACGAGCAGAATCTGCTGCTGCTCGATCTGGGCGATTTGCAGGCGATGCTCGTCTGGTGCGCCGAAAACGCCGACGAACTCACGACCAAATATGGCAATGTGTCGAAGGCGACCGTCGGCACGATCCAGCGGCAATTGCTCACGCTCGAAAGCCAGGGCGGCGACCATTTCTTCGGCGAGCCCGCGCTCGACATCCAGGACATGATCCGCACCGACGAGAACGGTCGCGGCTACCTGAATATCCTCGCCGCCGACAAGCTGATGGCGAGCCCGAAGCTCTATGCGACCTTCCTGCTCTGGCTGCTGTCCGAAATGTTCGAGACGCTTCCCGAGGTCGGCGACCCCGACAAGCCGAAGCTCGTCTTCTTCTTCGACGAGGCGCATCTGCTGTTCGACGACGCGCCGCCCGCGCTGACCGATAAGATCGAACAGGTCGTCCGCCTGATCCGCTCGAAGGGCGTCGGCGTCTATTTCGTCACGCAGAACCCGATCGACATCCCCGAGAAGGTCGCCGGCCAGCTTGGCAACCGGATCCAGCACGCGCTGCGCGCCTTTACTCCGCGCGACCAGAAGGCCATCCGCGCGGCGGCCGAGACCTTCCGCGTCAATCCCGATCTCGATGTCGAGACGGTCATCACCGAGCTCAAGGTGGGCGAGGCGCTGGTCTCGACGCTTGAGCCCGACGGCAGCCCCTCGGTGGTCCAGCGCACGCTGATCGCCCCGCCCTGCTCGCGGCTGGGGCCCGTGACCGACAAGGAGCGGGCGATCGTCCAGTCGATTAGCCCGTGCGAGGGCAAGTACGACACCGCCGTGGACCGCGAATCGGCGGCCGAGGTGCTGACGCGGAAGGCGGCCGACGCGGCGGCGGCGGCGCGTGTCGTCGAGGAGCAGGGCGTCGAGGCGCAGCGCGCCCAGCCGCGCCAGTCGCCCTCGTTGTGGGAGAAAGCGGGCAAGGCCGCGCTCGGCGCGGCGGCGGCCTCGGCGGGAACGATGGTCGCGCGCAGCCTGAGCGGCCGCAAGTCGAGCGGCTCGCCCGCGGCCTCGGCGGCGAGCGCGGCGGCGGGCACGCTGGCGACCGCGCTCGGCGGCGCGGCGCTCGGCCGCTTCGCGCGCGGGCTGCTCGGCGGGCTGCTGCGCTAGGGCGGTGACGGAAAGGGCCGAGTTCGCCGCGCCCGGGCGCGTTCGCGTCGGCGTGGCGGCGTTCGTCCTGCTGCTGCACATCGTCGCCGTCCTGGCGCTGATCCGCGCTTTCGCGCCCGACTTCGCCACCGAGGTGGCGGAGCGGGTGACGAGCGCCTTTACCGTGACGGTCTCGACCCCGCCGCCGGCGCCGAGCCCCTCGCCCCGCGCGCCGGAGGCAGAGGGGGCGGCTGCACCGGCCGGGCGGCGAGCCCAGCCGAAGCAAGCAACCGCGCCCCGTCCGAAGATCGCGATCGCCGAGCGCCGCCCCGCGCCGCCGGTCGCCGCCACCGGCAGTGCCGCCACATCCGGCGCGCGCGATGCGAGCGCGGGGAGCGGCGCGGGCGGCCAGGGCAGCGGCGTCGGGGCGGGCTCGGGCGGCGCGGGGCCGGGCGGCGGGCTGGCGGCCAAGCCGGTCAAGATCGCGGGCGAGATCAACTCGGCGCGCGACTATCCGCGCGAGACCCGCGACCTCAGAATCGGCGATCACCTCATCATCGCGCTCACCGTCGGCGCCGACGGACGCGTCCGCGGCTGCCGCGTGCAGCGTGCCAGCCGCGATGCCGAGGCCGATCGGATCACCTGCCGGCTCGCCACCGAGCGCTTCCGTTTCCGCCCCGCGACCGACGCCGCCGGGCGCCCGGTCGAGGCCATTTTCGGCTGGCGGCAGCGCTGGTTCTATCCGCCGGAAAAAAATTAGGCCAAGCACGGGAGCAGCGACCCTCGTGGAGCATTGAACCGACGACATGATTCAGATCACGCCCGTTATCCTTTGCGGAGGCAGCGGTACGCGCCTGTGGCCGCGCAGCCGGGCCGCCTTGCCCAAGCCCTTCCTGCCGCTGGTGGGCGACCGCACGCTGTTCGAAGCGACGCTGGCGCGCTGCCCGGCGCATGCGGGCTTCGCGCCGCCGATTGTGGTCGCAGGCCGCGCGCATCTGGATCATCTCGAGGCGCAGATCGCCGGCGCGCCGGGCGCGACCGTCATCGTCGAGCCGGCGGCGCGCAACACCGCCGCGGCCATCGCGCTCGCCGCGCTGCGCCTGCCGGAGGACGCGGTGATGCTGGTCTGCCCGAGCGACCATCACATCGCCGATGGCGAGGCCTTCGTCGCCGCCGCCCAGTCCGCGGCGGCGCTGGCGGCCGAAGGCTGGTTGGTGTCCTTCGGCATCGAGGCGACCGCGCCCGAGACCGGCTTCGGCTACCTCAAGCGCGGCGAGCCGGTGGACCGGCACGGCTTCCGCGTCGCGCAGTTCGTCGAGAAGCCCGACATCGACCGCGCCGAGGCGTTTCTCGCCGAAGGCGGCTATTCGTGGAACGGCGGCATCTTCGCCTTCCGCGTCAAGGATTTCCTCGAGGAGCTGGCCGCCCATCGCCCGGCTATTGCCGAGGCCGCGCGGCAGGCCGTCGAGCACGGCCGAGTGGAGGGCCATCGCTTCCACCCCGAGCCCGAGGCCTTCGCCCGGATCGAGAGCGAATCGGTCGACTACGCGGTGATGGAGAATACCGCGCGCGCGGCGATGGTGCCGGTGGCGATGGGCTGGTCCGACATCGGCAACTGGCAGGCGCTCCACGCCGCGCGTGAGCGCGACGCGGCGGGCAACAGCGTGCGCGGCGCGGCCGAGCTGGTCGATTGCCGCAACGTGCTGGTCGAGAGCGACGGGCCGCATGTCTCGGTGATCGGGCTGGAGGACGTGATCGTCGTGGTCGATGGCGGCAACGTGCTGGTGACCACCAAGGCCGGCGCGCAGAAGGTCGGCAAGCTGGGTGGGGCGGTCAATCAGTGAGCGCCGTCTTGCCCATCCGCGAGGTCGAGAAACCCTGGGGCAAGGACGTGCTGCCCGCGCCGTTCCAGGCGCCCGAAGGCCGGCGCATCGGCGAGATCTGGTTCGAGCCGCCAGCGGCGCTGCCGCAGCTTCTGGTCAAGTACATCTTCACCAGCGACAAGCTCTCGGTCCAGGTCCACCCCTCCGACGCGCAGACGCAGGCCCAAGGCCTCGGGCGACAGGGTAAGGAGGAATGCTGGCTGATCGTCGATGCCGAGCCCGGTGCGACGCTGGGAATCGGTTTCAACGAGCCCATCGGACAGGAGGCGATGCGCGCCGCGGCGCAGGACGGCAGCATCGAGCGGCTGATGACCTGGCACCCGGTCAGGCGCGGCGACTTCTTCTACATCCCGGCGAACACCGTCCATGCCATCGGCGCCGGCGTCAGCCTGATCGAGGTCCAGCAGAACAGCGACATCACGTACCGCCTCTACGACTATGGCCGCCCGCGCGCGCTGCATCTCGAAGAGGGCATGGCGGTGGCCAAGGGGCGGCCCTATCCGGCCGGTCTTCATCGCCATGTGCCCGACAGCGGCTGGTTCACCCTGGTCGAAGGGCCGCTGTTCCGCCTGGATCAGGTCGCCGGCTTGCCCAACGAGGATGTCGCCGCGCGCTATGGCGGGCGGCCGCTGCTGGTGATCCCGCGGCGCGGCTCTCCGCGCATCGGGGTGGAGGCTATCGCCCTCGGCGGTTGCGGGTTCGCCGCGGATTTCGATGACGTCGCGTTCGATTCCGGTGGAATCTGCCTGATCGCGCAGCCGCTGGGCGCTTGATCCGCCGCGCGCGGGTGGGCATTCAGGTGATCCGTGTCCGGGGAATCTGGAGAGCTGTTTCGTGTCCACCGTCCATCCCGTCCCCGCCGAATGGGCGCGCCGCGCCTATGTCGATGCCGCCGGCCATGCCGAGAAATACCGCTGCTCGATCGAGGAGCCCGAGGCTTTCTGGCGCGAGGAGAGCGCGCGGATCGATTGGATCAGGCCGTGGACCGAGTTGTCGACCTGCTCCTACGATGAAGCGGATTTCGGCATCCGCTGGTTCGCGGATGGCACGCTCAACGTCGCGGCCAATTGCCTCGACCGGCACTTGGCGACACGCGGCGACACGGTCGCGATCATCTGGGAAGGCGACGATCCTTCGCAGCAGCGCAGGCTCACCTACCGCGAGCTGCACGAGGAGGTCTGCCGCTTCGCCAATGCGCTGAAGCGTCTCGGCGCCAGGAAGGGCGACCGGGTGACGATCTACATGCCGATGATCCCCGAGGCGGCCGTGGCGATGCTTGCCTGCGCGCGGATCGGCGCGATCCATTCGGTGGTGTTTGGCGGCTTTTCGCCCGAGGCGCTGGCCGGCCGCATCCAGGACTGCGACAGCGGGATCGTCGTTACCGCCGACGGCGGCATGCGCGGCGGCAAGCTGGTCCCGCTCAAGGCCAATGTCGACGAGGCGCTGAAGCACTGCACGTCGGTGGAAGCGGTGCTCGTCGTCGGCCATGCCGAAAACCGGGTCCATATCGAGGAAGGCCGCGACTATTGGTGGCATGACGAGCGTGAACTCGCCTCTGCCGACTGCCCGCCCGCGGAAATGGGCGCGGAGGACCCGCTGTTCATCCTCTACACCTCGGGTTCGACCGGCAAGCCCAAGGGCGTGCTCCACACCACCGGCGGCTACCTGACCTGGGCGGCGATGACGCATCACTACGTGTTCGATTACCGCCCCGGCGAGGTCTACTGGTGCGCCGCCGACATCGGCTGGGTCACCGGGCACAGCTACGTCGTCTATGGCCCGCTCGCCAACGGCGCGACCCAGGTGATGTTCGAGGGCGTGCCCAACTACCCCGACCACAGCCGCTTCTGGCAGATCGTCGACCGCCACCAGGTCAACACGTTCTACGGCGCGCCGACCGCGTTGCGTGCGCTGATGCGCGAGGGCGACGACTGGGTGAAGAAAACCTCGCGCAGCTCGCTGCGGCTGCTCGGCTCGGTCGGCGAGCCGATCAACCCCGAGGCCTGGGAATGGTACTATCGGACTGTCGGCGACAGCCGCTGCCCGATCGTCGACACCTGGTGGCAGACCGAGACCGGCGCGGCGATGATTACCGGCATGCCCGGGGCGATTCCCATGAAACCGGGATCGGCCTCGCTGCCGATGTTCGGCGTCGTGCCGCAGCTGGTCGATGGCGATGGCAAGGTGCTGCCAGAGGAACCTGGCGTCGCCACCGAGGGCAGCTTGTGCATCACGCAAAGCTGGCCGGGGCAGATGCGCACCGTCTGGGGCGATCATGAGCGCTTCTTCCAGACCTATTTCACCACTTATCCGGGCAAGTACTTCACCGGCGACGGCTGCCGCCGCGACGAGGACGGGTACTACTGGATCACCGGCCGGGTCGACGACGTGATCAACGTCTCGGGCCACCGCATGGGCACCGCCGAAGTCGAAAGCGCGCTCGTCGCGCACGACAAAGTGGCGGAAGCCGCGGTGGTCGGCATGCCGCACGACATCAAGGGGCAGGGCATCTACGCCTATGTCACGCTCAACGCCGGCGAGGCGGAGAGCGACGCGGTGCGCAAGGACCTCGTCCAGTGGGTGCGCAAGGAGATCGGCCCGATCGCCACGCCCGACGTGATCCACTTCGCCCCGGCGCTGCCCAAGACCCGCTCGGGCAAAATCATGCGCCGCATCCTGCGCAAGATCGCCGAGGGCGACACATCGAACCTGGGCGATACCTCGACGCTGGCCGATCCCGGCGTGGTCGATACCCTGGTGGCCACGCGGGCGGGGTAGGCGCGGAGGCCCTGCGAATTGCCAATGCCGTCATCCTGGACTTGATCCGGGATCCCGCTTGTTGCGCGCTGGCGCAGCGGTGAAAGGAAGTGGGCCCCCGGACCGAGTCCGGGGTGACGAAAGCCGAATCCGCCACGCGCGCTCAGCCTGCGCTTGTCGAAGGCCCCGCGCGCCGGTAGCCCTGTCGCCATGATCGCCCAGACCATCCAACTCGCGCTCGCGCCGGTCTTCGTGCTGGTGGCGATCGGCAACATCATGAACATCCTCTCGACCCGCCTCGGCCGGGTGGTCGATCGCGCGCGCTACCTACAGGACCGCCACCGCGAGACCAGCGGCACCGATCACGACATCGTGGTGGCCGAGATCCGCGCGGTCGACCGGCGCATCCACCTGATCACCCGCGCGCTGCGGCAGCTGGTGCTCAGCGGTTTGACGATCGGGCTGACGGTGGCGCTGCTGTTCTGCGAGGAGATCGCCGGGATCGATCTCCAGCAAGTCGCCGCGGGCACGTTCCTCCTCGCCATCGCGCTGCTGATGGGAGCGCTGATCCAGCTCCTGCGCGAAACCCAGATTGCGGCGGCGACGCTGCGCATCCCGCGCGACTACCTGGAGCTTCACCGCGACTTGTAACCGGCGCGCGACACGATTGCGCTAGGCAGCGTCCCGCGGCGCCTGCATAAGGCGCTCAAAGAGCCGCGGCGCGCGGCGGCAGGGAGGGGGCGAGAGTGGACCGCAGCACTTCGTTGGCGAAGCAGGAATGGTCGGTGGGCTGGACGCTGGTTCTGGCGGCCGCGCTCGGGTTTTCGTTCTTCTCGGTCCTGATCGCCGCGGTCGGCCTGTTCATGGAGCCCCTGGGCAAGGAGTTCGGCTGGAGCCGCACGTTGCTTTCGGCGGGTCCTTCGATCGCGACGAGCACCACCGCGATCCTCGGCCCGTTCCTTGGCGCGATCGTCGATCGTTACGGCACGCGACGGGTCGTGCTGCCCGGCCTGCTGCTGACGATCGCGGCGCTCGGCGCCTTCGCCTTCATCGACGGCTCCGAAACGCAATGGCTGCTGCTCTGGGGCCTGTTCGGCTTCGTCTCGGTCAGCATCAAGTCGACCCCGTGGACCGCCGCGGTGGTCAGCATGTTCGAGAAATCGCGCGGCCTCGCGCTCGGGATGACGCTGGCCGGCACGGCCGTGGCGCAGGCGCTGGTGCCGCCGCTGGGCAACTGGCTGATCGTCTCGTTCGGCTGGCGCGCGGCTTTTGTCTGGCTGGCGCTTGGCTGGGGCGGGATTACCTTCGTCGTCTGCCTGCTGTTCTTTCGTGGCCGGCACGAGCGCAGATCCGCGGCGGAGAAGGCCGCCGCCGCTGCCGCCACCCCCGAAGCGCTGCCGGGGCTGACGATCGCCCAGGCCTGGCGCAATTCGGTGCTGTGGCGGATCGCCATCTCGAACTTCATCGTCATGGTCCTGACGATGGGCCTTCTAGTGCACTTGTTCCCGATCCTCACCGAGGCGGGCGTGTCGCGGACCACGGCGGCGTGGCTGACCGGGCTGAGCGGCCTGGCGGGCATTGCCGGCAAGCTGGTGACGGGCGTGCTGCTCGACCGTTTCCGCCCCAACTGGGTGGGTGGCCTCACGCTGGCCGCGGCGGCCCTCGCCTTCGCGCTGCTCATGGACGGCGTCCGCTCGCCCACGCTGATCCTGATCGCGCTGCTGGTGAACGGCTATACCGCCGGCACCAAGACGCACATCACCGGCTATCTGACCGCCAGCTACGGCGGCATGCGCAATTTCGGCGCGATCTACGGCGTGATGTCGTCGCTGATGGCGCTGGCGTCGGGCGTGGGGCCGCTGCTCGCGGGCCGCATCTACGACACGATGGGCGGCTATGAGCCGTTCCTGCTGGCCGGGTCGATCGGCACGGCCATCGGCGGCCTCATCATCGTCACCCTGCCGCCCTATCCCGAGTTCGCCGAGACCAGGACCGCATCGGCAGAGGAAGAAGCGGAAGCCCGCGCCTGACCGGGCGGGCTGCGCTGAGCTGCGTTGAACGTCCCGCGTGATTGCGTTTCGCAATGACGCGGGACAGGATGACGCGAGACAGGGCGGCCCGCCTCAGGCCGCCAGCTTGAACGGCTCGATCTCGCCCGACAGGTAGAGCTTCTTGGCCTTGGCGCGGCTGAGCTTGCCCGAGCTGGTGCGCGGCAGGCTCTTGGGCGGGACCAGTTCGACCACGCAGTTCATGCCGGTGATCGCGCGCACTTTGTCGCGGATCTGCTCGCGCAGCTCGAGCCGCTTGTCGAGATCGGAGACGCGGCAGTGGACCAGCACCGCCGGCGCTTCCTCGCCATTCTCCATCTCGACCGAGAAGGCGGCGATGTCGCCGTGGTTGAAGCCCGGCAACTGCTCCACCGCCCACTCGATGTCCTGGGGCCAATGGTTCTTGCCGTTGATGATGATCATGTCCTTCGCCCGGCCGACGATGAACAGGTAGCCATTGGCCATGTAGCCCATGTCGCCGGTGTCGAGCCAGCCATCGACCAGGCAGTCGGCGGTGGCTTCGGGATCGCGGAAGTACGAGTGCATGACGCTGGGGCCCGCGCACCACACCTTGCCGATGCGGTGATCGCCGAGCACGCCGCCGTTCTCGCCGCGCACTTCGACCTTCATGTCGCGCACCGGCTTGCCGCAGTTGACGATCGCGCGGTAGCGTGCGGGGCGCGACAGGTCGCGCTGGTGGCCCGAGAGGCGCTCTTCCTCGACCAGTTCGACGCGGATGCCTTCGGTCGGCGGCATGATCGTGACGGCGAGCGTCGCTTCGGCGAGGCCATAGCTCGGCAGGAAGGCCGAGGCCTTGAAGCCCGCTTCGGCGAAGGCATTGACGAAGTTCTGCATCACGTCGGGGCGGATCATGTCGGCGCCGTTGCCCGCGATGCGCCAGCGCGACAGGTCGAAGCGTTCCGAGACGTGGCTCTGGCTCGAGATGCGGCGGGCGCAGATGTCGTAGCCGAACGTCGGCGAATAGGAACAGCTGGTGCCCGGATTGCGGCTGATCAGGTCGAGCCAGGCGAGCGGGCGGCGGGCGAAGTCCTCGGTCTTGAGGTAATCGGCCGAGATCTGATTGGCGATCAGCGACAGGAAGCAGCCGACCAGGCCCATGTCGTGATACCACGGCAGCCAGCTGATGCAGCGGTCGGTCTCGGTCACTTCCATGCCGTGGCTGTGCGCGGCGAGGTTCGACAGCAGCGCGCGGTGCGTCACCGCGACGCCGTGCGGGAAGCGGGTCGATCCGCTGGAGTACTGGAGATAGCAGATGTCGTCGGGCTGCACGTCGGGGAGTGCGACCTCGACCGCCGGCGCTTGCGCGAAGTCTTCCCAGGCGATGCCCGGGCACCCCTGCCGGGTCGCGGCGGCGCCGGCCATTTCGGCGATCTCGGCCGGGTAGAACAGCACTTTGGGGTCGCAGCTGCTGAGCTGGACCGAAAGCTGGTCGATGTAGTTGTCCTTGCCGCCGAAGCTGGTCGGCAGCGGCAACGGCACCGGCCACGCGCCGGCATAGACCGCGCCGCAGAACAGCGCGGCGAAATCGATGCCGGTTTCGGCCACCAGCGCGATGCGATCGCCGGGCACGACACCCTGCGCGATCAGCCGGCGCGCCATCGCCAGCGCGTCCTGGCGCAGCTCGGAGTACGGATAGGGCCGCGTCAGCTTGCCGCGCGGATCGTGGAAATTGAGCCCCCGCTTGCCCTGCGCGGCATAGTCCAGCGCTTCGCCGAAGGTGGCGAAATCGGCGAAGCGACGCGGAAGCGTGTCCTCGTTGGGCGTGGGAACAAGTTCTGTCTCGATCGTCTTCCGCAGTGTGCTGGTGACGGTCATATGCGGTAACCCGTTGTTATTGTGGCCGTTTACGCGAATGACGGTATTCCCTGACGAGCGGCGCATGAACAAAGCATTACTGTTCTACTGCAGCCCTCCCTGACGGGGTTCCCCATTTGCCCTACACTGTGGCACGAATATGGCCAATGCCTGACCGCTCTTCTCCCCCGAAAACGCTGCGCCCGCTCGATGCCGCGCGACTGGAAGAGCTGGCGCTGGCCTATGTCGCGCGCTTCGCCACGACGGCGGGCAAGCTGCGCGTCTACCTTGCGCGCAAGCTGCGCGAGCGTGGCTGGGAGGGCGAGGAGTCGCCGCCGGTCGAGGTCCTGGTCGCGCGGTTTGTCGCCGCCGGCTACATCGACGACGTCGCCTGGGCGCGGGCGAAGAGCGGCAGCCTGATGCGTCGCGGTTACGGCCTGCGCCGGGTGCGCCAGGCGCTCGACGCCGCGGGCGTCGATGCGGCGATCGGCGCGGCGGCGCGGCCCGGCGTGGGTGCGCAGCGCCATGCGGCGCTGGCCCTGGCGCGCAAGCGAGGGTTTGGGCCGTTCGGCAGGCAGGCGCGCGATCAACCGCTCGACCGGCCGCTGCGCGAGAAGCAGATCGCCGCGATGCTGCGCGCCGGCCACCCGCTGGACAGCGCCCGCGAATTGATCGATGCCGTCACCGTCGCGGCGGCCGAGGAGTGGGCGGCGGCGATCGCGGATGAGGACGGAGACCGGCTGTGATGAAGATGCTTCACCTTTGCAGCGCGGTTCTGGCGCTGGCCGCCTGCTCGCCGCAAGCCGCCGACGGCCGCACGCCGGCTGCGTCCGCCGCGACCGCGCATCCGGTCTCGGGCCTGCCGGTCGTGCCGCTTACCGTCATGCACGGACACAAGCGCTTCGCCTTTCGCGTCGAGGTCGCGCGCACCAGGCCCGAGCAGCAGCGCGGGCTGATGTTCCGCACCGCGATGGGCGCGGACGAGGGCATGATCTTCCCGATGGACCCGCCGCGCAGCGCGGCGTTCTGGATGAAGAACACGGTGATCCCGCTCGACATCGTCTTCGTCGGCACGGATGGGCGCATCCTCAATATCGCCGCCAACGCGGTGCCCTATTCGGAGGAGCCGCTGCCTTCGGACGGCGCGGTGAAGGCGGTTCTCGAGCTCAACGGCGGCCGGGCGGCGCAGCTCGGCATCGTCGCGGGCGATAAAGTCGAATGGTAGCCGGGTCGAATGATAGCCGGGCCCCCGCCTAAACCCTTGCCGTCGCCCCCTTCGATCCGCTAGGCGCTGCGCGCATGGGAATCCTCTCCAAGATCTTCACCTGGTGGGACGGCGCGACGATCGGCACGCTGCTCAACAGCCGCTTCACCGGCGAGCACGTCGGCACGGACGCGCAGGGCAACCGCTATTTCCGGGCGAAAAAGAAGCTGCCCGCCGGGCACCCCTTCGGCGGGATGGAGCGGCGCTGGGTGATCTACGCAGGCGCCAACGACGCCAGCCGCGTGCCGTCCGAATGGCACGGCTGGCTGCACAACTCGTACGACGGCGTGCCCGAAAGCCACCTGCCGCCGCCACGGATCTGGGAGGTGGACTACACTCCCAACCAGACCGGCACGGTCCAGGCCTATCGCCCGCAAGGCGCGCTCGAGCGTGGCGGACACCGTGCGCGGGCCACCGGCGACTACGAAGCCTGGTCCCCGGACGCCTGACCGGTGAAGCGGGCCTTCCCGTCGACCGCGCTGGCCGCCCTCCTGCTGCTGGGCGGGTGCGGTGGCGGAGAGCCTGAGGCCGAGAAGCCGGACGAGACGATTCCCGCGCCGGTCGCCAAGGCCCCGCGCGGCGCCCCGGCGGTCGAGAGCGAGTACGGCACCCCGGTCAAGGACCGCAAGGCGACGATCGCGCTGCTCAACAAGCGCAACAACCTGACCGAGGACATCGTGCTCAAGACCGGCGAATCGCGCCGGTTGGGCAATGTCGTGATCCGTCTCGCCACCTGCGAGCGGACGCTGCCGTGGGAATCGCCGCCCGAAGTCGGTGCGTTCGTCCAGGTCTATGTCGAGGAGCGGACCGGCGCGAACCAGCGGCCGGCATGGCGCACGGCGTTCTCGGGCTGGCTGTTCAAGAACTCGCCGTCGCTCAACGCGGTCGAGCACCCGGTTTACGACGTCTGGGTCAAGGACTGCACGATGAAGTTCCCGAACGAGGAGGAACCCGTCGCGTCCGCCAGCAGCGCGGCGAAGGCGTCGGGCAAGGCCAGTGCGCCGCGGCCGTCGCCCACCGCCTCGCCCTCGACCGCGCCGAGCGCCGCGTCGCCCGCGCCAACGCCCAGCGCGTCGGCAAGCAGCGCCAGGTAACGCTTCTGCGGGATCTCCACCGCGCCCAGCGAGGCGAGGTGGGGGGTGATGAACTGGCAGTCGAGCAGCCGCGCGCCGCCGCGGCGCAGCGCCGCCACCAGCCAGGCGAGCGCCGCCTTGGAGGCATCGGTCTCGCGGCTGAACATGCTCTCGCCGCAGAACGCCCGGCCGATGCCGACGCCATAGAGCCCGCCGACCAGCCGGTCGCCCTGCCAGCATTCGATCGAATGGGCGTGGCCCAGCTCGTGCAAGTGCAGGTAGCTGGCGGCGATCCGTTCGCTGATCCAGCTTTCCCCCCCGTCATCGTGGTTCGCGCTGCGCCGGCGCGGCGCGGCGCAGGCGGCGAGGACTTCGGCGAAGGCCGCGTTGCAGCTCACCCGGAAGCGATTCTTGCGCAGCGTGCGCGCCAGCGAGTGCGACAGGTGGAATCCATCGAGCGGCAGGATCGCGCGCAGCTTGGGCTCGACCCAGAAGATGTCGGGATCGTCGCGGCTGTCGGCCATCGGGAAGATGCCGCTGCGATAGGCCAGAAGCAGCAGGTCCGGGGCGATGATGGCGGGGGGAGCGGGCGGGTGCACGACGCTCGCGACCATGAACCAGGACGCGGCGCCTGTCATCCCGCATCCAGCGCTTGTCATTCGAGAGGCGACGTTCTAGAGGCTCGGCGCCCGCAGGAGTGTAGCTCAGTTGGTAGAGCATCGGTCTCCAAAACCGAGGGCCGTGGGTTCGAGTCCCTCCACTCCTGCCAGGCTTCCGGGCCCTCTTTGCGAAATCTGACCGCGCCGATGGACGCCATCCAGAAGACTGCGACCCATTTGCGCGCCGATTCTGCCGTGCGCCAGCCTGTGCGTCGCAGCCTGCCGCGCGAGGGACTGTGGATCGGCCTCGTGATGGCTCTCGCCACCTGCCTGCCGGTATTCGTCGCCGTGCATCCGCAGCTCACCGACTACCCCGCGCATCTCGCGCGTTATCACGTGATGCTGGAAATCGGCCGCAACGCCGACTTGGCGAGGTTCTACACCTTCGCCTGGCAGTGGACGGGCAATCTCGGCGTCGACCTCCTCATGCGCCTGTTCGCGCCGCTGTTCGGGCTGGAAGCCGCCGGGCGGGCGATCGTCGCGGCGATCCCGGTGCTGACCGGACTGGCGATCCTGACGGTCGAATGGACACTGCGCCGGCGGATCGGCGCGGGCGCTCTGTTCGCCTTCACCTTCATCTGGTCGCCGACGCTGCTGATGGGGTTGTCGAACTTCGGGCTGTCGCTGGCGCTCGCGCTGTTCGCCTTCGCGCTGTGGGTGCGGCTGGCGGAATGGCGCTGGCGCGCGGCGCTGTTCGTGCCGATCGGCGTGGTCGTGTGGCTGTGCCACGTCTCGGGCTGGGGTATCCTCGGCATCATCGTGTTCGGCTACGAATGGCACCGGCGCAAGGGGCTGCGCGCCTTCGTGGCGCCCTGGCCGCTCATGCTGCCGTTCCTGTCGCCGCTGCTCGCCAGCAAGGTCGCGGGCGGGATTTCCTGGGGCGCGAACGTCCAGGTCTACAAGATCGGCATTCTGCTGCAGACGATGCGCGATCGGAACTACGATCTGGACATGGTCAGCCTGATCGTCGTGCTGCTGCTGCTCGCCGCCGCGGTGTGGGCGCGTCGGTTCGATGGGCGGCTCGGCTGGGGCGCGCTGATCGTCTTCGTCGGCGCGCTGCTGATGCCACGCCACATCTTCGGCGGCGACTATGCCGATTATCGGATGATTTCGTCGGCGCTGATGCTTGCCTTCCTCGCGGTCGATTGTCCGGCGCCGCGCTGGGCGCTGTGGTGTGCGCCGCTGCTCTTCGCGGTGCGGCTGACCGTGACGACCCAGGCCTGGCACGACGAATCGCGGCAGCTCGAGCATATGCTGCGCGCGCTCGACCATGTGCCGCAGGGCGCCCGCGTGGCGAGTGGCATCGGCCTGGTGCGCGGGGGCTGGCGGATCAATCCCTTCGAGCATGTCTGCGGCTATGCCGTGGTGCGCCGCGACGCGCTGTCGAACTGCAACTTCGCGCTGCCCGGCGTCCACATGCTGGGGCTGCGCCAGGCCGGCTTCACCGACCCCTCGCAGCGCATCTTCCTGCGCCGCGGCCAGGCGGCAGATCTCGCCGCCTTCGCGCCGGCGCGCGGGATGGACTACCTGTGGTATGTCGGGCGTCCCCCGGTGGGCCGGTTGCCGGCGGGCGCGAGGGTGGTCTATCGCGCGCCCGGCACGCTGCTGGCCCGGCTTGCCAAGCCCGCGCCGTAAGGCTAAAGGCGCGCAGTCTTTCCGACATCGGAGAACTCAGCCCCTCCCGGCAGCCTTGAAAAGGACGCCGGGACGGCGATATCTCCGTGGCGCGCGAGACGAGTAAGGATCATCCGATGGAAGACACGCCAGCCAAGCCCAGGACCAGCCCCGGCGAATTCATGCGCCAGGTGCAGGCCGAGGCGCGCAAGGTCCACTGGCCCACGCGACAGGAAACCGTGACGACCGCGATCTTCGTGGCGATCATGATGCTGATCCTGGCGCTGTTCTTCCTCGGCGTCGACACGCTGTTCGGCGCGATCGTCAGCTGGCTGCTGTCGCTGGCCTGATCGGCGCCCCGCAAGAACAAGAGAGAATCATGGCCCGCTGGTATATCATCCACGCCTATTCCGGTTTCGAGAACAAGGTGCGCGATTCCATCCTCGCGGAAGCGGATCGCATGGGTCTGTCCGAGCTGGTCGAGGCGGTCGAGGTTCCGACCGAGACGGTCACCGAAGTGAAGCGCGGCAAGAAGGTCCAGGTCGAGCGCAAGTTCATGCCCGGCTACGTCCTCGCCAAGCTGCTGCTCAACGACGACGTCTATCACCTCGTCAAGAACACCCCCAAGGTCTCGGGCTTCCTGGGTTCCAGCGGCAAGCCGCAGCCGATCTCGGACCGTGAGGCCGCGCGCTATTTCGGCGCGCGCGAGCAGGCCGCAGCCGAGCCGCGCAAGCACGTATCGGTCGATTACGAGATCGGCGATTCGGTCAAGGTGCTCGACGGCCCGTTCGCCACGTTCAACGGCCTTGTCGAGGAACTCGATTTCGACAAGAACCGGGTCAAGGTCTCGGTCTCGATCTTCGGCCGCGCCACGCCGGTCGAGCTCGACTTCGAGCAGGTCGAACTGGTCAAGTAAGTTTTGGGGAGGGGCGCTACCAGCGCCCTTCGTCGTCCTCCACCAGCGACAGCTGCGGATCGCCGGCGATCGTCAGCCGGCGCAGCGCCGCGCGCGCCAGCCGCTCGGTCTCGACCTTGCGCCGCGCCGCCGCCAGCGGGCGCGAGGGCGCCGGGCGGACGATCTCCGCGTCATAGCCGTCGGCGACGATCACCCCGCAACATTCGGGCAGGAACGCCGCGCCTTCGAGCGGCGCGCGGTCGAGCGCGGGCGGCAGGCCCCAGTAGAACAAATCGCAATGGCCGAGGTAATCGGGCCATTTGCCGTCGCCGAGCAGGTCGGCCCGGCTGACCTTGATCTCGACGATGACGATCCGTCCCTTGGCGTCGACGCCCATCAGGTCGGCGCGGCGTCCATTGCGCAACGGCATCTCGGGCAGGCACCAGATCCCATTGCGCGCCAGAAGCCGGCCGATGCCGCGCGCCACCGCGCGAGCGGCGCGTTCCCGCGGCGCATCGATCGCGGCGGGGGGAAGCGGGGCGAGCGGGGAATCGAGAGCGGCCATGCGTCCGTTGTAGGAACATAGCGGGAACTTGCAAGCGTCCGTCGTCGGAACGCGATCAGGCGTTGGTAAACGATCCGGGGACCAACGATCCAGGGGAAGACGCCAGCGCCAGCGCGGCGTCGCGCGCGGCGCGGAATTCCTGCCACAGCGCCAGCGCCGGGGCCCGGATCTCGCCGCTGCGCGCATGGATCGCCAGAAGCGCGGCGAGGCCGGGCTCGAGGATCGCGCAGATGTCCTCGATCGCCTGCTCGGCCAGCGCCCGGCGCGTCGCGCCCGCTTGGCGGATGGCGTCGGGGAAGGCGCGAAGGGTGGGGGAGAACGGCTCGACCGCGATGCCGGCGAGGCTGGCGGCGACGCCCGCCGCTTCATGCAGCGCGGCCCAGCGTGCGCCGATGATGCCATAGGCCACGCCGTCCGGCGAAGTGCCGTGCGCCCGCGCGGACGAAAGGTCGATCGGAGTCGCGTCCATGAACGACTCTTTAGCCCGATCATGGTTGCCGAAACGCTAAAGCCCGGCGCGAGGTGGGGACGGCGATAATCGCGCTGGCGCCGCCGCCCGCCCTCTGCTAACCGCTCGCCTCGCGCCAGCGCACCCGTAGCTCAGCTGGATAGAGCGCTGCCCTCCGAAGGCAGAGGCCACAGGTTCGAATCCTGTCGGGTGC
>DASVMK010000149.1:0-6251 GCA_036384395.1 Novosphingobium sp.
CAGTGCGAGGCCGAGGGCTTCCGCCGGATCACCTTCTTTCCCGACCGGCCCGACGTGCTTTCGACCTATCGCGTGCGGATGCGCGGCGACAAGGCGCGGTTCCCGGTCCTGCTGTCGAACGGCAACTGCGATGCGACCGGACAAGACGAGGACGGCAGCCACTGGGCCGAATGGCACGATCCCTGGCCCAAGCCTTGCTATCTCTTCGCGCTGGTCGCCGGCGAGCTGATCGCCAACCATTCCACTTTCACGACGATGTCGGGCCGCAAGGTCGATCTGAACATCTACGTGCGGCCCGGCGACGAAACGCGCACCGACCACGCGATGGAGTCGCTGATCCGTTCGATGAAGTGGGACGAGGAAACCTTCGGTCGCGAATACGACCTGGACCTGTTCAACGTGGTCGCCGTGTCGGACTTCAACATGGGGGCGATGGAGAACAAGGGGCTCAACGTCTTCAACACCCGCTACGTCCTCGCCGATCCGGACACCGCGACCGACGCCGACTACGACGCGGTCGAAGGGGTGATCGGTCACGAATACTTCCACAACTGGTCGGGCAACCGCGTGACCTGCCGCGACTGGTTCCAGCTCTCCCTCAAGGAGGGCTTCACCGTGCTGCGCGACCAGATGTTCAGCGCCGACATGGGCTCGCCGGCGGTCAAGCGCATCGAGGACGTGCGCGTGCTGCGCTCGGCGCAGTTTCCCGAGGATTCGGGGCCGCTCGCGCATCCGATCCGGCCCGATTCGTACCAGGAGATCTCGAACTTCTATACCGCGACCGTGTACAACAAGGGGGCCGAGGTGATCCGCATGATGCGGACGATTGCCGGCCCGGAGCGCTTCCGGCGCGGCACGGACCTCTATTTCGACCGCCACGACGGCGAGGCGGCGACTTGCGAGGATTTCGTCAAGGCGATCGAGGACGGGGCGGAGATCGATCTGGCGCAGTTCCGCCTCTGGTATTCGCAGGCCGGCACGCCGCAGGTGAAGGCGCGGCTGTCGCACAAGGACGGCGTCGCCACGCTGCACCTCGAGCAGAGCGTGCCCGCCACGCCGGGGCAGCCGGACAAGCAGCCGGTGCCGATCCCGCTCAAGCTGGCGCTGTTCGACCGCGAGACGGGCAAGCATCGCGGCGAGGAGTTGATCGTGCTCGATACGGCTTCGGCGGACTTTCCGTTCCCCGGCTTCGCCACGCGGCCGGTGCTGTCGATCAACCGCGCCTTCTCGGCGCCGGTGGCGATCGAGACCGATGCCTCGGCCGCCGACCTGCTGTTCCTCGCCGCGCGCGACGACGATCCCTTCGCCCGCTACGAGGCGATGCAGAGCCTCGTCGTCCAGCATCTGGTCGCGGCGGTGGGCGGCGGGCTGCTGTGCGAGGCCGACCGCGAGGCGGGGCGCGAATCGATCGGCCAGGCGCTCGGCGCGGTGATCGACGATCCCGCTCTCGACGATCTGATGCGCGGCGAGCTGATGATCCTGCCGGCCGAGAGCTATCTCGCCGAGCAGTTTCTGGTCGCCGATCCCGGCGCGATCCATGCCGAGCGCGAGGCGCTCAAGGCCTGGCTCGGGCGCAAGCTCAGGGACCGGCTGACCGCGCTGCACGACCGCGTGAGCGGGGTGCCTTATGGCCGCGACGCAGGCGCGCGCGGGGCGCGCAAGCTCAAGACGCAGGCGCTGGTCTATCTCGCGGCGGGCGATCCGCGCGAGGCGGCGCGGCGGGCGGCGGCGCAATACGCGGCGGCCGACAACATGACCGACCGCCAGGGCGCGCTGATGGTCCTGTCCGGGCTCGAAGGGCCCGAGCGCGACGCGGCGCTGGCCGATTTCCACGCGCGCTACGCGGGCAACGCGCTGGTCATCGACAAGTGGTTCTCGCTGCAGGCGGGCTCGCTGCACCCGCGGGTGCTCGATCATGTGAAGGCGCTGGCCGATCATCCCGACTTCACGCTGCATAACCCCAACCGCGCCCGCGCGCTCTACATGGCGGCGGCGGTCAATCCCGCGGCGTTCCATGCGCAAAGCGGCGAGGGCTATCGGCTGATCGCCGACCTGATCCTGGCGCTCGACCCGATCAACGCCCAGACCGCCGCGCGCTTCGTCGCGCCGCTGGGGCGCTGGCGCCGGATCGAGCCCGTCCGTTCGGCGCTGATGCGCGCCGAGCTGGAACGCATCGCCAAGGCGCCCGGCCTGTCTCGCGACACCTTCGAGCAAGTGACCAAGAGCCTTGGGTGAACCCCTCGACATCACCCGCGCCGCCGCGCTCGACGGCGTGCCGCACGGCTTTCTCGGCCGGCGCGGCGGGGTCTCGACCGGCGCGGTCGCCAGCCTGAACGCCGGGTTGGGCTCGGCCGACGATCCGGCCGCCGTCGCCGAGAACCGCCGCCGCGCCGCCGCGGCGGTGCTGCCGGGCGCACCGCTGGTCGGCGTCTATCAGGTCCACTCGCCCGTTTGCGTGACGGTGACCGAACCCTGGGACGAGGCCGACCGGCCGCATGCCGATGCGCTGGTCACCGACCGGCGCGGTGTGCTGCTCGGCATTCTCACCGCCGATTGCGCGCCGGTGCTGCTCGCCGACCGGGCGGCGGGCGTGATCGGCGCGGCGCATGCCGGGTGGAAGGGCGCGGTCGGGGGAGTGGTCGAGGCCACGGTTGCCGCGATGGTCGCGCTCGGCGCCCGCCGCGAGGGCATCGCCGCCGCCGTCGGCCCCTGCATCGCCCAGGCGAGCTACGAGGTCGATGCGGGCTTCCGCGAGCGTTTCGCGGACGACGACGCGCGATTCTTCGCCGCCGGCGCGCCGGGGCACTGGCAGTTCGATCTCGCAGGCTATGTCGTCGGCCGGCTCGCCGCGGCGGGGGTCGGGAGGGTCGAAAGCCTCGGCCTCGATACTTATGCCGCACCGGGCCGCTTCTACTCGTTCCGCCGCGCCACGCACGCCCGCGAGCCCGACTACGGCCGCCAGATCGCGTTGATCGGTCTGGACTAGCGGGCGAATCCCGCGAACCGGGCGGGGCCAAAAAACCGTCAAAAACACGGTTGGCAGGCGGATTTTTCGCGTCTATCAGCGCGCCAAGCCGGCGTCTGCCAGGGGTCTCCCCTGTGCAAGGGGCGGCACCTGGGGGGCTTCTGGGCGGTCCAACTCTCTGTTTTCCGCCCGTTTCCGTTCAGGTCGCGGGTCATTTGAACAAGGCAAGGTCTGACATGTCACACGATGCGGGCATCGACACTGCGGCACCGGCGAGTGCCGATGGCGTGCGGCGGCGCGACTTCATCAACATCGCGGCGGTCAGCGCCGCGGGCGTCGGCGGCGTGGCGCTGCTGGTCCCGCTGATCAGCCAGATGGCGCCTTCGGCCGACGTGCTGGCCGAAAGCTCGACCGAGATCGACATCTCGCAGATCAAGCCCGGCCAGGCGATCAAGGGCGTGTTCCGCAAGCAGCCCGTGTTCATTCGCAACCTGACCCCGGCCGAGATCGCCGCGGCGAACAAGACCGACGCCAGCTCGCTGCGCGATCCGCAGACGCTGGCCGAGCGGACCAAGGAAGGCCACGAGAACTGGCTGATCACGATGGGCGTCTGCACCCACCTCGGCTGCGTGCCGCTCGGCGCCGGCGAAGGCGAGGTGAAGGGCGAGTTCGGCGGCTATTTCTGCCCCTGCCACGGTTCGTCCTACGACACCGCGGCGCGTATCCGTAAGGGCCCCGCGCCCAAGAACCTCGAGGTTCCGGAATACGCCTTCACCACCGATACCGTCGTCAAGATCGGTTGACCCGAGAGATACGCTGAGGACACGTCATGAGCTTCCCCTGGGCCAACGAATATAAGCCGAGCCACCCGCTGATGCAGTGGGTCGACGAGCGGCTGCCGCTTCCGCGCTTCGTCTACAACGCCGTCGGCGGCGGCTATCCGGTGCCGCGCAACCTCAATTACTGGTGGAACTTCGGCGTTCTCGCGCTGGTCTGCCTCGGCATCCAGATCCTCACCGGCGTGATCCTCGCGATGCACTACGCCGCCAACGCGCTGGTCGCCTTCGATTCGGTCGAGCACATCATGCGCGACGTCAACTGGGGCTGGATGCTGCGCTACGCGCACGCCAACGGCGCCTCGGCGTTCTTCGTGGTGATCTACATCCACATCCTGCGCGGCATGTTCTACGGCTCGTACAAGGCGCCGCGCGAGATGGTGTGGCTGCTCGGCGTCGTCATCTTCCTGCTGATGATGGCCACCGCGTTCATGGGCTACGTCCTCCCCTGGGGCCAGATGAGCTTCTGGGGCGCCAAGGTCATCACCGGCCTGTTCGGTGCGATCCCGCTGGTCGGCGAACCGCTGCAGCAGTGGCTGCTCGGCGGCTTCGCGCCCGACAACGCCGCGCTCAACCGCTTCTTCTCGCTGCACTTCCTGCTGCCGTTCGTCATCGTCGGCGTGGTCATCCTGCACATCTGGGCGCTGCACATCCCAGGCTCGTCGAACCCGACCGGCGTCGAGGTGAAGAGCGAGAGCGACACCGTGCCGTTCTTCCCCTACTACATCGCCAAGGACGGCTGGGCCGTGGGCCTGTTCCTCGCGATTTATTGCGCGGTGCTGTTCTTCGCGCCCAACATGCTGGGCCACCCGGACAACTACATTCCAGCGAACCCGATGAGCACCCCGGCGCACATCGTCCCCGAATGGTACTTCTGGCCGTTCTACGCGATCCTGCGCGCCTTCACCTCGGACTTCTTCATCATCCCGGCGAAGCTGATGGGCGTGCTCGCGATGTTCGGCGCGATCCTGGTGTGGTTCTTCCTGCCCTGGCTCGACAAGTCGCCGGTGCGTTCGGGCCATTTCCGCCCGACCTTCCGCAAGTACTTCTGGCTCCTCGTCATCGACGTGCTGATCCTGGGCTACTGCGGCGGCGCTCCGGCGGAAGAGCCTTTCGTGATGATCAGCCAGATCGCCGCGCTGTACTACTTCGCGCACTTCCTGATCATCCTGCCGATCGTCTCCGCCATCGAGCGGCCGGACCCGCTGCCGTTCTCGATCACCGAGGCGGTGCTGGGCAAGGACCACGATTCGCTCCTCGCCCCCAAGGCGGTGCCGATCGAAAAGTCCGATGCGGCCGTGGCCGCGCATTGATCTGAGCGAGAACGGAAAGACTCACCCATGATCCGCATCCTCTCCATTCTCGTCGGGCTGTTCTTCTCGGTCGCGCTGCTGTGGTCGTTCGGCAACGGCGCCGCGACGGTGATCGCCGAAGGCCAGCTCAAGCCCGCGACCGCCGAGCACGAGTTCCATCTCCATCCCAAGGAGCTCGATCTCGCCAGCAACGGTCCGTTCGGCAAGTTCGACAAGCAGCAGCTCCAGCGCGGCTTCCAGGTCTACAAGGAAGTCTGCTCGGCCTGCCACTCGCTGCGCCTCGTCGCCTTCCGCGATCTCAAGGCGCTCGGCTACAACGACGACGAAGTGAAGGCGATCGCCGCCGGCTTCCAGGTGCCCGGCGTCGACCAGGCGACCGGCGAGCCCAACATGCGTCCGGGCCTGGCGACCGACTACTTCCCCAAGCCCTTCGCCAACGACATCGCCGCGCGCGCCGCCAACAACAACGCGGTTCCGCCCGACCTGTCGCTGATGACCAAGGCCCGGCACGACGGCGGCGCTTACGTCTATTCGCTGCTGACCGGTTACCAGAACCAGCCGGCCGCGCTGCTCAAGCACTTCCCGGATTCCAAGACCGGGCCGGGGCTGCACTACAACCCGTACTTCCCCAACCTCAACCTGGCGATGGCGCCGCCGCTGACCGGTGAGGGGCAGGTGAGCTACAAGGACGGCACCAAGCCGACCGTCGATCAGATGGCCAAGGACGTTGCCGCCTTCCTCGTCTGGACCGCCGAGCCCAAGCTCGACAAGCGCAACCAGACCGGCTGGCCGGTGGTGCTCTTCCTGATCTTCGCGACGGTGCTGGGCTACTTGTCATACCGCCAGATCTGGGCGGACAAGAAGCCGAAGCACTGAAGGCTTCGCGCCGCAACGGCATGAAAACGCCCCTCGCATCGGCCGATGCGGGGGGCCTTTCGTTTGAGGAGGACCGCGGATGACGGTCGATGACCTGAAGGCCCTGGTGCGCAGCGTGCCCGACTTCCCGGTGCCGGGCATCCTGTTCCGCGACGTCACCACGCTGATCGGCGAGGGCGCGGGCTTCGTCGGGGCGGTGGATCTGCTGGCGCGACGCGCCGCGGCGGCCGGAGCCGAGGCGATCGCCGGGATCGAGGCGCG
>DASVMK010000150.1:0-15856 GCA_036384395.1 Novosphingobium sp.
GGCAGGATCTTTTCGTCGGCCAGGATCGTGCAGTAATACTCGTTAACAGCAATAATCTTGCCGTCGCGCAGGGTGAACGCCATGCAGTACTGATTGCAGTAGCTCTCGCCGTTGACGAGGGTCGCATTGCCCTCGAACTCGGCAACGACACGGTCGCCCTCGGCCGTCATGGTCAGAAACTTGGGCTGAAGGCCGGTCGGGATCACGTCCTTGAACGTCGCGGTGGTGGCGATGATAATGTCACGCGGCCGCACGCCGGAAAGCTTGCCGAAGCCCTTGGCGACGGTGACCGCGTTAGGCCCCAGTAGGGTGTCGGCGGTCGCGGCGTCGCCGCTGCTGAACGCCTCGATGAACCTGCGCACGACCGCCTTATTCGCTTCGCTCACGTCTCGAACCTTTCGCTAGGGAGCTGCCGCGCGGTTACGGCGGCGCAGGACACGCATCAGCCAGCTCAGCAGGCGGACGAGCAGCGAGCGCGGACGCTGCTCCGCGGCGACGGCCGCGGAGCCGGCCGCGGTGGGCGCGTAGGCCAGCTCGATCTCGCCCTTGAGCTGCTCGGCAAAGGCCTGGACGAACGAGGGGAGCAGCGGCTTGCCCATCGCCTCCCACAGCGGCGCCTGCGGGCCCTTCCCTGCGACCCGCACCGCCAACGTGATCTCGGTCGCTTCGGCGCCGAGCGCGCGTGCGGTGTACGAGCCGCCGCCCTCTACGGGATCGTTCTCGAGCCGGTAGGAGAAGTCGGCCCGATCGGGGCCAGCCCACTGGTCGACATGGACCGCGACCTTGACGGTGCGGACCAGCGCTCCGGCGCCGACCTTGAGGGTCCAGCGCGAATCGTCGTCGCTCACCAGCTCGAATGCGACCAGGCCGGGCATCAGGTGGGCCCAGCGGCGGATGTCGCCGGTGTAGCCCCAGACCTCATTGAGCGGCGCGGCGATCGCGACCGACTGCTCGGCGACGATCACGAGGCTGGCCGGGCGAGCGCCCGCTCGAGCAGGTCGCTCGGCTGCCCGGCGGCGTGGCGACCGGCGAGGTAGCCGTGGGTCATGCCGCGCGCATTCGAGATGCCACTCTGCATCAGCGCGCCGGTGTCGAGCCGGGCCATCGAGTTGCCGGCGACGTAGAGCCCGGCGATCGGCCTGTCATCCCAGCCCAGCACCCGGCAGTGATGGTCGGCCATCAGCCCCATACCGGTGATCCCGCCTCCCCCCATCCGCTTGAGTTCGACCGCGTAGTAGGGCCCCTGCTCGAGCGTGCCGAGATTGGGATTGGGCTGGTGGTGCGGATCGCCGGTCATCGCCGCGCCCCACGGGAAGGTGCCGCGGCGGAAATCAGGGTCCTCGCCGGCGGCGGCATGGCGGTTGAAGGTCGCGACCGTCGCGGCGAGCCCCGCCGGATCGACGCCGATCTTCTCGGCCAGCTCGGCCAGGGTGGCGGCGCTCACACCGAAGCCTTCGGGCAGGTCCTGCCCCGGCATCGCCCCGCCGAACGGGTATTTGTCGCGCGCCTGCTGGTCGAACACCGCCCAGCACGGAAAGTTCGGATAGGTCTGAGTCGCGCCGTCGATCACGTCGACCGCAAAGTAGACTGAGCGGTAGAACGCCTCGTTGGCGAAGCGCTTGCCGGCGCGGTTGACGACAATGGTATGCGGTAGGCCGAGGAACGGCAGCGAGCCGCGCCACAGCGGCGCGCCGTTGTCATGTTCCTCGCCCGGCATGTGGATGCCGAGTGCGGGACCATCGGGCACACGGGCCACGCGGGCGCCGAACGGTCCGGCCAGGCGCAGGTGCGCGCCGTCGACGGTGCCCATGACCATCGACGCCGGTTCGAGAACGTTGCTCAGCGTCTTCGACAGCGCATGGTCGCGCTCGTACCCGCTGACCGCGATTACCACGCCGCGCCTGGCCTTGACGAACAGGTCCGTTCCGCCGCGCGTGGCGCGCACCCCAACGATCCGCTCGCCGTCGCTGAGCAGCTCCTCGGCGCTCGTCGCGGTTTGGAGCTGGACCCCGAGGGCGAGGGCGCCCCTGACGAAGTAGGCCGCGAGGCCGGGGCCCAGGCAGCGCTCGTCCTTGCCAATCCGTTCGGCGAGCAGCTCGTAGTCCCAGCTCATCATGTTGGCGACGCCGCCGCCGGCGAAGATGTCATGATGGGTGAAGCCGGCCGGCAGGTGAGGCGTCAGGCGGGTCTTGTGCTGCCAATCGCCGAGCATTTCGGCCGGGAACGGTTCGACCTCCAGGTAGCGGCCTTCGCCGAGCGCGTCGTTGTTGTGGGGGTAATAGTAATCGGGAAAGTCCCTGATCACCTGCATCTTGAGGCCGATCGCGTCCTCGAAGTACTTGAGCGCGAGCGGGCCGTGCAGCGCCTGATTGCGGATCAGCAGTTCGTCGGCGTAGCCCATCGCCAGCGACTGGACATAGCGGCAGCCGCTCTCGGACGAATCCTCGATGCCGAGCGCGAGTTCGAGATGATTGCCGGGAATCCACACCTCACCCATCGAGTAGGCGGTGACCCCGCCGACCTCGTCCGATCGCTCGAGCACCATCGCGGACAGGCCATGGTCCTGCGCGGTGATGGCCGCGGCGAGCCCGCCTCCGCCCGAGCCGATCGCGACCAGGTCGACCTCGATGTCCCAATGCTCGGGCAGGTTGCGGATCATGGCTGAGTCCTCATCGTGCGGGCGCCCGGGTGAACCCGGCCGTCCAGGCGGGTTGTAAGTGCAGGACTCAGGCGAAGGCCTCTTCGCCGAGCAGGGTCGTCCTGTGCATGACGCGTCCGCTCTCCAGCGGATAAGGCTCGGCGCGGTGAAGCACGCCGGTATTGTCCCAGATCAGCAGGTCGCCGACGTCCCAATGATGGCGATAGACGAACCTTGGCTGGGTGGTCCATTCGATCAGTTCCCTGATCAGCGCGCGCCCTTCTTCGAGGTCCACCCCGACGACGTGCGAGGCATGGCAGCCGATCACCAGCGACTTGCGGCCCGACTTGTGGGTCCAGACGAGGTTGTGGACCTTGTCGGTGCTGTTGAGTTCGTCGGGCCGGTAATCGGGCGGCGTCGGCAGGCCGGCCTGGCTCATCGAGTATGCGACGCTGTGGATGACCTTGAGCCCGTCGATGCTCCGCTTCATCTCGTCGGGCAGTTCTTCGTAGGCCTTGTACGTGTTGGCGAATTCGGTCTCGCCACCGACGTCCGACAGTGTCTTGCCGCTGAGCAGAGAAGCGAACACCGGCACCTGGTCGTGGGTGCCGTCCATGTGCCACAGGAATGAGCCCTTCAAGTACTCGCCGGCCTTGTTGACCTTGGGATCGATCGTGACCTTGAAGATGCCATTGACGCCCTCGTCGCGAACGCTGCCCATCAGCGCCGCAAGCCGGACCTGTTGCTCGTCGGCGAGGTCAATGCGCTTGAACACGAGCACGCCGCGTTCGACGAGCAGGCGGCGCAATTCTGCTGCGGACTCGGGGTTCAACAGCGCTTCGGGATTCGCCGCGCGAACCTCCGTGCCGATGTTCTCGGTCAGTTTCGTCGCCTCGAACGCCATGTGCGCCCTCCACTCCGTTCATCGCCGCACTGCCCGCGAATCGCTCTCGGATATTAGTACCAGTTAGATCGTTTTGTCTATCGGCAGTTTCGGCACGAGCGGCCGGTGGCGCTCACCACTCGCGCCGCGCCGAGACCAGAGCATGGACCGCGCGCTCGACCCAGGTCTCGCGAACCGCGGCGCTGACGGGGCGATTGCTGAGCATCACGTTGTCGTACCAGCCGCGCATCATCGCGATGAACACCTCGGCGATGCCGGCGGGATCGCGACACGGAATGCTGTCGCGTTCGGCGCACTGCGAGATGAAGTGGGAGATCTGGCCAATGCCGGCGCGCATGCGCTCCGCGGCGGCTTCACCGAGTTCGGGAAAGCGAGCTGCTTCGCTGTGGATGAGCCGGTTCACCTCTAGCAGTTCCCCGGCGAGGCTGACCTCGAGACTGCGATTGGCGTACGCCCTCAAGCCCATCTCCAGGCTGAGCCAGGTGCCATCGACCTGGAGCGCCGCCGAAGCCGCCAGGCGCTCCGTCTGAGCGGCGATGATCGCGCGAAACAGCTCGGCCTTTGACGGGTAGCGCGAATAGAGCGTGGTCTTCGAGATGCCGAGCATCCGAACGATCTGCGACATGGACGTGCCGCCATAACCGTTCGCCACGAACACCCGGAAAGCGCCGGCGAGCAGCTCGCTGTCGATGAGCTCCGCTTCCCCCGCGCGCGGCCTCCCACGCGAACGCTTGCCCGAAGTCTCCGCCCCCGCAGTCCCTTCCATCACGTTTCCCGTAGGCTGGATGCGCTTGCCCCCGATGCCGGTTCTCATGCCGCGGCAGCGCAGCAGCTGCAATGCTTGACACAACCATAGGGCTCGTGAAACAAAAAGATCAATCCCGTATGATTAGGAGGGCGAGGTGAAGTGCCACCCAACGCAGGTGCCGCCGGCCGATGAACTCGACATCCCGGCGATCCGCGAGCGCTATCGCTACGAGCGCGAGCGGCGGCTGCGTCCCGAGGGGGCGAACCAGTACATCCGGCCTGAACAGCAGAACGAGTTCGCGGACGTGTACGAAGCCGATCCTCACATGCAGGTCGCGCCGCGCGAATCTTTGAGCGAGGACATCGACGTCGCCATCCTCGGCGCCGGATGGTCCGGCATCTTGGCCGGGGTTCACTTGCGCAACGCCGGCGTCGCCAGCTTCCGCCACATCGAGCACGCCGGCGACTTCGGCGGGGTGTGGTACTGGAACCGCTACCCGGGCATCCAGTGCGACAACGACGGCTACTGCTACCTGCCGCTGCTCGAAGAGACCGGGTTCATGCCGTCGAAGAAGTTCTCCGACGGTTACGAGATCCAGGAGCACTGCCAGCGTGTCGCCCGGCACTACGGACTGTACGAGGGCGCGCTGTTCCACACCCTGATCCGCTCGCTGCGGTGGGACGAGGCGCTGCACCGCTGGCGGATCGTCACCAATCGTGGCGATGACATCCGCGCCCGCTTCTTGGTGATGTGCGGCGGTCCGCTCAACAAGCCCAAGCTGCCCGGCATCCCCGGCATTCGCGACTTCAAGGGCAAGGTCTTCCACACCGCGCGGTGGGACTACGACTACACGGGCGGGTCATGGCGCAATCCGGCGCTCGACAAGCTCGCCGACAAGAGCGTGGCGATCGTCGGCACCGGCGCCACCGCGATTCAGGCGATCCCCTACCTCGCCCGTCACGCCAGGCAGCTCTACGTGCTGCAGCGCACGCCCCCGTCCGTCGACGAGCGCTCAAATCCGCCCACCGACGAACACTGGTTCCAGAGCCAGCCGCCGGGCTGGCAGCTCGAGCGCCAGCGCAATTTCCAGCACGGCGCGATCCAGGGCTTCGGGCCCGGGGAGCCCGACCTGATCTGCGACATCTGGACCGAGATCAACCGCAACCTCGCCGCCGAGTTCGAGCACAAGGGCTGGCCGCAAACGCCCGAAGAATTCCTGGCCGAGCGCGAGGTCATGGACTTCCGGGTGATGGAGCGCATGCGGCGTCGGGTCGAAAGGATCGTCGAGGATCCGGCCACCGCCGAGGCGCTCAAGCCGTGGTTCAACTTCAACTGCAAGCGGCCGCTGTCGAACGACGAATACTATCCCGCGTTCAACCTGCCCCACGTCAAGCTGATCGACGTCTCCGCGACGCGCGGCGTCGAGCGGATGACCGAGCACGGCTTCGTCCACCACGGTCAGGAGTACCCAATCGACTGCCTGATCGCCGCGAGCGGCTTCGAGGTGACCAGCGATCTCGACAAGCGCTGGGGAATCAAAACCATCGAGGGCCGCGACGCGGTCTCGCTCTACGACTACTGGGCCGACGGTTACCGGTCCTTGCACGGAGTGATGGCGCACATGTTCCCCAACATGTTCTTCACCGGGTATATCCAAGGCGGGTTCAACGCGACCACGACAAAGCAGTTCGGCCGCCAGGGCTATCACATCGCCTACATCGTCAAGGAGGCGCTCCACCGTTGCGTGACCGCGGTCGAGCCCACCGAGGCGGCGCAGGACGATTGGGTGAAGACGTTGCGGGCCAACGCGATCGACATCTCGAAGCTCCAGCACGAATGCCCGCCGAGCTACTTCAACAACGACGGCGATCACTCCAAGAACCGCTGGTATCTGGGCGAATCCTGGGGGCCAGGCTGGGATTCGTTCGAGCAGATCGTCGAGGATTGGCGGAACAAGAACGACCTCGAAGGCATGTCGCTGTCGACAGGGCAAGCCCAATAGCCGCCTGTGGCGCAAGACTCGTTGAAAATCACCGAGTGAGCGGGGCTCGAGCCGGAGCGAGGTGGTGCCGGAAATGCGGACAGGGTGTTAAGAGGCTGTCTGGAAAATGTCGCCAAGTAATAGTCCGGGGGCGATTAGGTCCCGAGACCAGCTGCAAACGCGATGCGCAGAGCATCGGACAGGCTGCGCACCTCCAGTTTCGCCATTAGATTGGCCCTATGCACCTCCACCGTGCGTGGCGAGATGTCGAGGTCGTATGCGATCGTCTTGTTTGGCAGCCCTTTAGCCAACCCCTCGAGAACGTCGCGCTCGCGGGGTGTCAGGACCCCAAGGATTTTGCCGGCATCCATCGCGCGGGCTGATACATCAGCCGCGTTCGCGATCCGTTCAAACGATTCCTCGATGGCGGTGATTAGCGCGGCTTTCTCGAAAGGCTTTTCAAGGAAATCGACGGCGCCCGCCTTCATCGCCTGAATGGCGATCGAAACGTCGCCATGGCCGGTCATGATCACGACCGGCATCGTCACGCCCCTCTCCGCCAGCGCGCGCTGAACCCCCAGACCATCGATCTCGGGCATCCTTATGTCGAGCAGGACACAGCCGTGCTCGGCATGCCGCACATCCTTGAGAAAGGCCTGACCTGACGCCCACGTCTTCACCAGATAGCCCGATGTCTTGAGCATGAAACTCACTGACCGCCGGATCGAGTCCTCGTCATCCACGATGTGGATCAACTTGCCGTTGCTCATAACGCGGTCTCCGTTTGCGCACGCTGAAGTGTGAAGTTGAAAACGGTGCCTCCGCCCTCCCGCGGCTCCGCCCAGATGCGCCCGCCATTCGCCTCGACGATAGTCCGGCATATCGAGAGACCGAGCCCCATCCCTTCGCTCTTCGTCGTGACGAATGCGGTGAACAACTGATCAGCGATGCGGGGCTCTATGCCCGGCCCGGTATCGGAAACCGAGACGCGGACATAGCCGGCCTGATCGGGCCCGCTGGAAATGACCAGGCGCCGCTCGGCGCTCGCGCTCATCGCCTCGCAGGCGTTGCGCACGAGGTTGATGAGCACCTGCTGGATCTGCACCTTGTCGACAAAGACCGGCGAGGCGTAGGGATCGAGATCGAAGACCGTCTCGACTCCGCGCTCGCGGGCCGCCATCAGGCCGAGGACCGAAGCTTCGTTGATCAGGCCAGGAAGCGGCTCCACGGTTTTCTCCACTTCGCCGCGCGCCACGAAGTCGCGGAGCCGGCGAACGATGTCACCGGCCCGCAGGGCCTCTCTGGCGGTCTCGCCGAGCGCCTCGCGCATGAGATCAAAGTCCTCAGGCGCCGGTTGAACGAGCATGTCGCGCACCGACTCTGCGTAGTTGGCAATCGCGGCTATCGGCTGGTTCAGTTCATGGGCGATGGTCGATGCCATTGTGCCCATGGCGCTTACTCGCGAGACATGAATGAGCTCCGATTGCAAGGACTCGAGCCGTTCCTCTGTCCGGCGCCGTTCGGTGAGATCGTGAATGAAACCGGTGAAGACCTTCTGGCTGCCCGTGACGGCTTCGCCGATCGCCAGCTCCATCGGGAACTTTGTGCCGTCCTTTCGTTCGCCGAAAACGATGCGTCCGGTTCCAATGATCCGCTTCTCGCCTGTGTCGTGATAGCGTCGGAGGTAACCGTCGTGGCGATCGCGGTCGGGCGACGGCATCAGCATGCGGACGTTGCGCCCCACGGTCTCCTCCTCGGAATATCCGAAGAGAACCTGCGCCGCGGCGCTGAAGGACAGGATGCTGCCCTTTTCGTCGATCACGACCATCGCGTCGGGCACCGTCGAGAGTACCGAGCTGAGCAAGCTCTCCCGCGCGCGCAGCTGCTCCTCGGCCGCACGCCGCTGCGTCACGTCACAAACGACCTTGGCGAACCCTCGGACGCCGCCGTCTGGATTATAAAGCGCGGTAACAGTAATGGACGCCAGGAACTCAGAACCGTCCTTGCGGTATCGCCAGCCCTCCTCCTCGACCTGACCCTGCGCCCCCGCCCGTGCGAGTATTTGCGCCGGCTCATTCCCGTCGATCGCGTCCTGCGGAAAGAAGAGCGAGAAGTTCCGGCCCAGGACCTCCTTCTCGCTCCAACCAGTCAGGCGCTCGGCCCCGCGGTTCCAGATGGTCACCCGTCCTTGGGAATCGAGCATGTAGATGGCGTAGGAGCGGGCGCCGTCGATGAGCAGGCCGAGTTCCTCCGCGAGGTGCTCCGCCTCCTGCGAATGGACTTGCGCCCCCTCTCCGACGCTTACAGCGCGGCGATGTAGCTTAGCGGCGGCCCTTCCGAGAACGAGGGTTACTGCCGAAGTGACGAGGAACACGGCCGCCTGAGAAAGATCGCTGGCATCGAAACCGCCCACTTGCGCGAAGTAAAGGCCGAGCGAGAAAGACAACGCGACCGTTACGAGGGAGAATGCTCCGCATCGCAGAACGGACACGAGGACTGCTAGACTGAAGATTTGGAAGTTCGCCGGCTCTCCCCACAGCGGCTTCAGCAACAGGCGTATAACTCCAGCGAGCAGCGCAATCAGCACCGCCTCGCCGAACCGCAGCACTCTCGAACGCTCCCAAGCGGGCATTCGCAGATCCCCCCGAAGCGCGCGGCTTGCGTGCTCCTCAGGGGAGAACCCTCGCAAGCGCAACCGTCTCGCGGTGAAGCATATCCTATGTTTCCTTCGGGCGGAACCGGGTGGCCACTTGCAGCCCTTGGGGAACTACGGATCGCGACTTGGCGGCGACATGCGGGATCTTACGAATATCGACGCTGTCCGTTGGGCTTCAGAAACTGCCCGAAATCCGAACCTCCATCACAAAAAGGGGAACGGCGATGTCGATCCGCAACTTGTCCGTGCTCCTCGGCCCCGGCAGTATCGCCCTGATCGGCGGTTCCAACCGCGAGGGATCGCTCGGCAAGATTGTACTCGACAATGTGATCGGCGGCGGCTTCACGGGCCGTATTGACGTGGTGAACCCGCACCGCGTCGATCGGCCCGGCACGCACTGGGCGGGCTCGATCGATCAACTATCCGCGCCTCCCGACATCGCCATCGTGATGACGCCCGCGAAAACCGTGCCAAGCATCGTCAGGAGCTTGGGCGCACTCGGCACGAAGTGCGCCGTGGTGCTATCGGCCGGGATCACCGAGAGGAACGGGCTGCGGCAGCAGATGCTCGACGAGGCGAGACCGCACCTGCTGCGGATCGTCGGGCCCAACTGCCTCGGCGTGATGTCCCCGCGATCGAAGCTCGACGCCACGTTCGCGCGGACCGAAGCTGAGCCCGGTGGCCTCGCGCTGATCTCACAGAGCGGCGCGCTCATCACGGCGATGCTCGATTGGGCTCACACGCGACGAATTGGGTTCTCCAGCATCGTCTCAGTCGGCGAGATGGCGGACGTCGACATCGGCGACCTGCTGGACCTTTACGCAACCGACCCATCGACGAAGGCGATCCTTCTCTACATCGAGGGCGTGACCAATCCCGCCAAGTTTTTGTCCGCGGCCCGCGCGGCGGCGATCAACAAGCCCGTCGTCGCGATCAAGGCAGGACGATCGGCCAGCGCGGCCGAGGCCGCGTTCTCGCACACCGGCGCGCTGGCCGGGTCGTATGATGTCTATCTGGCGGCCTTCGAACGGTGCGGGATCGTCGTGGTCGACACGTTAGCCGAGCTCCTCGACGCGGCGCAGACCCTCTCGATGTGCAAGGTCCCCGCAGGGGAGCGGCTCGCCATCGTCACCAACGGCGGCGGGGCTGGGATCTTGGCGGTTGACGCACTCGGCACGACGAGCGCCCGGATTGCCGAGCTCACACCCGAAACTCTGTCGAGGCTGAATGGAGCGCTGCCGGGCAACTGGTCGCGCGGCAACCCGGTCGATCTGGTCGGAGATGCGGGGCCCGAGCGCTACGGGCCAGCGATCGAAGCGGTCTTGGCCGATCGCGGTGTCGATGCGCTGCTGGTGATGAACTGCCCGACCGCGACCGCAGATTCGAAGGACTTCGCGGCCGCCGTGGCCCAGGCGGTGACACGGGCGCGTGCCGGTGGACTGCGCAAGCCCGTGCTGGCCTGCTGGCTCGGCGACGGTAACGCCATGGAGGCCCGACAGGTCATGACGGACGCGCGCATCCCGCTCTACGCCTCTCCAGAGGACGCGGTCACCGGCTTCGGCCACCTGCTCACGGCTCGGACAGCACGCTCGGCTTTGCTCGACAGACCCACATCGTCTCGGACAGTCACCCGCGACATTGCCGGGGCGAAGCGCATAATCGACGAGATTCGTGCCGACCGCCTCGAATTGTCCGAAGTCGAGGCAAAGGAGCTGCTGTCGGCCTATGGGGTGCCGGTAGCGGCAACCCGGTTCGTTGAGAAGGCGGAAGACGCTGCAGCGGCCTGCCGCTCGCTGAACGCTCCTTTCGCGGTCAAGATCGTCTCGCCCGACATTCCCCACAAGACGGACGTGGGCGGCGTCGCCTTGGGGCTGCTCACCCCGCAGGCTGTCGAAAACGCTGCACGGGAGATGGCTGACCTGATAGCCCGCGACCGCCCCGAAGCCCGTCTTACCGGCTTCGCCATCGAGGAGATGGTTGACCGTCCGCACGCCTACGAGCTCCTGGCAGGCATCGCCACCGATGCGACCTTCGGTCCGCTGCTGATGGTGGGCGCGGGAGGGACCGCAGTGGAAGTCTTGGCAGACAAAGCGATCGCGCTGCCGCCGATTGACCACGCTGAGGCATTGGCGCTGATTGACCGAACCGCGATCGCACGGCGGCTCAGGGGCTTTCGGAACGTGCCACCCGCGGCCGTGGACAAAGTAGCGGACGTGCTCGACGCGCTGGCGGCGATGACGATCGACCTGCCCGACATCGCCGAACTCGACATCAATCCGCTGCTGGTCGACGCCGCCGGTGTGGTCGCCTTAGACGCCCGCATCCGCCTTACCGCGGAGCCGCAAACGGCGTCTCGGCTTATGATACGCCCCGTGCCGGTTCAGTGGTCGGCCGACCTGTTGACGCGCGGCGGCGTCGGGATCCACGTGCGCCCCGTGCGCCCGGACGACGAAGCTTCGCTTGCCGAGCTCTTCCGGCACGTGTCACCCGAGGATCTGCGGTTCCGCTTCCTCGGCGGTATTGCCTGCGTGACGCACGATCAGCTCGCGCCGATGACGCGCGTCGATTATCGACGCACCATCACGTTCCTGGCATTCGAGCAAGGGGGTGGAAAGCTCCTCGCGGCTGCGATGCTCGCGGCCGATCCCGACCGCACGCGTGCTGAGGTGGCGATGGCGACGCGCGCCGATGCCAAGTCCACTGGCGTTAGCTGGACGCTGCTGGAGCATGTCCTGCGCTATGCGAAGGCCGAGCGGATCGAAAAGGTGGAGGCGGTGGAATACGCTGACCACGATGCAGCCCTTCGCATGGAGCGTGAGCTGGGCTTCTCCATCACGAGCGATCCTGAGGATGCGACGCTACGCATCGCCACGCGCGCTCTGTAGTCGCCGTTCGCGTGGCGAACAGCGGGAGTCAGGCGGCGACTAGCTGCCGTTCGGTCAGGCGCGTAGCATTTGCGGAGCCGCCCTCCACGGCGGGGAAGATCAGCGCGATCGTCGTTCCATGGCCGACCCGGCTGCGGATGCGTACCTGACCTTGGCAGGCCGCCATGTACTGCTGGACGCGCGACAGGCCCGAGCCGTGGGCGAGCCCGAGGTCGCGGCCGCGCCGGGCCCGCTCGAGCGTCGGCTCGGACATTCCGCACCCGTTGTCGGACAGCACCAGCCAGATGCGACCACCGCACTTGCGACCGCGGATTGTCACCTCGCCCGCGCCGGCGCGGGCGGCGTTCGAAACGAGCTCGAGCACGGTGGCATCGAGTTCGGCGGGGGTCGTGCGGATTAGCAGGTGATCGTCGCCACCGGACTGAGCGAGCCTAACCCGCGCGGTGGCGAGGACCCGCAACATCGGCGCCAGACCCGCAAGACGCTCATTGAGGTCGATCTCGCGGTACTCCGTGTTGTCCTCGCGGTTCGCGAGCAGATCGGTGGTCAACTGCGCGCCTTGGCGCGTCGCTTCGCCCAGGGCCGCCAGGAGTTCGGCACGTCGCGCCGGCACGGGATCGCGCTCGAGCAACGACTTGGCGGCACCGATGATGGCGAAGAGGTTGCGCAGGTCGTGGACCACTTTGCGCGGCGGCAACAGCGTCGCCGGGCAACGCGCTTCGGTGTCGTCGCGCTGCTGCATCTCACCCTCCATGACTACCGATAGCACTGTGGTGAACGGTTGCCCGCAGCCCTATCCGCAATACCACGTAAGCAGCGGGCGGCGCGGCGGATCGGCGGTGTCCTCGTAGGTTTACGAGGAGCGCGCGTCTGATGCCGACGCTAGGGGTGCGGTCGATGCCAGGAGAACGTGGCCATGCACACGATGACCGCAATGCAGATCGACGCCGCGGGGTATCCGCTCCGGCGTGTCGAGCGGGCCATACCGCAAGCTGCCGAGGGTGAGGTTCTCCTCCGCGTCGACGCCTGCGGCGTCTGTCGCACCGACCTTCACGTTCTGGATGGCGAAGTGGTCGCGCGCTACCCCGTCATTCCTGGCCATGAGGTCGTCGGGCGAGTTGTGCAAGTTGGAAACAAAGTGACCAGCTTGGAGTTGGGCCAGCGGGTCGGCGTGCCCTGGCTCGGCTACACGTGCGGGGCCTGCGATTACTGCCGATCGGGGCGCGAGAATTTGTGCGACAGTCCCGCGTTCACCGGTGCGACCCGCGACGGCGGCTATGCCACGCACATCGTTGCGGACGCACGCTACTGCTTTGCGCTGCCGGAGTGGCTGTCCGACGTCGAGGCGGCGCCACTGCTCTGCGCGGGCCTGATCGGATGGCGTTCGCTTGGCCTCGCCGGAGAGGGTGCGAAGATTGGCCTCTACGGATTCGGCGCGGCGGCGCACATACTCGCGCAGATCCTGGCATGGCAGGGCCGTGACGCATACGCCTTCACCAAGCCGGGGGACTCTAAAGGACAGGCCTTCGCCCGATCGCTCGGCTGCGTCTGGGCAGGACAATCGAGTTCCTTACCGCCGCAGCCGCTGGACGCGGCGATCATCTTCGCCCCTGTCGGCAACCTTGTGCCGCAGGCGCTCAAGGCGGTGCGCAAGGGCGGCCGGGTCGTCTGCGCGGGCATCCACATGAGCGACATTCCGGCGTTCCCCTACGCCGATCTGTGGGAGGAGCGACAGATCCTTTCAGTAGCCAACCTCACCCGCGAGGATGGAACCACGTTCTTCGAGATGATCGAACGGGCGCGCGTTCGAAGCGTTACCCAGACATTCGCACTTGGCCAAGCAAACGACGCGCTGCAGCGGCTGAGGGAGGGTTCGATTGAGGGCGCCGCGGTGCTGGTCCCGAACCGACGACAGGGCCCACCGGCCTAGGCCGCAAGCAGAGAGCGCAGAGCCGCGACCAGCGGCAACTGGCTCTTCAGCACCACCGTCTCGGCCTCTTGCAGTGTCAGCCATCGCGCGGCGTCGACCTCGGGGAACGCAACAAGGCGACCACTGCACGGCGGCCATTCCAGCTCGAACGTGTTGCTCCGGATCGTATCGGGGTCGATGTCCTGCTCGAGCGCGAACGCCTCGACGACCTTGCCGCCGGCCTGGCGGATCTTTGCAAGCGGAACTGGCGCGCCATCGAGCCGGATGCCCAACTCCTCCTCGGTTTCCCGTCGCGCAGCATCCACGGCGCTCTCGCCGGGGCCAATCAGCCCCTTGGGGATCTGCCAGGAGCCGACGTCCTTATTGGACCAGTAGGGGCCGCCGGGATGGATCAGGAGAACCTCGACGCCCTGCGCCGACCGTCGAAAAAACAGAATGCCGGCGCTCCGCTTCACCAGACGTCCTTCCACCCGTTGAAGGGTCCGTGACCGCGCGTTTCGAGTCAAGCGGTGATGGCGACCTTGAGCACACCGTCACGCTGGTTTGGCAAAGATGTCGTAGGCCTGCTCGATATCGTCGAGACGAAGCGGTGGGTGACCAGCGCCCCCACATCCAGGCGGCCGGCTCCCATCCGCCGCGCCATGTCCGCCCGGGTCTGGATCGCCTCGACACCGATGATCGCAGACGCGCGCATCAGCCGCGCGTCCGCTGCAGTGACGTTCAGCGTCTACGGGTAATTGCGAATGTGGCGGCGATAGTCCCCTGGCCATCAATGGGGCTGCAGGCATTCGATTCCCGCATCCCCCCGCCGACGTGGAATGCCTGCTCTTTTCCTCAGAAGGAGCAGCATCATGAAAACCGACAGCCAACTTCAGCACGACGTGATGTCGGAGCTCGAGTGGGAGCCCAGCGTCGATCACGCCGATATCGGCGTCTCAGTGGAAAAGGGCGTCGTGACGCTCAACGGCTACGTCCCCAGCTACGCCTCGAAGCAAGCCGCCGAACGCTCGGCCCGCCGCGTCGCCGGCGTCAAGGCCATCGCCCAGGAAATCAAAGTCCGCCACGACAGCGATCCCAAGACCGCCGACCACGAGATCGCCAAGCGCATTCTCGACGTCTTCGCGTGGAGCGTCCTGGTCCCCGACGACAAGATCACCGTCAAGGTCGAGCATGGTTGGGTCACGCTCACCGGGTCGGTCGACTGGCACTTCCAGGCCGACGAAGCCGAGAAGGCGGCCAGCAAGATCTCGGGCGTGATCGGGATCATCAACCAAGTGGAGATTCATCGCCGGCCGACGAGCAGTGACATCCGGCGGCGTATCGAGAACGCCTTCGAGCGCCAGGCCGACCTCGATGCAGCCGGTGTGACCATCGCGCTCGACGGCAGCAAGGTGAAGCTCGGCGGTCGAGTGAAGGCTTGGCACGAACGTCAGGTCGCGGAGCGGGCCGCGTGGGCGGCTCCCGGCGTGACTGAGGTCGAAGACCACATCGTCGTCGCCTGACGCTTCCCCCAACAACGGAACAACTGGAGAGTAGCCATGAACGACCCCAGCATCACCCCGGCCGCCCCTGCCGGTCGGTCCATCGACCGCACGTCTGCCGGTCCGGTGGGTTGGCTCCGCCACGAAATCGACCGCCTGTTCGACGACTTCAGCTTCGCGCTCCCCGCCCGCGGCGTCTTTAACTTCCCGACCCTCCACGACTTGCGCCCCGCCGCCGACCTCTTGGACGCCGGCGATTCCTACCGTCTCTCGCTCGAACTCCCCGGGCTCAAGGACGATGAGATCGACGTCGAATACCGTGATGGCGTTCTCGCGATCACCGGCGAGAAAAAGGACGAGAGCGAGCGCAAGGAATGCGGCTGCATTCTCAGCGAGCGCCGTTACGGCAGCTTTCGCCGCGAGATCACGCTGCCCAGCGATGTGGATGCAGACGGCATCTCGGCCGACTACAAGCGCGGCGTGCTCTCCGTCAAACTGAAGAAGAGCGAGGATGCCGCGACCAAGCCGCGCAAGATCAAGATCGGCTAGGATCCCTGCGATAGGGCCGGGCGCCTCGCTATGACGCCCGGTCGTTCGCACATCCCTCATTTTCCCATTCGGCGCTGACACGCT
>DASVMK010000151.1:0-2794 GCA_036384395.1 Novosphingobium sp.
ATCACCGTGGCGATGCCGCGCATCCGCGACTTCCGCGGCCTGAACCCGAAGAGCTTCGACGGGCGCGGCAACTACGCGATGGGTCTCAAGGAGCAGATCATCTTCCCGGAGATCAGCTACGACCAGATCGAGAAGGTGCGGGGCATGGACATCATCGTGACCACCACCGCCAAGACCGACGACGAAGCGCGCGAGCTGCTGCGTCTGTTCGGTTTCCCGTTCCCGCTGGATGCTGCTGAACAGCAGCAGGCCGCGTGACTAAGATTTGAGGAAGAGAGCTTAAGTCCATGGCGAAACTGAGTTCGATCAACAAGAACGAGAAGCGCAAGAAGCTCGTTCAGAAGTATGCCGCCAAGTACGCGGCGCTCAAGGCCCAGGCCGACGATGAGTCGCTCGACGATACCGAGCGTCTGATCGCGCGCCTGAAGCTGGCCGAGATCCCCCGCAACGGCAACCCGACCCGGGTCCGCAACCGTTGCGCCACCACCGGCCGCCCGCGCGGCTACTATCGCAAGTTCGGCCTTTGCCGCATCGAGCTGCGCGATCTTGCCAACAAGGGCATGATCCCGGGCGTGACGAAGTCGAGCTGGTAAGGAAGAGCGATGGCACTGACCGATCCCCTGGGTGATATGCTCACCCGCATCCGCAACGGCCAGCGCGCGAAGAAGGACTCCGTCCTCTCGCCGGCCTCGAACCTGCGTTCGCGCGTGCTCGAGGTTCTGCAGCGCGAAGGCTACATTCGCGGCTACAGCGAGGACGCCACCGGCGCCCACCCGCAGCTGCGCATCGAGCTCAAGTATTTCGAGGGCGAGCCGGCGATCAAGCACGTCGCCCGCGTCTCGAAGCCGGGCCGCCGCGTCTATTCGGGAAGCAAGGAGCTTCCCGTGATCCGCAACGGCCTTGGCATCACCATCGTGTCGACGCCCCGCGGCGTGCTCTCGGACGCCGAAGCGCGCGCCCAGAACGTCGGCGGCGAAGTGCTCGCGGAGGTGTTCTGATGAGCCGCATCGGTAAAGTTCCGGTCGCCATTCCGGCCGGTGTGACCGCCGAGATCGCCAACGGCGTGCTCAGCGTGAAGGGCCCCAAGGGCACCCTGACACTGAACCTGCGCGACGAAATCGCCTACACCGTCGAGGACGGCCGCATCCTGGTGCGCCCGGCCGACGACAGCAAGAGCGCTCGCGCGTTCTGGGGCATGCAGCGCACGCTGGTGAACAACCTGATGACCGGTGTGACCGAGGGCTACACCAAGGTCCTCGAGATCACCGGTGTCGGCTACCGCGCCAACGTCCAGGGCAAGAACCTGAAGCTGCAGCTCGGCTACAGCCATGACGTCGATTTCGCGGTGCCCGAGGGCATCGAGATCAAGACCCCGGATAACACGACGGTGGAGATCACCGGCATCGACAAGCAGAAGGTCGGCCAGGTTGCCGCCGAGATCCGTCGCTGGCGCAAGCCCGAACCCTACAAGGGCAAGGGCATCAAGTACCGCGGCGAGTACATCTTCCGCAAGGAAGGGAAGAAGAAGTAATGGCCAAGCTCTCCCTGTTCGACCGCCGTCGCCGGCGGGTCCGCACCGCGCTGAAGGCTCGTGCCGGTGGGCGTCCGCGCCTGTCGGTGCACCGCTCGGGCCGCCACATCTACGCGCAGATCATCGACGACGCCGAAGGGCGTACGGTGGCCGCCGCCTCTACCCTGGTGAAGGGCAGCAAGAGCGTCGGCGCCAATGTCGAGGCTGCCGCCAAGGTGGGCAAGGAGCTCGCCGAGGCCGCCAAGAAGGCCGGCGTGACTTCCGTCGTGTTCGATCGCGGCGGCTTCCTGTTCCATGGCCGCGTCAAGGCGCTGGCCGACGCCGCGCGTGAAGGCGGGCTGGAGTTCTGATGATGGCAGACGAAAACAACACCAACGCCGAAGCGGCGGCTCCCGAAGCTTCGAGCGCGCCGATCGCCGCCGAGCACCCGCAGGGCGGCGAGGCCCGCGAGGGTCGCGGTCCGGGTGGCCCCGGTGGCGGCCGTGGCCGTGGCCGCGGCGGCAATGATCGTGGCGGACGCGATGGCGGCCGTGGCCGTGGCCGTGATGACCGTCGCGGCCGTGGTGGCGACGACGATGGCGGCGAGGAGCTGATCGAGAAGCTCGTCCACATCAACCGCGTGTCGAAGACCGTGAAGGGCGGCAAGCGCTTCGGTTTCGCCGCGCTGGTCGTCGTGGGCGACGGCAAGGGCCGCGTCGGCTTCGGTCATGGCAAGGCGCGCGAAGTGCCGGAAGCCATCACCAAGGCGACCGCCTCGGCCAAGAAGAAGATGGTTCGCGTTCCGCTCAAGGACGGCCGCACCCTGCACCACGACGGCAAGGGCCGTTTCGGCGCCGGCAAGGTCAATGTCCGTTCGGCTCCGGCCGGTACCGGCATCATCGCCGGCGGTCCGATGCGCGCCGTGTTCGAGAGCCTGGGCGTTGCCGACGTGGTGACCAAGTCGGTCGGCACCTCGAACCCCTACAATATGATCCGCGCCACCTTCGACGCGCTGACCGACCAGACTTCGCCGAAGTCGGTCGCCCAGCGTCGCGGCAAGAAGGTCGCCGACCTCCTGGGTCGCGGCGGCGCCAACGCTGCGGAAGCCGAAGCGGCTGCCGAAGCGATCACGGAGTAAGTCTGATGGCGAAGATCAAACTGAAGCAGATCGGCTCGCCGATCCGCCGGCCGGAAAGCCAGAAGAAGATCCTCATCGGTCTCGGCCTCGGAAAGATGCACAAGGTCGTCGAGCTCGAGGACACCGCGGAAGTCCGCGGCGCGATT
>DASVMK010000152.1:0-4838 GCA_036384395.1 Novosphingobium sp.
GACCAGCTTGGCGGCGGGATGGGCCAGTGCGAGGATCGCGGGATCGACCAGCCCATCGTGCACGATCACCCGCGCCGCAGCGATCAGCCGCGCAGCGCGCACGGTCAACAAGTCCGGATCGCCGGGGCCGGCGCCGACCAGATAGACCGTCCCGTGTGGGGTGGGTGACTTCTCCATGCGGGGCACATGGCGCTGTCCGCGGCAAGATGCCAGCGAGTTTGGGTTGGTAGGGGGGTAGGAGAGCTTTTAGGGGGTGACCCCGAACCTGCCCACTCCCCACCGTCACCCCGGACTTGACCCGGAGTCCCGCTTGTTTCGTCTGGACGCAACGCAGAAAGGAAAGTGGTGCCCCGGATCAGGCCCAAGGTGACGTGTTTCCAGTAAACCACGCATGGCGATGTCCGTAAAAATATGCGCGAGAAAAAATTTAACCGTTCATGGGCGAGAATGTCACGCGCTTAGGAGGTGTACGTGGACAATCTGATTAAGACAGGAGGATGCCTTATATCGATCATTGCGATATTGGCTGGAATTTCGTCTCTCGCAATCCCAAATGAGAGCGAGAAATTAATGGCGCCTTATGTCATCGTTTTTGGTGTGCTCGTTCTTCTGTTGGTTTGGTCTTATGATTCGATCCCTGGCGCCAAGCCGATCCTCGCGGCAATCGTGGGTGCGCTGCTTGCCGTGTATGTCGCCTCCAATATCTGGTCGACCTACAAACGCCACGTTAGGGAAAGCCTAAAAGAACCCGTCACCGCCCCATCCCCTCCACCATCTCCCTGACCGCCTCCAGATCGCGCAACCCTACCTCGCGCTGGTTCGCGTTCGGTAAGGTCACCCCGTTCGCCTGGAACAAGTGCCAGCAGCGCTTCAGCACGTCCGACCGCACGTTGCCGAGGCCTTCCTCGGGGTCGTCGATCCAGATGCGGATCTCGTAGGCGACGCCCAGCGAAGTGAACTCGGTGATCCAGGCGGTCGGCGCGGGGGTGGCGAGGACGCGCTTGGCCTCGCGCGCGGCTTGCAGCATCAGGCTTTCGGCGAGGTCGAGGTCGGTGTTCGGCGAGACCACCACGGGCACGCGGACGCGGACCTCGCGGCTGGAATAGGACCAGTTCTCCACCTGATTGATCATCAGGTTCTCGTTGGGGATCAGGTATTCCTTCTTGTCGCGCGTCGTCACCGAGACCGCGCGCAGGCCGATCTTCTTGACCTGGCCGACGGTGTTCATGACCCCGTCGTTCACCGCGATGACGTCGCCCGGCTTGATCGAGCGGTCCATCAGGAGGATGATCCCGGCGAGCAGGTTACCGAAAGTCTTCTGCAGGCCGAAGCCGACCGCGAGGCCGAAGGCGCCCGAGAACACGGTGAAGGCGGTGAGATCGATGCCGAGCACATCGACGCCGACGAGGATGCAGAAGATCCACACGACGATGGCGACGATCTTCTCGCCCAGCAGTTGCTCGGTGGCGTCGAGCCGGTTGATCCGCCGGAACACGCGCCGCGCGCCCAGGCTCATCGCCCGCGAGACGACATAGACCCCGACGATGACGACCACGACCAGCACCGCGCGATAGATCGAGATGCGGCTGTTGCCGATGTCGAAACCGAAGCTGTCGAGCAGCTTGATCGCTTCGGGCAGGCTGCCGGGGAAGGTCACGGCGTTTTCCAAGCGGAAAAGCCGCGTTCGAGGTCGGCGATCAGGTCGGCCGGGTCTTCGAGGCCGATGGAGAGGCGCAGGCCGAAGCGGTCGGCCGGGTCCATGTCGGGCAGCGGCCAGCGGCAAACCGCGCGGATCGACGCGGGATCGACCGGCACCACCAGGCTTTCGAACCCGCCCCAGCTATAGCCGATGCCGAACAGCGACAGCGCATCGACGAAGCGCGCGCGCGCGGCCGCATCGCCGCCTTTGAACACGAAGCTGAACAGGCCGCAGCCGCCGGTGAAGTCGCGCGCCCAGATCTCGTGCCCGCGCGCGCCGGGCAGCATCGGGCAGAGCACTTCGGCCACCTCGGGCCGGCCCTGGAGCCAGCGGGCGACGGTGAGCGCGCTGGCGGTCTCGCGCTCCAGCCGCACGCCCAGCGTGCGCAGCCCGCGCAGCATCAGCGCGGCGTCGTCGGGCGAGACGACCTGGCCGAGTTGTTGCGACGTTTTCCGCAGCCGGGTGTAGAGCTCCGGCCCGGCACTGGCGCTGCCCATCATGGCGTCGGAATGCCCGCCGACATGCTTGGTCAGCGACATCACCGAGATATCGATGCCGCGTTCCAGCGCCGGGAAGCCGAGCGGGCTCGCCCAGGTGTTGTCGAGCACCGAGACCAGGCCGCGCTGCCGCGCGATCGCGGCGAGCGCGGGGACGTCCTGCACTTCCATCGTCAGGCTGCCCGGCGCTTCGAGCAGCACGACCTTGCTGCGTTCGCAGATCGCCGCTTCGAAGCCGGCCACGTCGAGCGGATCGAAGAAGCGCGTCTCGACGCCGAAGTCCTTGAGCAGGCCCCGCCCGAGCGCGCGGCTGGGATCATAGGCGTTGTCGGTCATCAGCAGCACGTCGCCGGGGCGCAGCAGCGCCAGCAGCACGCCGGCGATGGCGGCGACGCCCGAGGGATAGAGCATCGTGCCGGCCGCGCCCGGCTCCAGCGCGGTCAGCGCCTCGGCCAGCGCCCACTGCGTCGGCGCGCCCCGGCGGCCGTAGTAGAAGCGCCCGTCCTCGTTGCGCTTCGGGCCCTCCTTAAGCGCCGCCATGTTCTCGTAGAGATGCGTGCTGGCGCGCCACACCGGCGGGTTGACCACCGGGCCGGTCCATTCGGGACGCCGGCCGGCGGTGACGAGGCGGGTGGCGGAAGAAAGCTTGTCCGGTGGGGATTTGGCCATGCCCGATGCTTAGCCTTGGGCCGGTCGGGAGGGCAATCCGTATCGGCGCGACGGCTATTCCGCCGCCACCGTCCCCAGTTCCTTGGGCATCGCCGCGTCCGCGCCCCATTCGGTCCAGCTTCCGTCGTAGAGCGCGACGTCGTTCTTGCCGAGCAGGTGCATGCCGAAGGCCAGCACGCAGGCGGTGATGCCGCTGCCGCAAGTCGTCACGACCGGGCGCGCCAGGTCGATGCCGGCGCGTTCGAAGGCGGCGCGCAGGCCGGGCTTGTCCTTGAAGGTGCCGTCGGGCTCGAACAGTTCGCGATAAGGCAGGTTGAGCGAGCCGGGGATGTGACCGGCGGCGATGCCGGGGCGCGGGTCGGCCTCGGCGCCGCTGAAACGCGCCGCGCTGCGGGCATCGACCAGTTGCTCGGCCCGGCTGTCGAGGTTGGCGCGGACTTCGGCCTTGCTGCGCTGGCGGGCGGCGTTCGACCAGGCGGTGAAATGGCGATGGCGCAGCGTGCGGGCGCCGCTCTCGATCTCGCGGCCTTGCGCGTGCCAGAGCTTGAGCCCGCCATCGAGGATGGCGACGTGGTTGGCGCCGAACAGGCGTAGCATGAACCAGGCGCGCGCCGCGCTCTTCACGTCGCTGTCGTCGTAGAGGACAATGCGGCTGCCGTCGCCCAGGCCGAGCGCCTGCATGCGGCTGGCGAACTTGGCGGGGGAGGGAAGCGTGTTCTCGATCGGAGCGGAGCTATCGACCAGCTCGGCCAGGTTCATGAACACCGCGCCGGGGATATGGCCGGCCTCGTACTCCGCCCGCGCGTCGCGGCCGGCGGCGGGCAGGTGATAGCTCGCATCGACGATCCTGAGGTCGGTCGCGCCGATCTCGGCCGCCAGCCACTCGGTCGTGACCAGGCTATCCACGGTGATGGACCATCGGGTGCGCGTCCTCCTCCTCGCTGCCCTTGCGAGAGACCTAGCGGCCCGCGCAAGGGCCGTCGAGGGTCAATTTTCGGGTGTTATATCGACTTCGCGCTGGCTGATGCATGAATAGACGCGCGAGCCTTCGTTCAGCCGGAACGGTCGCACCGGGCCGCCCGGCTGGTCGGGTTCCTCGCCCACGACGAAGACGCGCACGCCCAGCGGGATGGGCACGCCGCCGGTCAGCGTCTGCAGCGTGAAGCGGACCAGCGGCACGAACAGGCTGGCGTTGCCGGTGTGAACGGGGCGGATCTCGCTGCGCGGCAATCGCAGTTCGCCGTCGATCTCCATTGTCTCGCCCGGGGGCAGCGCGTCGAAATCGTGGCTGAGCCAGGCTTGCGTCGGATCGGGATCGAGCTGTTCTGCCACCGCGCGCGAGGCGTGGGCGGAGATCATGTCGCCGGTGATCCGCAGCGGGCCGAGCGGCACCGTGCCGCGGTTGGTGATCGCCAGCCGATAGACGAACGTGGCGTTGATCAGCGCCAGCGTCATCCGCCGCGAATCGAGCGTCACGTCGAACGGCGCGGCGAACGTCGGATGCGGCAGGGGCGCGGCGGGAGCGGGTGCCGGAGCGGGTGCCGGAGCGGGTGCCGGCTGGGGCGCAGGGGGAGGCGGCGGGGCGGGAGCCGGCGCAGGCGGCGTGGGCGCTGCCGGCGCCACGGGCGAATCCTCCCAGGCGTCCTCGATCGCGGCGCGGCGGGCGGCGCGGCTGCGTTGCAGCAGCCCGACGATCAGCGCCAGCGCCAGGACCAGCCCGATGCCGCCGCCGATCGCCGGCCAGGGGATCGGGCTTACCGCGTCTGCGGAGGGCGGTGCGGCTTCGGTTGGCCCGGTGTCGGGTGGCCCGGCTTCGGTCGGCAGCGTCGAGAAGCCGGGCGTGGCGGTCGCGCCATCCACCGGCGCGACCGTGGGGGTGGGGGGCAAGGGCGCGGTGGGAGCCGGCGCGGCCGCGCTGGGCGTGCGCGGGGCGGCAGCGGCCGGGCGCGCCGCCGGAGCCGCGGGCCGCAGGC
>DASVMK010000153.1:0-13038 GCA_036384395.1 Novosphingobium sp.
CTGCACGGCGGCGCCTGGGTGGTGGGCGACAAGAATCAGCAGGGCAAGCCGTTGTTGCACCACATGGCCACACGCGGCTGGGTCTGCTTCGACGCGACCTATCGGCTCGGCCCGCAGGCGCGCGGGCCTGACTGGATCGTCGACGTGCTGCGCCTGATCGCCTGGGTCCGCGCGCACGCGGCCGAATACGGCGGCGATCCCGCGCGCATTGCCCTTACCGGCGGCTCGGCCGGCGGGCACCTGGCGGCGCTCGCGGCGCTCACTCACGACGATCCCGCCTTCAAGCCCGGGTTCGAGGCGGCCGACTGCTCGGTTGCGGCGGCGGTGCCGCTCTATGGCCGCTACGATTTCCTCGACCGCAACCGCCGCCTGGGACGCAACCACGAAGCGGTCATCGACAAGTTCATGAGCCAGAAGGTGATGCCCGGCCTGCCCGCGAGCGCCCCCGAGCTGTGGCACGCGGTCAGCCCGGTGGACCGCATCCGCAAGGACGCGCCGCCGATGCTGATCGTCCACGGCACCGGCGACACGATGCTGCCCTGGCAGGACGCGCGCGACTTCGCCGAGGCGCTCAAGGCCCGGAGCGACGCCCCGGTCCGCTTCGTCGCGCTGCCGGGCATCCAGCACGGCTGGGACATGGCGAACTCGGCCGCGACCTGGGGCCACGTCCGCGCGATCGCGCGGTTCCTCGCCCCGCTCGAAGCGGCCGGTCGACCTTTCGGCGGTCAACCTTTCGGCGATCAGCCTTTCGGCGCCGAGCGCGAGCGCGGCTTCGACTGACCCTGTTTCGTTTGGCGCGCCTTCGCCTGTGGGGGTTTCTCGGCGCTGGATTTTTCGGGCTTGGCCCTCACCGACTTGGTCTTGGCCGGCTGGGCCTTCTCCGACTTGCTCTTGGCCTGCGGAGCCTTGGCCTGCGGGGTCTTGGCCGCACGGGGCTTGGTCTTGGCGGGCGCGGCGGCGCGTTTCGGCGCCGGGGCGGGCCTTGTTGCGCCAGCCTTGCCCGCGATCGCGTCGGCCAGCTCGTCGAACGAGGCCTCGATGCACTGCCCGTAGAACTCGGGATCGGGCATCAGCTCGCGGCAGGCGCTGAAGCCGATCGAGAGGATCCCCGACAGGCTGGTGATGGCATGCACGAGGCCGATGCCGTCGCTGCTCGGCCCGGCGGCGAACCCGGCGACGCAGCGCGCGCCGAGCAGGGTCATCGGTTGCATCGGCCCGGGGACGTTGGTCACCACCGCGTTCGACATGAGCATCAGGTCATTGGGCGGCAGCTTCATCATCGCCCGCATCGCCAGCCCCATCAACATGCCGGGCATCGCCGCGGTGGTCTTGGACAGGGTCTGCGCGTCGACCGCCTTGTTGTATTCCTTGACCGCGCGCATCGCGGCGCCCACCGCCTCCACCCGTTCGACCGGATCGGCGATGTCCGTGTGCGCGGCGACGAAGGCGAACGAGAACTGGTTGCCCCCCGAACCCTTCTGCGCCTCGGTGCGCACCGAGATCGGCACCGAGACCACCAGCGATTGCTCGGGCAGTTCGTCCTTGTCGGTCAGGTAGCGCCGCAAGGCCCCGCCGACCACCGCGACGACAACGTCGTTGACCGTCGCGCCGGGTATCGCGTCCTTGATCCGCTTGACCTCGGCGAAGTCGAAGCTGCGCCCTTCCATCACCTTGTGCGGCGTGACGGCCGCGTTGAAGCGGGTCTTGGGCGCCTTGTTCTTCGGCGGCTTCACCACCTCGCCCCTCTTCACGCGCTTGCGGTTCTCGGTCATCGCCGGAACCGCGCGCATCAGCGCCTCGCCGAGCTTGATCGGGCTGGACCAGTTCGCGCCGATGGCGCGCAGCATGAGCTTGCGCTGGTCGGGCGCTTCCTCGGGCTCCCAGGGCTCGGTCGGCATCCGCGCGGCGGCGGCGTCCTCGTCCTCGAGCAGCGCGGTGATCATCTCCATGCCCGAAACGCCGTCGACCGCCGCGTGGTGCATCTTGGCCAGCAGCGCGAAACTGCCGGGCGGCACGCCGTCGATGGCGTCGAGCCCGTCGATGAACCAGGTTTCCCAGAGCGGCCGCGACATGTCGAGCGGCGTGGACATCAACTGGTTGGCCAGCGCGAAGAACTGCTCGCGCGTGCCCGGCGCCGGCACCGAGGCCTGCCGGACGTGGAATTCGATGTCGAAGTCGCCGTCGTTGATCCAGTACGGATAGTCGAGGTCGAGCGGCACCTTGACCAGCTTCTCGCGGAAGGCGCGGGCGAGCGGAATGCGGCGGCGATAGAGGTCCAGGATCGCGTCGAAGGTGACGGGCTCGCCCGCCTCGGACGGATCGAACAGGAAGACCATGCCTATGTGCTGGGTGTTCTTCGAGGGCTGTTCGGTGAGGACGAACATCGCATCGGCCATCTCAAGCTGTCGCATGACTTTTTCTCTCCCCCGCCCCCGCTGCTCGATTTGCAGGAACTCTTCGCATCGAGCTAGATGCCTTTGGCACAATCGTCTATCGCTAAGGGATATCACACCTAGGGAGGGGCCACATGGCGGACAAGATTGGTCAAGAAGCGGAAGCGGCTCGGACTGCGACACCGGCACCCCGTCGGACCGCCAATAAGGCCACCCGGTCCACGCCTGCCAAGTCCACGGCGGCCAAGTCCACGGCGGCCAAGTCCACGACGGCCAAGGCGCCTGCAAAGGCGGTCGCCAAGCCCGCGGCCAAGACCAAGCCTGCCGCCAAGGCCAAGCCGGGCCCCAAGGCCAAGGCTCCGGCAGCGCGCAAGGATGCACCGGTCAAGGCGGTGAAGGCCGCGCCCGAAAAGGCGCCGAAGCCCGCCAAACTTCCCGTGAAGGCGCCCGCAAAGGTGGAGACCAAACCGAAGAAGGACTCCTCGCCCGACAAGGCGAAGAAGGACAAGAAGCGCCTCAACCCGATGGCGCCGGTGACCGCCTACGCCAACTTCGCCGGCAAGATGCTCACCCGCATGCTGCCGTTCGAGAAGGGCACCCCGGCCGCGACGATCGCGGGGATCGAAAAGGGACCGCAAGGCCCCGGGATCATCGCCGCGTTCGATTTCGACGGCACGCTGATCGGCGGCTACAGCGGCAACATGCTGTTCCAGGAGCGGCGCAAGCGCAAGGAAGTGTCGCGCGACGAAGTCACCGAATCGATCGGCGTCCTGTTCAAGACGATGGTCAACATGGTCGAGGCGAACGAGATGGTCGTGCGCGCCTTCGCCCGCTGGGAAGGCAAGAGCCAGACCGAGATGGAGGAGCTCAGCTCGCACATCTACGAGAACGCGATCCAGGACAGCATCTTCCCCGAGATGCGCGAAATCCTCGAGGCGCACCGCCGCGCCGGGCACACGATCGTCGTGGCCACCTCGGCGAGCCGCTATCAGGTCGAGCCCGCGGTCAAGGCGCTGGGCATCGACAACCTCCTGTGCACCGAGCTCGAGGTCAAGGAAGGCAAGCTGACCGGCAAGCTCGCCGGCGAAACGCTGTTCGGGCCGGGCAAGGCCGCGGCCATCGCCAAGTTCGTCGAGGAGCGCGGCGGATCGCTGGCGCGGACCTACTTCTACGCCGACGGCTCCGAGGAAGTCGGGCTGATGGAACGCGTCGGCTACCCGCGCCCGGTCAATCCGGGCAGCAAGCTGCTCGACGCGGCCAAGAGCAACAAGTGGCCGGTGCTGAAGATCAGCAGCCGCGGCAGCGCCAAGCCGGTGCACTTCCTGCGCAACATCGCCGGCATGGCCAGCCTCGGCCCGATCCTGCAGACCGGCCTCGCGGTCGGCGCGATCACCCGCGACAAGCGGGCTTTCGCCAACACCGTGATGCCGACCTTGATCAACAGCGTGATGCGCGCGGCGGGCGTGAAGATGCGCGTCTCGGGCCGCAAGCACTTGTGGGCGCGGCGTCCGGCGGTGTTCATCTTCAACCACCGCAACTACTATGACGGCATGATCGCCGCGGCCTTGGTCAAGACCGACTACGCGGCGATCGCCCGCAAGGAAATGGGCAACACGGCAGTCGGCAAGCTGATCTGCAAGATCATGCCCACGGTGCTGATCGACCGAGGCTCGGGCAGCAAGGCCGATGCGATGAAGGCGCTGCAGCCGGTGGTCGACGCGATGGGGAGCGATGGCTATTCGGTCATGCTCTCGCCCGAGGGCACCCGCACGGTGGGCAACCGGGATTCGGTCGGCCCGTTCAAGAAGGGCGCGTTTCACATGGCGATAGCCGCCGGCGTGCCGGTCGTGCCGATCGTGATCCGCAACGCGCTCGACATCGCGGCGCGCAGCAGCGGCGCGATGCGACCGGGCACCGTCGACGTGGCGATCCTGCCGCCGATCTCGGTCGCCGACTGGACGCCGGAGAACATGAACGAGAAGATCGAGGACGTGCGCGCGATGTACATCGCCACGTTCAAGGACTGGCCGGCGCCCGACAAAGGCGAGGGCAAAGGCGAGTGACCGTACTGCCGATGGAGGAGTGGCGCCTGCCCGGTAGCGGCGGGATCGAGTTGTTCGCCCGATCCTGGCTACCGGCGGGCGAGCCGCGCGACGTCGTCGTCATCGCCCACGGCTATGCCGAGCATGGCGGCCGCTACGGTAACGTCGTCGATCGGCTGGTGCCGGCGGGCTACGCGGTCCACGCGCTCGATCACCGCGGCCACGGGCGCTCGGGCGGCAAGCGCGCGCTGGTCGATCGGATGGAGTGGGTCGAGGCCGATCTCGACGCCGCGATCGATCGCGTGCGGGCGCGGCACGGCATCGCCAAGGTCAAGCTGCTGGGCCACAGCATGGGCGGCTCGATCGCCTTCGGCTATGCCTTGCGACATCCGGAGAAGCTCTCGGGCCTGATCCTCTCTGGGCCGGCGATGGGCGGATTGGTGTCCCCGGTGCAGCGGCTGATCCTTAAAGCGCTGGCCGCGGTGGCGCCCAACTTGGGCACGCTCGAGCTGCCGGCCGAGACGATCTCGCGCGATCCCGCGGTAGTCGCCGCCTATGTCGGCGATCCTCTGGTGACGCTCGGCAAAGTGCCGGCGCGCACCGCGGCCGAACTCGTCGCCGCGTCGAACTCCTACCCCGCCCGCGCGCCGGAGATGCGGTTACCGTTGCTGATCCAGCACGGCGCGCAGGACATTCCCGTCCCGCCCGCTGACAACCGCGCGCTCTACGATCTGATCGGATCGCCCGACAAGACCGTGCGGATCTACGAGGGGCTCTATCACGAGATCTACAACGAGCCCGAACGCGAGGCGGTGCTCGACGATCTCCTCGCCTGGCTGGCGGCGCATCCGGCGGGGTAGAAAGCAAGCGCTTCGCCACCTTCACCGCTGCGACCGGCTTCGCCTCCGCCTCGCCAGTCTCGCGCCTCTCCCGCACGGCGGGAGCATATAGCGCAACTTGCCCGCACGGCGGGCTGGCGGAGCTTGGATGAGCGTGGCCGGGCGCGTCCGAGGACCGCACGCCTTCTCTCATCCCTCCCGCGTGACCGGCGTATTGGCCTCGGCAATGTCGAGCCGCCGCAGCGTCGCGCGCGAGCGCTCGGCATAGTGCGCGCGGCGCAGCGCCAGGTCGGGCCCGGGCTGGGTCAGCTTGACGTTCTTGATCAGTTGCACGCCCGTCGCGAACAGCGGGCGCGAGATCGCCTCGGGGTTGCGCAGCTCGTGCTGCAGGAGGAGCTGCCGCCCGAGTTTCTGGCACTTGTCGATGAACGACCGCTCGTCGAACGGCGCGTCGATCGGCTCGCGCTCCAGCACGTCCAGCACGATGTGATAGGCTTCGATGAACGGGCGCAGCACGGCGTGCGCCATGCCGAGGCGGTAGATCGCGCGGTGAACCGCCTGCGCATCGCCCCCCTCTTCGAGCAAGCGGCGCCAATCCGGGTTGATCCGGTCCATCTCCTGGGCAAGGCTCTCCTCGAAGGCCGGTCGCTCGCGAAAGAAGAATTCGAATTTCAGCGCTTCGCGCAACCCGATCGCGGCCTCCCAGAAGGCCGCCTCGCGCGAGCCGGGCCGCGCTTCGGCAGCGGTCATCACCGCCAGTTCGCCGATCGCGCGCTCGAGAACGAAGTGCAGCATCGAATTGCGGTAGAACGCGGCGGCCAGATGCTGCCCCTCGGCGATCGAGTAAACCGGTTCCAGCCCCTTGTCGAAGCGCGTGACGACATCGGTGCGTATCAGTTCGTCGAGCACGACACGCACGTCCTCAGGCGTATCGAGTTGCGCGCTGAGCGTCAGCGGCTGCCCGCGATCGCGCGCCTGCCGGACGAGCAGGCGCACGTAAGGCATGATCCGGTCCATCGTTACAGCGCGTTGGCCGGCGGCCAGCAGGGCGCAGGTGACGATGGCGATACCGGTGATCGGCGTCACCTGATTCGTCCGCCAGGCGACCGCGAGGCCGAGCTTCTGGAGCGCCAGGCGCTGCTGGTCGTCGTCGGGATCGACGTTGGGGTCCGGCGCGCCGAGCGCCGCGCGCATCGACAGCGGCTCGCCCACGCGCAGATAGACCTTGCCCTGCGGCTTGCCCATCTCGCGCAAGCCCTTGAGCATCCAGGCCAGGTTCTCCGCCTTCTTGGCTTCGCCCAGCGCCTCGCGCGCGAAGCCCGAGACTTCCATCGCCTGGTCGTAGATGATGGCGATGGGGACCAGCATCAGATCCTCGCTATGCCCCTGCCGATAGGCATCGGCGGCATAGGCCAGCAGCCCCATCTTGGGTGGCAGCAGCTTGCCCGTGCGCGACCGGGTTCCTTCGGGGAACCACTCCAGGTTGAAGCGCTTCTCGATCAGGTAGCCGAGCCACTCGCGCAGGGCGAAGCGATAGACCGGATTGTCGGATATCTTGCGGCGCAGGAACACCCGCCCGGCACGGCGCATCAGCGGCCCCATCGGCCAGAACGACATGTTGATGCCGGCGAACAGCGTCGGCGGCGGCAGGTTCTGCTCGGCCAGCACCGCTTCGACCACCGGGCTGTCGAGATTGGTCTTGTGCGAAGGCAGCAGGATCACCGGGTGTCGGGCGAAAGTCTGCCGCAGCATCTCGATCTGCTCGGGATCGACGTCGCACTCGCCATAGGCGCGGACGTACATCCAGCGGAACGCCTTGGCCGCGAGGTCGAGCACGAAAGGATCGTGCGCGGTCCGAAGCTCGTCGAGATAGGTGAGCGCCTCGGCCCGCACGCTCGCCTCGCTACGGCCGAGCTCGCCCGCAAGCTGCGCGAGGCCGGCGCGGAAGCTGGGCGCGCCGGCGACGTCCTCCTTATAGACGCGCGGCACTTTGTAGCGCGCGCCGCGGACTCGGTATTCGGCGCGTTCGAGCGCCAGCTCGGCCTGGCGCGCGACGAAGCGGGCGAGATCGCGCGGCTCCGCCTGCTGCTCGGCCCCGGCGCGGATCTGCCAACGTTCGCGCAGGTCGCTCAGGCGTGCGGGCTCGGCCTCGATCACTTGCCAGCGGTGCGGCCGCGCGGACAGGCGCGCTTTGCGCCGCTCGCTCGGCTCACCCGGATTGCGCATGAGCAAGGCGTCGCGCCAGCGCGCCTGGTGGACGCCGTCGCGACGCGGCGCGCGCCAGATGACGCGCACCGGCGTGAGCCAGGCCTCGTCGTCGATGGTGGTATTGGCCAGGGCATCGACCAGCGGCGTCGAGATCGGCTCATCGCGAGGCCTCTCGTAGTGAATGACGCGCGACACTGAGGCGCCGCCGTCCGCCTTTTCGGCAAGCCAGCGGTCCAGCAGTTCGCGTTCGACCCGCCCCTGCGACCCGATCAGGTAAACGAGTTGTCGCGGCCGTTCCTCGGCGAGCGGTTCCAGGGCCAGCGGTTGCGTCGACATGCTTGGCGTCTCCCCCTCGGTTCAACCCGGCTCGGCTTCGGAACGGGCGCCGCGCCGCAACAGGCCGCGAAACGCCGCCTGGGGACTGCGCCCCTCGTGAATGACCTTATAGACTTCGCTGATGATTGGCACCTCCAGGTTCAGCGACTGGGCGAGCTCGTAGATCGGCGCGCAGCTCTTCACGCCCTCCGCGACCTGGTTCATGCCCTCGATGATATCGGGCAGCGCGCGCCCCTGGCCGAGTTGGAAGCCGACGGTGCGGTTCCGGCTCTGCGGGCTGGTGCAGGTGGTGATGAGATCGCCGAGTCCGGTGAGCCCGGCGAACGTCTCGGCCTTCCCCCCGAGCGCGACACCGAGCCGCGTCATTTCGGCGATGCTGCGGGTCAGGAGCGCGCTGCGCGTGTTGTCGCCGGCGCCCAGCCCGTCGCCCATGCCGGCGGCGATCGCGAAGACGTTCTTGAGCGCGCCGCCCAGCTCCGAACCGACCAGGTCGGTGTTGCGATAGACGCGGAACAGCCCGCCGCGGAACAAGCGCTGCAACTGGCCGACGATGACTTCGTCCTCCATCGCGATCACGCTCGCCGCGGCCATGCCGCCGGCGATCTCGCGCGCGAGGTTCGGGCCGGTGAGCACGCCGAGCGGATGGCCGGGCAGTTCCTGGCCGATCACTTCGGTCATCCGCAGGCCGGTGCCGATCTCGAATCCCTTGGCGAGGCTGATCACCGGCACCCACGGACGGATATGCATGGCGACGCCCGCCGCGGTCTTGCGCATCGCGTGCGAGGGCACTCCGAGGATCAGCACGTCCGCGGCCGCGGCCGCCTCGGCCAGCGAACCGGTCGCTCTCAGGTCCTTATGGAGCTTGAGATCGGGAAGATAGCGTTGGCTGGTGCGATGCGCGTTGATCTCCGCGACGACAGCGCCGTCGCGCGCCCAGAGCAAGGTGGGCGCGCGCCCGGCCAGCACATGCGCAACCGTTGTCCCCCATGAGCCTCCGCCCAGCACGCTGACCCGCAACGACCGATGCGCCAATCGCCTCTCCTTCCCCCCAGTGTTGCGCCGGCTGCCCGGCTTCAGCCTGCGACGGCGAACGTGTCGGAAAATGGCGATTGCCCTCGTCGGGTCATCCGGTTCGGAATCGAGGACCGCCTGTTTCGAACGCTCACGCATCCTGCCGGCACCACTGATAACGCGGTCGCGCCCCCGGTCAAAAGGATTTGCGCGGTAATTCGATACGTTGCGACAGCGAAAGGCCAAGCGACGCAGGCGCGATAAATGGCAATGAGAATGACTCGCGATAATCGGGGTATGGAGGCGCACAAATCAATGGAATTTCACCGGTAAACCGCCGGCCCGCGCGCCCGCCCCCTTCGGCCGAGCCGCGAGACGTGGCTGCGGCGGGGAGACCTGACGCTGCGCGTGATCGGGACCAGCACCACCAGCAGCGCCTGGCACGCGCCTCGCCTCGATGCGCAAGCGCGTGCCGCGCGGCCCGGCTGGCGGTGGCGGCGTGCCTCGCGCTCGTCTTCGCCGCCGAGGGGCGATTTATGGCGCGGCGTTCTGGATCGGCGCGCCGAGCTTCGGCGCTGCCGCGACGTTCCTGGTCCTCCACCTCGTCCCCGACAGATCGCCGAAGTCTCGTCAGCCCGAAGCCAGCAAACGATAGCCGGTCCCCGGCTCGTTGCGGATCGATCTCCTTCACGACACCCAAGCGCGCGGCGGCGCGGGAAACTGGCGGAACAGGTCGGGGCCCGCGATCACCAGCGCGAGGCCGGTCCACAGCCCATCCGGCGCCCACATTCAAACATCTGCTTGCGCGCTTGCTACGGTGTCCTGAGACGCTAGGCTTCCGGGGAATCAGGCCCTGAACAGGAAGAGGAAGAGACAGGGATGCAACTCAATCGCAGGGCGATTCTCGAAAACGCATTTCTTTTGGCCGGCGTGGGCGCCATGTCGAGCCTCGGCCTGCCGGCGATGGCCGCCACCGCGCGCCGCTTTTTCGAGCGGATCCGCCGCCCGATCGGGCTGCAGCTCTACACGCTGGGAGAGGAGGCCGCACGCGACCTCGACGCGACCTTCGCGACGGTGGCACGGATAGGCTATCGCGATATCGAACTGCCCAGCCTCTACGGCCGCACGCCGCAAGTACTGCGCGCCGCAGCCGACCGCGCCGGGCTCGCGATCAGCAGCCTGCACCTGCCGGTAACGCCCAACACGGTGGCAAGCGGCGCCCTGACGATGACCAGCCCGGTCGCGCAGATCGCCGAGAGCCTGGGCGCGCTCGGCGCCAAGCGGGCCGTGCTGCCGATCGCGCCTTTCCCTGCAAACTCCCGCCCGCTGCCCGGCGAAACCAGGCAAGGGGCGATCGCCCGCGCCTTCGCCGAAGCCGGCGACGGCTTGTGGAAGCGCACCGCGGCGCTGCTGAACGAACGGGGATCGGCGCTCAAGAGCGCCGGAGTCCAAGTCGGCTACCACAACCACAACGTCGAGTTCGCGCCGATCGGGCAGACCAGCGGCTGGGACATCCTCGTCGGGGAGACCGATCCGGCGCTCGTTCATTTCGAGATCGATACCGGCTGGGTCGTCGCCGCCGGGCTCGATCCCATCGCCTTCCTCGGCAAGCTCAAGGGCCGCGTCGCCCAGCTCCACGTGAAGGATGTGGCGGCGATCGATGCCCCCGACTTCGCGCTGTCGATGAAGCCCGCACAAGTCGGCACCGGCAAGCTCGACTGGGCGCGGATCCTGCCCGCCGCCCACGCCGCCGGGGCGCGCCACTTCTATGTCGAGCAGGAACCGCCCTTCCCCGGCCCGCGGATCGACGCGGTGCGCGGCAGCTACGCCTTCCTGTCGCAACTTCGCGCCTGACCCGCCGGACCGCCTCGGGGATCGAATCAACGCGGTGACGATCCCCGGCCGGTTGCGGGTCATGTCTATGGACCCGCAGGGCGATTTCCCGGATGGTCCGCGCGATCGCGCGAAGACGGGCCGCTAACGAGCCTTCCCGCGCGTGTGCGTAGGATGTGCGAGAGGAAGGGGATATGAACGGCGCCGATCTCGACTTGTCCGGCCAGGCGGCTTTCGTCACCGGCGGTGGCGGCGGCATCGGCCGCGGCATCGCGCTCTGCCTGGCGGACATGGGCGCCGACGTCGCGGTGATCGATGTCATCCCCGAACGCTGCGAGCAGATGATCGCCGAGATCACGGCGCGCGGGCGCAAGGCGCTGGCGATCGCGGGCAACGTCATGGACGTGGAGGCGCTCCAGGACGCCATCGCCCGCGCCGCCGACCGCTTCGGTCGTCTCGACGTCCTGGTCAACAACGCCGGGGGCGTGACCAAGCGCCGCTTCCTCGACCTGCAGGAGACAAACTGGCGGCGGCACATCGACCTCAATCTGATCAGCAACCTCGCCGCCACCCAGGCGGCGGCGCCTGTGATGATCGCCGGGGGGCGCGGCGGCTCGATCATCAACGTCAGCAGTATCGAGGGCGCGCGCGCCGCGCCGGGCTATGCGGTCTATGCCGCCTGCAAGGCGGGCATCAACAACCTGACGCGCACGCTCGCGCTAGAGTTCGCCGAGCACGGCATCCGCGTCAACACGATCGCCCCGGACTACACCGTCACCCCGGGCACCCGCGGCCAGTTCACCGGCCCGGTCGACGAAAGCGCCTGGCCCCGGCCCGGCCCCGCGCAGATCGAAGCGATCCGCCGCCGCATTCCGGCCGGGCGCGCCGGATACGAGGAGGAATGCGGCAGGGTCGCGGTGTTCCTGGCCTCGCCGATGGCCAGCTATGTCACCGGCACGATCATCCCGGTCGATGGCGGCACCTGGGCGTCGAGCGGCTGGATCCGCGGCCGCGACGAGGCCTGGATGCTGCCCCCCGCGCCCGACGCCGACTGACCCCTCCCCGATCCCGATCAGAAAGCGAGGCCCATGACCTTCACCCTCAGCACATCGCTGCCCTTCGATCACATCGAACTGCCGGACGAGTACGGCACGATGGCGGCGCTCCACGAGATCGTCCGCGCTGTCGAGGATGCGGGCTTTTATGCCGGCACCGTGACCGATCATCCGGTGCCGTCGGCGCGTTGGCTCGATAACGGCGGCCACTATGCGCAGGACCCGTTCGTCATGCTCTCGATGATCGGCGCGATCACGACCCGGCTGCGGCTCCAGACCAACATCCTCGTCCTGCCCTACCGCAATCCCTTCGTCGTCGCGCGAGCGGTGTCCTCGCTCGATCACTTCACCGGCGGGCGGATGATCCTCGGCCTCGGCGCGGGCTACCTGAAGGCCGAATACAAGGCGCTCGGGGTCGAGTTCGACCACCGCAACGACCTGATGGACGAGTATATCCAGGCGATGAAGCTGGCCTGGACCGGCGAGGACTTCACCTTCGAGGGGACGGGCTACACCGCGCTCGGCAACCGCGTGCTGCCCACGCCCGCACAGAAGCCGCATCCGCCGCTGCTGATCGGCGGCAACTCCAAGCGCGCGCTGCGCCGCACGGTGGAGCTGGGCGACGCCTGGCATCCGTTCTTCGTTCCCAAGGCGATCACCGACACCGCCCGCACCGCCAGCCTGGAAGGCGACGCCGACATCCTCGGCGCGATCGCATACATGGCCGATCACTGCGCCAAGGTCGGGCGCGAGACGCCCCCCAAAGTCATCGCCTCGGCGACGTACTCGATCAAGGCCGGCTGGAGCGCACAAGAGGCGCTCGATCACTTCGCGCACCTCAAGTCGCTCGGCATCGACGGCGCCGGGGCCTCGATCTATGCGCGGAGCCGCAGTGAATACTGTGACCTGGCCCGACGCTTCGGCGAAGAGGTCATCGCCCGCATCGATTTCTGACGCGGGGTTCCGGAAATCGAAAAACCTTTCCCTCGATTAACACAGGTAAAGACGCCCCGCCCCCGAATCGGGTTAGCATGCCGGTGCGACCCCACTCGGCGAAAGCCGAGGGTTACCTCGGGTGCGGCTGGACTCCTCCCCGGCCGCACCATTTTTTTGACCGGGCCTGCGAAGCGGTCGCCTCATGCGATTTGCCCGGTTGACCGCGCGGCGAGCCGGCCGTAAGAGCGCCGCCTGCCCACGACGACAAGCGCGGCGCATCCCTTCGGGGCGGAGTAGCTCAGCCGGTTAGAGCAGCGGAATCATAATCCGCGTGTCGGGGGTTCGAGTCCCTCCTCCGCTACCATTCAAGTCATTTATCGCTTTG
>DASVMK010000154.1:0-47148 GCA_036384395.1 Novosphingobium sp.
CCGCGCAGCATGCACGGCGTGGTGCCGCAGACCTGAACGTGGAAGCGGCCCACGGGCACGAGGTTGTACATCGTGTAGAACGTCGCGACTTCGACCACGCGGATGATCGGCATGTCGAGATAGCGCGCGACATACTCCATCACCGGGATCGGCAGCCAGCCCTGGGTATTGGTCTCCTCGCCGACCTGGCGCTGCGCATAGTCAAGCAGCGCCATCACCGCCGAGCGCTGGCGCCCTTCGGGATAGCGCGCGATCGCCGCCTTGGCCTTGGCGTCCCATTCGGGCGTGAACGCGAAGCCGCCCCAGCGCGCGCGCAGTTCGGGCGTATCGGCTTCGAGATGGCGATCAGCCATTGCGCGCCCTCCGCCGCATCAGGTCCTGCACATAGAGGAACAGCTCGAACCCGCCGATCGCCGCGACCAGCATCGGCAGCTGCTCGGCCGGCTTGCCGCCCATATAGAGCTGGGCGAAGAACCACACGGCCAGCAGCAGGCCGGTGACTGCGGCCCAGACGCGCATCATATCGAAGGTTTCGAGCTTCAACGGACGAACTCCACGCGAGAGCACTTGTCGCCCTCGAAAGAATAGATGGCGACCACCTCGAACGGCTCGACCAGCGGCGAGCCATCCGAGGACGGCCCGCGGGTCACGTATTCGCGGAACAGCACGTAATTGCCGATCTGCTGCTTCTCGCGGATTTCCGCCTTGTTCTGCGGCCAGGTCTTGAACGCGGCGGCGAGGCCCGAGCGGATGCCCACCTGGCCATCGCGCAACACCGCGCCGCGATAGGTCGCTTCTGCAGCGTCCGCGGTCATCAGCGACAGGTAGCCGTCGAGATCCTGCGCGTTGTAGTACGCGATCATCTTTTCGGCGGTCTCAAGGTTGCTCACCGGTCGCACTCCCCGAACACCACGTCGATCGCGCCCAAAATGGCGGTCGCGTCGGGCAGCATGTGACCCTTGCTCATGAAATCCATCGCCTGGAGGTGGCTGAACGCCGTCGGGCGGATCTTGCAGCGGTACGGCTTGTTGCTGCCGTCCGAGACCAGGTAGACGCCGAATTCGCCCTTGGGGCTTTCGGTGGCGACGTAGACCTCGCCCGCGGGCACGTGGAAGCCTTCGGTGTAGAGCTTGAAGTGATGGATCAGCGCTTCCATCGACTGCTTCATCTCGCCGCGCTTGGGCGGCACCACCTTGCGGTCGTCCGAGGCGACCGGGCCGCCCGGCATCTCGGCCAGGCACTGCTTCATGATGCGGGCCGACTGGCGCACTTCCTCGACGCGGACCATGAAGCGGTCGTAGCAGTCGCTGCGCGTGCCGACCGGGATCTCGAAGTCCATGCGGTCATAGACGTCGTAGGGCTGGCTCTTGCGGATATCCCAGGGGATGCCGGCGGCGCGGATCATCGGGCCGGAGAAGCCCCACCGAATCGCGTCTTCCTTGGAGACCAGCGCGATGTCGACGTTGCGCTGCTTGAAGATGCGGTTGTCGATGACCAGGCTCATCGCGTCCTCGAACAGCCTGGGCAGCCGCGTGTCGAGCCAGTCGGCGATGTCGGTCAGCAGCTTCAGCGGCACGTCCTGGTGGACGCCGCCGGGGCGGAACCAGGCCGAGTGCATGCGCGCGCCCGAAGCCCGCTCGAAGAAGTTGAGGCAGTCCTCGCGAATCTCGAACAGCCACAGGTTCGGCGTCATCGCGCCGACGTCCATGACGTGGCTGCCCATGTTGAGCATGTGGTTGCAGATGCGCGTCAGCTCGGCGAACAGCACGCGCAGGTACTGCGCGCGCAGCGGCACCTCGATGTTCAGCAGCTTCTCGATGGCGAGCACATAGGAGTGCTCCATCGCCAGCGGCGAGCAATAGTCGAGCCGGTCGAAGTAGGGCAGCGCCTGCAGATAGGTCTTGTGTTCGATCAGCTTCTCGGTGCCGCGGTGCAGCAGGCCGACATGCGGATCGATCCGCTCGATGATCTCGCCGTCGAGCTCCATGACCATGCGCAGCACGCCGTGCGCCGCCGGGTGCTGCGGACCGAAGTTGATCGTGTAGTTGGTGATGACCTCATCGCCGGTGGTGGGCGAGGCTTCGAGCTGCATGCTCATGATCAGCTACCCAGCGGCGCGGGGCCGGAACCGCCCTCGCTGCCGTCCTTCTTGTTGCGCGGCTTGCGGGCGGGACGATCCTCGGTGGGATCGGGCGCCATCGGTTCGTTCGTCGGGCTCGCCTTGGCCGCGGGCTCGGCTTCGGCCGTGCCCGGCTTGGTCGCCGGAGCGACCGGCTCGGCGGCCTTGGCCTCGGCGGGCTTGCCGGCGCCGGTGTCGGCCGGCGTCTCGGTCACCTTGGGCGTCGCCACGGGCGGCGCCGGCGGCGCGGCGGCGGCCTTCTCGTCACCCGGCAGCACGTAGTCGGCGCCTTCCCACGGGCTCATGAAGTCGAAGCTGCGCAAGTCCTGCGCCAGCTCGACCGGCTGATAGACGACGCGCTTGTCCTCTTCGGAATAGCGCAGCTCGACGTAACCGGTCAGCGGGAAGTCCTTGCGGAACGGGTGCCCCTCGAAGCCGTAGTCGGTGAGGATGCGGCGCAAGTCCGGGTTGCCGGCGAAGATCACGCCGTACAGGTCGAACACTTCACGCTCGAGCCAGCCGGCCACCGGCCACAGCGTCGTGACGGTCGGCACCGGGGTGCTCTCCGCCGCCGTGACCTTCACCATGATGCGGTGGTTCTTCGTGAGGCTGAGCAGCATGTACACCACTTCGAAGCGCTCGGGCCGCGACGGATAGTCGACCCCGGCGATCTCCATGAGCTGCTGGTATTCGTGGTGATCGCGCAGCAGCCGCAGCGCGTTCTCGATCTCGTCGCGCGCGACGGTGAGCACGATCTCGCCGTGCTCTTCCTTGGCGGCGACGACCATCGCGCCGAGCGCGGCGGTGAGCGTAGCGAGCACGCCCTCGTTCGAGGCGAAGCGCGGAGCGGGATGAAGGACGATGCTCATCGCACCACCGTCCCGACCCGGCGGATCTTGCGCTGGAGCTGCATCACGCCATAGAGCAGCGCCTCGGCGGTCGGCGGGCAGCCGGGGACGTAAATGTCCACCGGCACGATCCGGTCGCAGCCGCGCACGACGCTGTAGCTGTAATGATAGTAGCCGCCGCCGTTGGCGCAGCTGCCCATCGAAATGACGTACTTGGGGTCCGACATCTGGTCGTAAACCTTGCGCAGCGCCGGGGCCATCTTGTTGCACAGCGTGCCGGCGACGATCATCACGTCCGACTGGCGCGGAGAGGCACGCGGCGCGACGCCGAAACGCTCCATGTCATAGCGCGGCATGTTGACATGAATCATCTCGACCGCGCAGCAGGCGAGGCCGAAGGTCATCCACCACAGCGAACCGGTCCGCGCCCACTGGAACAGCTCTTCGGTCGAGGTGACGAGGAAGCCCTTGTCCGAGACCTCCTGGTTGAGGTCCTTGAAGAACGCCTGGTCGGGCGGGGTCACGGCATTACCCGACGAGAGCGGATTGCCGGCGGTGTCCACAAGAGTGCTCATTCCCAGTCCAGAGCTCCCTTCTTCCACGCATAGGCCAGGCCGATGGCCAGCTCGCCGAGGAAGACCATCATGGTGATCCAGCCGGCCCAGCCGGTGAGATCGAGCGACACGGCCCAGGGGAACAGGAACGCCGCCTCCAGGTCGAAGATGATGAACAGGATCGCCACGAGGTAGAAGCGCACGTCGAACTGGCTGCGCGGATCCTCAAACGCGGGGAAGCCGCATTCGTACTCGCTGAGCTTCTCGGCGTCCGGGTTGTGCGCCCCCGTCAGGCGCGCGACGCCCATCGGCAGGAACACGAAGGCCGCCGAAAGGCCGAGCGCGATCACCAGGAAAATCAGGATCGGCAGGTATTGCGATAAGTCGACCACAGCTGTCCCTCGGTCATTGACTCGCTTTTTTACGCGATTGCTGGGCGCCCTAGTCCCCGCGTCCGCACGGCGCAAGTGGCTGGCGCCTTGTTGGCGAAGAGTTTCCGCAGTTCCCGCGCGCCGACCTGTCCCCGGCCCGCGAAACCCCAGATTGCTTTTGACGCAGTGCAACATTATGCGATTCGCCGTCAGGTTTCACGCCAGCGAAAGCAGAACAGTCATGGCCCAGATTTCCGCCAACGATCCGATCGTCGTCCTCTCCTATGCGCGCACCCCGATGGGCGGTCTGTCGGGCGCATTCGCCGACGTCTCGGCGACCGATCTCGGCGCCACCGCGGTCAAGGCTGCGGTCGAGCGCGCCGGCGTCGCCGGCGAGGACATCGAGCGCATCTACATGGGCTGCGTGCTGCCCGCCGGTCTCGGCCAGGCCCCGGCCCGCCAGGTGGCGATCAAGGCCGGTCTGCCCAAGAGCGTCCAGGCCAGCACCGTGAACAAAGTCTGCGGCTCGGGCATGCAGACGGTGATCATGGGCGCCGAAGCGCTCGCCGCGGGCAGCCTCGATGTCGTGATCGCCGGCGGCATGGAGAGCATGACCAACGCGCCCTACCTGCTCAAGAAGCACCGCGGCGGCGCGCGCGCGGGCCACGACACCGTCTATGACCACATGTTCCTCGATGGCCTGGAAGACGCCTACGACGGCAGCTCGATGGGCGCCTTTGCCCAGGCCGTGGCCGACGACTACCAGCTCACCCGCCAGGCCCAGGACGATTACGCGATCGAATCGCTGCGCCGCGCCCAGTCGGCAATCGCCGAGGGCGGCTTCGCCAGCGAGATCGTGCCGGTCACCGTCAAGACCCGCGCCGGCGAGGTCGTGGTCGACACCGACGAGCAGCCCGGCAAGGGCCGTCCCGACAAGATCCCGACTCTGAAGCCCGCCTTCGCGAAGGACGGCACGATCACCGCCGCCTCCTCCAGCTCGATTTCCGATGGCGCCGCCGCTGTCGTGCTGACACGCGAGAGCGTCGCCAAGGCCAAGGGGCTGCAGCCGGTCGCGCGCGTGGTCGCGGTGGCCGCGCACGCGCAGGAGCCGCAGAAGTTCGCGATCGCTCCGTTCGGCGCGATCAATAAGCTGCTCGACAAGGCCGGCTGGACGATCGACGAGGTCGACCTGTTCGAAGTCAACGAGGCCTTCGCCTGCGTCGCCATGTTCGCGATGCGCGACCTCGGCATCCCGCACGAGAAGGTCAACGTTCACGGTGGCGCCACCGCGCTCGGCCACCCGATCGGCGCCTCGGGCACCCGCATCATCACCACGCTGATCGGCGCACTGAAGCACAAGGGGTTGAAGAAGGGCGTCGCCACCCTGTGCATCGGCGGCGGCGAAGCCACGGCCGTGGCGATCGAACTGGTCTGATGTCGAAATTCCTCCCCGAGCTTGTCTCGGGGAGGAACCATGATTTCACGGTTCCCCCGCGCCCCACAGGCGCTCCTGGCGGACGAAGCCCTTGTGCTCGCCCACCGCGAGCTGGCACCAGCCGCCCTCGCAATTGCCCAGCATGCCGGTGACGCCGGGCTCGAGCCGCCAAAGCAGCTTGGCCCCGGCCTCGCCTTTCTCGCGCATCTCGGCCGGACCGCGCCCGACGACGAGCGCGCCGCGCTTGGGATTGAGGAAGCGAGCCAGCATCCAGCCTTGCGCGCCGTCCGGGTCCTGCACCAGGCGCCAGCCCTCCTTCAGACGCAGCACCTTCACCGGCAGCTCCTTGCGCCGGAAGACCCACAGCACGCGGTAATCCTCGCCCGGCCCTACGCGCATGTTGACCTCGTCGACGCGCAACGACGCCCAATAGGGCACCTCGCGTGTCTGCGCGAGAGCCTGCGCCGGGATGGCAAACAGGGCAAGCGGGAGCAGGAAACGCAGATTCGGCCTCATGCGGGCTGCATAGCCCCCCGCGCGCGCGGGCATCAAGGCCGCTTGCACCCCTGCCCCTTGAAGCGCCGCCCGGCCGGCGGCATAGCGGAGCGACCATGACCGTCGTCACCGAGACCCCCTCGACCCGCCGCCCCGTCGGCAAGCCCCGCGTCGCCGTCACCCGCAAGCTGCTCCCGGCGGTGGAAACGCGCATGGCCGAACTGTTCGACGTGCGCCTCAACCCCGATGACCGCCCGCTCGACCGCGCGGGCCTGGTCGCAGCGATGCGCGAGGCGGACGTGCTGGTGCCGACGGTCACCGACCGGATCGACGCCGCGATGATCGCCGAGGCCGGGGACCGGCTGGGGTTGATCGCCAATTTCGGCGCCGGGATCGAGCACATCGACCTCGCCGCGGCCCGCGCACGCAAGATCATCGTGACCAACACCCCCGGCGTCTTCACCGACGACACCGCCGACATGGCGATGGCGCTGATCGTCGCGGTGCCCCGCCGGGTCGCCGAAGGCGTCCGCCTGCTCCAGGCCGGTCAGTGGCAAGGCTGGGGACCGACCGGCCTGCACGGCCATCGCCTTGCCGGGCGCACCCTCGCCATCGTCGGCATGGGCCGGATCGGCCAGGCGGTCGCCCACCGCGCCCGCGCCTTCGGGCTCGAGGTCGCCTATCACAACCGCCACCGCCTGCCCGCGGCGGTGGAGACCATGCTGGGCGCGCGCTACGAGCCCGATCTCGACGCGATGATCGCCAGCGCCGACATCCTCTCGCTGCACTGCCCGGCGGGCGCCGGCACGCACCATATCCTCGACGCCCGGCGCATCGCCGCGATGAAGCCCGGCGCGCACGTCATCAACACCGCGCGCGGCGAACTGATCGACGAGGAGGCGCTGATCGCCGCGTTGCAGGACGGCCGCCTCGGCGGCGCCGGGCTCGACGTGTTCAGCCACGAGCCGGCGATCGACCCGCGATTGCTGGCGCTGCCCAACGTGGTCGCCATGCCCCACCTCGGCAGCGCCACGGTCGAAGGCAGCGAGGCCTCGGGCGAAAAGGTGATCGCCAACATCCGCTTCTGGGCCGACGGCCACCGTCCGCCCGATCAGGTGCTCGAAGGCTGGGCATAAGCGCGCCGGCGCCCGCGCGCCAATCTTGCCGCTCGCAAATCGCTGTTCTAGAGCCGCGCCCGAGGAAGATAGGCCGGCGCGTCCGCGCGGCCGTTCGGGGGAGTTCGTCCTGATGCGCAAGCTGTCCGGCTCATTGCTGGCGGCGCTGGCCTTCGCCGCGCCCACCATCGCCCGCGCCCAGGAAGGCGCCATCGACGTGGCCGACAGCGGCGATACCGCCTGGATCCTCATTTCCTCGGCGCTCGTCCTGATGATGACGATGCCCGGCCTGTCGCTGTTCTACGGCGGCCTCGTGCGTGCCAAGAACTTCCTCTCGGTGCTCGTCCAATGCGGCGCGGTCGCGGCGGTGGCTTCGCTGCTGTGGATCCTCGTCGGCTACACGATCGCCTTCGGTCAGGTCGGCAGCGGCTTCCTCGGTGCGGGCAACGCCTGGATGCTGATCGACCTCGGCAACGTCCGCCAGGACCTCCACGTCCCTGAGAGCACCTTTGCGCTGTTTCAGATGACGTTCGCGGCGATCACCCCCGCGCTGATGGTCGGCGCCTGGGTCGATCGCGCCCGTTTCGGCTGGGTCGTCGGCTTCTGCGCGCTGTGGAGCCTGCTCGTCTATGCTCCCGTCGCGCACTGGGTCTGGGGCGGCGGCTGGCTCTCCTCGCGGCTCGGCACGCTCGATTTCGCGGGCGGCATCGTCGTCCACACCACCGCCGGCGTCTCGGCGCTGGTCGCCGCGCTGCTGGTCGGCAGGCGCCAGGGCTTCCCCAAGACGCTGATGCTGCCGCATAGCCCGTCGTTGACGATGGCTGGCGCGGCGCTGCTGTGGGTCGGCTGGTTCGGCTTCAACGGCGGCTCGGCGCTCGCGGCTAACGACGACGCGGCCACCGCCATCCTCAACACCCACGCCGCCGCCAGCGCCGCCGCGCTCGTCTGGCTGCTGATCGAGAACTTCACCGTCGGCAAGCCCACCAGCGTCGGCTTCGCCACCGGCGCGATCGCCGGCCTCGCCACCGTCACCCCGGCCGCCGGCTTCATCTCGCCGGGCAGCGCGATCCTGTTCGGCGCGTTCGCGGCGGCGATCTGCTACCCGATGATCCAGGTGATCAAGTTCCGACTAAAGATCGACGACTCGCTCGACGTCTTCGCGGTGCATGGCGTCGGCGGCATCGTCGGCTCGCTGCTGCTGGCCGTGGCGCTCTCGCCGGGCCTCGGCGGCACCGGCTATGCCGCAGGTATGACCATGCTCACGCAGTTCGGCGCACAGCTGACCGGCGTACTGGTCGTCGCGGTATGGTCGGCGGTCGCGAGCGCGATTCTCGCGGTCGCGGTCTCGGTGTTCTTCCCGATGCGGGTGAACGCGGACGCGGAAACCGAAGGCCTCGACATCACCAGCCACGGTGAGCGCGGCTGGGAATTCGACTGAACACGAAAAATCCGGGACAGCGCCGCCGTCCCGGATCCAATGCGCTCAGACGCGAACTCAGCCCGCGCTGGCAGGTTCGTCGTCGTCTTCCTCGTTGATCACCAGCAACGTCGCACCGGCGAGGATACCGACGAGGATCGCCCAGGGCAGGAAGCTCTCGCCAGCCCCGAGCTGGCTGGCTTGCGAGACCGGGGCGCTGGCGCGCGAGACGACCGCCACCGCGGGGGCGGTCGTCAGGGAGAGCGCCGCAAGCGCGGCCAACCATTTTGCTTTCATGTCTGGGCTCCTGTCAGAGGGGTCTTGACCTGACCCCTAACGGTGCCTTCGACATGCGGTTCCACCGGCCGCCGCGCATCTGCAACGGCCCGTCCCAATACCATCAATCGCCTGTCAGAATCCGATCCACGAGTTGCTTCACCGTGGGCGTGAAGTTGTTCGAATAGAACGGATCCTGCTTGAAGCGGTACGCCGCATGGCCCGCGAACGCGAGGTTCTCGTCCACCGCGCCGCCGTGCGCGATGTCCTGCAGCGTCTTCTGAATGCAGAAGCTGCGCGGGTCGGCAAGGCGGCCGGTGGTGTAGTCGTCGTGATCCTTCCACGACGAGAACCCGCAGTGCGACAGGCAGCCCATGCAGTCGGCCTGGTCCTGGCGAATCAGGTCCCGTTCGGCGGGATCAACGAAGATGATCGTATCATCGGGCGTTCGCAGCCCTTCGGTATAGCCGGCCGCGGCCCAGCCGCGCGCGCGATCGAGGTCGCGCGGGGCGACCCAGAAGTTCTTGCCCTTGACCCCGACGTCAAGCCGCACCGTATGCTCGCCCGCCTCGACCTTCGAATAAGGCACCTGGCGCTCGCTGCGCGCCTCCAAGTTGCGGAGGAACGGATTGCGCACCGCCGAGGAATAGAACCCGGTCGGCGAGAAGCGGTGCAGCAGCACGTCGCCCGGCTCGAGCGTGCGCAGCATGTCCTTCCAGCCCTGCGGGATCGGGCTTTCCTCGGTCAGCAGCGGACGGGTGCCGTACTGGAAGGCGATCTGGCCGAGTTCGGGATTGTCTATCCAGTTCTCCCACTCGCGCAGGAACCAGACGCCGCCGGCCATGACGATCGGCACCCCGTCTGAAATGCCTTCCGCCCGCATGACGTCACGCAGCGCCTTGACGCGCGGATAGGGATCCTGCGGCTGCAGCGGATCCTCAGCATTCGACAGGCCGTTGTGCCCGCCGGCGAGCCAGGGATCCTCATAGACCACCGCGCCGAGGAGTTCCGGCACCTTGTGATAGGCGCGCTTCCACAGCAGCCGGAATGCACGGCCCGAACTGACGATCGGCAGGTAGTGGACGTTGTGACGCGCGGCGATCTCGGACAGCTTGTAGGGCATGCCCGCGCCGCAGGTAACGCCGGTCACCAGGCCGGTGGTCTGCTCGAGCACGCCTTCCAGGATCTGCTGGGCGCCGCCCATTTCCCACAGCACGTTGATGTTGATCGCGCCCTGGCCGCCCGAGATGTCGTAGGCGCGCTTCACTTGCGCGACAGCGCCGTCGATGCCGTAGCGAATCAGTTCCTCGTGGCGTTCCTTGCGGGTCAGCGCCTGATAGACTTGGGGGACGATCTTGCCCTCGGCGTCGTAGCTGTCGGCGTTGACCGCGCTCACCGTGCCGATGCCGCCAGCCGCCGCCCAAGCGCCCGAACTGGCATGGTTGGTGGCGGACACGCCCTTGCCACCCTCCACCAGGGGCCATACCTCGCGACCGCCGTAGACAATCGGCTTGAGACCCTTGAAACCCATTACCCCTTAGACTTTCCCTTTGCCGTGACACACGGCGTGATCGCATCCGGCGCCGGCCGTGAGCCGGTCGCTTCGAACTCAGCGTAGTACCCCTGCAGCTCCGGCTTACGCACAAATTGGCCGAGGCGAAAGCCCACAGCGCCGAATTCGCAGAACAGGAGGGCGGGCGGAATGCCATGCTGGTCGGTCGGCCGATCGACATCGACGACGATCACCTTGCCGCCGGGCCGCAGCGCCGGCCGCAGCCGCCAGAGGAAGGCATACGGCTCGCCCACCTCGTGATACATGTGGACCAGGAAGATGCGGTCGAAGCTGGCGACCGGCAGGCGCGGATCGTCGGGCTCTCCGAGCTTGACCGAGACATTGTCGAGCCGCCGGGATTCGACCCGCGCCGCCAGCCGTGCCAGCGTCGCCTTGTCGATGTCCTGCGCGAGCACGCGGCCTTTCTTGCCAACCCGCGGCGCCAGCCTGATCGTGTAGTAGCCCTCACCCGCGCCGATGTCGGCGACGGTCGAACCGGGCTCGATGCCGGCAAGGTCCATCACCGTCCGCGCCTCGTTGACCTTGTCGCGCTGGACCTCGGTCGAAAACGCGCTCGACGATGTCATCGACACCGCCCGGTCGGCGCGCGGAAATGCGCGCGCGGTTTCGGGCCGGTCGGCGTCCTGGTCCGGAGCGACGCCGTCACAGCCGCCCAGCGCGAGCAGCGCCAGCGAGAGGACCACGCGCCGGATCAATCGACGTCTTCCACCGCCACCTTCTCGCCCGTCACCCGCTGCGACAGCGCCGCGGCCATGAAGGCGTCGATGTCGCCGTCGAGCACGTCGTCGGGCGAGGTCGAGGTCGCGCCGGTGCGCAAGTCCTTCACCAGCTGGTAGGGCTGGAGGACATAAGAGCGGATCTGGTGGCCCCAGCCGATATCGGTCTTCGACGCGTGTTCGGCGCTCGCGGCCTCCTCGCGCTTGCGCATCTCTTCCTCGAACAGCCGCGCTTTCAGCATGTTCATCGCGATTTCGCGGTTCTTGTGCTGCGAGCGGTCGATCTGGCTGGCGACGACGATGCCCGAGGGCGCGTGGGTGATGCGCACCGCGGAATCGGTGGTGTTGACGTGCTGACCGCCCGCGCCCGAGGCGCGGTAGGTGTCGATCTTGAGGTCGGCGGGATTGACCTCGATCTCGATATTGTCGTCGATCACCGGATAGACCCACACCGAGCTGAAGCTGGTATGGCGCCGCGCCGAGCTGTCGTACGGGCTGATGCGCACCAGGCGGTGGACGCCGCTTTCGGTCTTGGCATAGCCATAGGCGTTCTCGCCCTTGATCAGCAGCGTCGCGCTCTTGATTCCGGCGGTTTCGCCCGAATGGTAATCGACCAGTTCGACCTTATAGCCGTGGCGCTCGGCCCAGCGCGTGTACATGCGCTGGAGCATCTGCGCCCAGTCTTGGCTCTCGGTGCCGCCGGCGCCGGCGTGGACCTCGAGATAAGCGTCGTTGGCGTCGGCCTCGCCGGCGAGCAGCGCCTGGATCTTGTCGGCGTCGGCGCGCTCGGCCAGCGCGGCCAGCGACGCGAGCCCTTCCTCGACGGTGGCCTCATCGCCTTCGGCCTCGCCTAGATCGACGAACTCGATCGCGTCGGCCATTTCCTGGCCGATCTGCTTGACCGTGCCGACCGACGCATCGAGCCGCCGCCGCTCGCGCATGACCGCTTCGGCTTCCTTGGGATTGTCCCACAGCTTGGGGTCCTCGACACGGGCGTTGAGCTCGTCGAGGCGGCGGAGCGCGCGGTCCCAGTCGAGAAACTTGCGAACCAGCGCCAGCGCGGCCTCGATCCGGTCGATATGGGCCTGCCCTTCGGCACGCATTGTCCTGAAACTCCGTATCCACGCGGCACCTGGGGCCGCTCGCGCTCCGCTTAGCGGAGCGTGCCCGATTGTAAAGCGCAACGCCTTTGGAGCGGGGTCAGCGGGGGCGGCGTAGCGCCCTGACGGCCTCCAGCGTCAGCCGAACGTGATCGCGATAGTCGAGATCCGAATGGACCAGGCGGATGCGGCCGTCGCGCGCGATGACGTAGCTGGTGCGCCCGGTGATGTTGGCCGAAGCCATGCGCGCGGCGGCGGCCGGGGGTAACCGGTCGCGCTTCATCGCCACGTCGTAGGCGCGCACCACCGCCGGGGTCGCGACGCCGACCGCGAACTTGTTGCGGCACTCCTCGGTCGAGAAGCGCTGGAGCGTCGGCAAATCGTCCACCGACATCCCCACCACCGTCGCCCCGGCAGCGGCGAACTGGTCGTGCGCCTCGGCAAAGGCGCGTGCTTCGAGGGTGCAGCCCTGGGTGAACGCCTTGGGATAGAAGTAAAGCACCACCGGCCCGCGCCGCAGCGCCGCGCGCAAGTGGAACGCCGAGACTTTGCCGCCGATGGCCGTCTGGGTCGAGAAATCGGGCGCCCGCGCGCCGACCGGTAGTTCGGCGGCGAGCGGCGCGGACAGGACAAAAACGGAGAGGGCCGCGAGGGCGGCCGGAATCGGGAGCATCCTCATGCTCCGAACCTGCCCCAGCCACGCCGCGCTGTCCAGCGCCCGCCCACGCCCCCAAGCCTCAGGACAAGCCCCGCACATAGGCATCCACGGTGCCCGCGCAGCCGATCTTGTCGTCGCCCTCGAGATCTGCATAGCGCGCGATGTCGTCGCGGATCGACGGTCCCTTGTTGCCGCATTTGCAGGGGCCGTAGTCGATCGTGATCTTGTCGCCGGTGATCACCCCGCCCCAGCGGCCGTCGAGCGACAGGTCGAAGAACGCGGCGCGGCCCTCGACCTCACCGCTCCCGTCGTGCGGCACCAGCGCATCGCCGTCCTTGTCGAGGATGAAGGGCACGATCCACGGCGGCACGTGATAGCGCCCGCCCTCGCGGCACTTCGGCATGCCGGAGTTTAGCTCTTGCATGGAGTAGTTCTGGAAATGGCGGCCTTCCGGGATGTTGAAAGTCTCATGGACGAACTCCTGGTAGTCCGCCGGCAGCTGCGCGCGCTTGAGCCCGCCGCCGACATAGACGCAGTTATCAGGATGGAAGTCCTGGCCGCTGTAGCCCATTTCGCGCACCGCCTTGGCCACCGCATAGAGCCCGCTCCACATGCCCGAGAGCATCAGCTTCTTCTCGCGGTTGGCGACGATGAATTCGGCGGTCGTGCCGATCGCGGCATCGACCGCCGCCGCGCGCTCGGCCGAGGTGCGATCGAACTCGGCGATCTCGTCGGGCCGGGCAGTGCCATCGGCGATCTTCTTGCGCATCACCACCATCCGCGTCAGCGACCCGACGGTGATCGGCGGCACCGGATAGCGGTAGCGCGGCCATTCGGGGTTGCCGTAGGCCTCGTGCTGCGCCTCGCTGATCACGAGGTTCTTGGGCACCGCCGCGACTGGCGCGGTGCCGACCTGCAAGCGATCCTGCGCCGGCTGCACGCCCGAGCCCCAGGAGAACACCCCGACGGTGTCAATCTTCGACCAGTCCATGTCCTTCTGCGAGGCGATCAGCATCGCCGACTTGCCGGTGGTGCCGCTCGAGCACGAGATGAAGTGGCCCACCGCCTGGAGCCGGTCGATCCAGTCATCGACATCGTCGATACCGGAGGTGTCGATTTGCGCGATCGGATAGGGCGAGATCGTGCCGAGCCACTTGTTCAGCCGGTCCCACTTCTCCTCCATCAGGAAGCTTTCGGGATAGCTCTTGTAGGCCGTGTGCGGGAACAGCAGCGGGACCATATCGGCCAGCGAGGTGATCCGCTCGATCCCGGCTTCCGCGGCACGCATCTTCAGGAGCTTGATCGCGTCCTTGCGCTCCTGGAAGCGTTCGTTCAGCGCGGCGATCTGCGTCGCGCGGATGTCCTGCGCCGAATAGTCGAACCGGTCCTCCGCTCGGACCTTGCCCGTCAGGCCGTCTGCAACCGCTCCCATATCGCTCATCTCCTCGCGAAACCGAATCGCCTTGCTCAATGGCGGCGTCGGCATTAATGATAACTCGTTCGTTTCATTAAACGGCGATTCGAAGCGCCCGGCAAGCGATTTTTCGGCTAAGGCACATCCATGCACACGATGACCACACGCCCCGGCGCCGGCCGCCCCACCCGCGAACAGGCCGAAGCACGCCAGGCCCAGCTGCTCGACAGGGCGCTCGATCACTTTCTTGAGAAAGGCTTCGAACAAGCGACGATCGAAGCCATCGCGCAGGATGTCGGCATGACCAAGCGCACGGTTTACAACCGCTATCCCGACAAAGTCTCGCTGTTCCGCGCCGCGCTGAACCTGGCGATCGAGCGCTACTCGGTCACCCCGGAGCAGCTCGCGACCACCGATTGCGGCGATATCGAGCAGACGTTGATCGCCATCGCCAAGCTTCGCGTCGGGGCGGTCATGACGCCGAACGGCCTGCGGCTCCAGCGGATCGTCAACACCGAGAGCTATCGCTTCCCCGACATCTTCGGCATCGCCTTCGAAGCGGGGACGCTACCCTCGGTGAAATTCCTGGCCTCGATCCTCCGCCGCGAGACCGAGGCGGGCCGGCTGACGCTTCCCCATCCGACCAAGGCCGCCCTCGCCTTCATGGGCATGGTGGTGAGCGGCCCGGTGCGCATGCTCGTCTCGGGCAACCCGCTGCCGCAGAGCGAGGTCGACGACGGCATCGCCTTCGCAGTGCGGTTGTTCCTCGATGGCGCCCGCAGCCGCGCCGACACCACCTGACCGACACGCCAAAACAAAATGAAGCGGAGAGGCCCCCTGAGCTACACAACCGAATTTCGCGCCCACTGGCGAAACCTGATGGCCGCGACCCTGGGCCTTTCCCTGGGCTCGTCGATCAACCACTACACGCTCAGCATGTTCGGACCGGCGCTGATCGCCGATCTCGGCTGGTCCAAGGCGGACTTCGCGCTCGTCGGATCGCTGCCGCTGCTGATGCTGGTGCTGGTGCCGGTAGCGGGCCGCTTCACCGACCGCTTCGGCACGCGCACCGCCGCGCTCGTCGGCTTCACCGCGATGCCGCTCGGCTTCCTGGCGATGAGCTTCATGCGCGGCGGGATCACCGAGTACTTCGCGATCTACCTGGTGCAGCACGCCTTCGGCATCCTCACCACCTCGATGGTGTTCTGCCGCGTGGTGGTCGAACGCTTCGACGCGGCGCGCGGCATCGCGCTCTCGCTGGTGATGACCGGGCCGCCGCTCGCCGGCGCCATCGCCGCGCCGGTGCTGGGCGAAGTGATCGCGGATCACGGCTGGCGCGCCGGCTATCAGGCGCTAGCGTTGGTATGCCTGGCCGGCGGCCTGCTCTCGATCCCGTTCATGGGCCGCCAGACGCGGCGCACGGCCGAGGCGAAGGAGGAGACCAAGTTCGACCGCGCGGAGCTTATGACGATGCTCCGCAATCCGATGCTGCTGCTGATCCTGGGCGGCATGTTCCTGGTCAACGTGCCGCAGGTCTTCGCCTCCTCGCAGCTCAAGCTGGTGGTGATGGACAGCGGCGTCACCGACCAGACCGCCACCTGGATGGTCTCGCTCTACGCCATCGGGGTGATCATCGGGCGCTTCGCCAGCGGCCTCGCGCTCGACCGCGTCTCGCCCCACATCGTCGCGATCGCGGCGTTGGGCCTGCCGGCGGTCGGTTACGTGATCCTCGCCTCGCACGTGACCGCCGCCGGCGTCCTGATGGGCGGCGTGATGGTCATCGGTCTCGCCCAGGGTGCGGAGAGCGACATCGGCGCCTACCTGATCTCGCGCCGGTTCGATCTCAAGAACTTCAGCCTGCTGCTCAGCCTGATGACGATGACGATCGGGCTCGGCAGCGCGGTGGGCTCGGTGCTGATGAGCGCGACCTTGCGGAGCGGCGGCGGCTATGGGCCATTCCTGGTGACCTCGGCGGTCGCCACGCTGATCGGCGCGGCGCTGTTCGCGCTGACCGGGCCGCTGGCGCGCAGCGCCGCCAGGCGCGAACAGCATACGGAAACGGAGGAAGCCGTGCTCGAGCAGGCCATCGGAGGAGAGATTTCATGACCGCAGAAGCCCTCCCCCGCGTCGCGGTGGTCACCGGCGCCAGCTCGGGCGTCGGCAAGGCGACGGCCAAGGAATTCGCGCGCCTCGGCTGGCATGTGATCGGCGTCGGTCGTAATCCCGAGCGCAGCGCCGCGGCACAGGCCGAGATCGCGGTCGATCTGGCCGAAGGCGGCAGGATCGATTTCCTGCGCGGCGACTTCGAGCGCATGGCCGACGTCGCCCGAATCGCCGACGAAATCGTCGCGCTGACCGACCGCGTCGATGTGCTGGTCAACAACGCCGGCAGCATGCGCGACCGCAAGGCGATCACCGACGAAGGCAACGAAATCACCTTCGCCTCGAACCACCTGGCAGCCTTCCTTCTCACCAAGCGCCTGCTGCCGCTATTGCGCAAGGCGGCGGAAGGCGCGCCGGCGGGCAGCGTGCGCGTGCTGGCGGTGTCCTCCACCGCCCACACCATGAGCCCGCCGATCGACTGGGACGACCTCCAGATGACGGGCGACGCCCATCACTTCGGCAGCACCTACTGCTTCGCCAAGCTCGCCAACCTGCTCACCACGCGCGAACTCACGCGCCGCCTCGCCGGCGACGGCATCGTCGCCCAGGCGATGCATCCGGGCGTGGTCGGCAGCAACTTCCTTTCGCACACCTCCAAGGAGACCCAGGCCTACATGGAGACCCTCGACATGGTCCCGCCCGAGCAGCCGGCCCGGACTTTGCTGTGGATGGCGACCGCGCCCGAAGCCGGTGTCGATGGCGGGCGATACTTCCATGACATGCAGGCGATCGAACCCTCGCCCGCGGCGCTCGACGACGCGGCGGCGGCGCGTCTATGGGACGAGAGCGAGAAGATTCTCGCCAAGCTCGGCTACTGACCCTCCTCCAAGGACCTCCATGACCGCCCGCATCACCGACCGACCGCGCCGCAGCGCGCTCTACCTGCCCGCCTCGAACACCAAGGCCATCGCCAAGGCGCGGACATTGCCCGCCGACGTGGTCATCCTCGATCTCGAGGACGCGGTCGCGCCCGAGGGCAAGGCGGAGGCGCGCGCGGCGGCGGTGGCGGCGGTGCGCGAGGGCGGCTTCGGCAACCGCGAGGTGGCGATCCGGGCGAACGGCATCGACACGCCCTGGGGCGCCGACGACCTCGCGGCGATCGCCGGTTCGGGCGCCGACGCGGTGCTGGTGCCCAAAGTGTCCTCGCCCGAGGATATCGCGCGCTACGACGCGGCGCTGGCGGGCGCGCCCGAGGCCATGCGACTCTGGGCGATGATCGAGACGTGCGCCTGCATCCCGCGCCTGTGGGACATCGCGGCGCTGGCCGGCGAGACGCGGCTGGCGCTCTTCGTGATGGGCACCAACGATCTCGCCAAGGAAATGCGCGCCAAGCTGACTCCCGAGCGCACGCCCTTCCTGCCGTTCCTGTCGATGGCGGTCGCCGCCGCCCGCGCGCACGGCGTCGCCGTGCTCGACGGCGTGTGCAACGAGTTCCGCGACATCGCCGTTTTCCGCACCGAGGCCGAGCAGGGCCTGCTGTTCGGCTTCGACGGCAAGAGCCTGATCCACCCCGACCAGATCGCCCCGTGCAACGACGTCTTCTCCCCCAGCGCCGACGAGTTATCGTGGGCCCACGGAGTCATCGAGGCTTTCGCCCTGCCCGAAAATGCCGGCAAGGGCGTGATCCGCGTCGACGGCAAGATGACCGAGCTGCTGCACCTGGAACAAGCGCAGCGGCTGGTTACGGTGGCGGAGCGAATCGCCGGGGGCTGAGCCCCGACGTGACCTTCAAAAGTGCGGGATCACTTGCGCCATATCGACGGTGGTGCGGATCCCCGGTTCGGCGGCGCAGACCATCGGAATCGCGTTGACGGCGCGGTGGGCGGTCAGGCCCGGCGTGAACGCGGCATATTCCTCGAAGGTCATCGCCGGATAGTCGATCTTGACGTTGAGCGGGGTATCCCCCTTCACCACGACGCGCCAGCCTGCGTTGGGAAGATCCCAGTCCTTCGCCTCGATCTTTTCCGAGACGTACCACGTCGCGCGGAAGCGCAGGATCGGCTTGCCGCCGCGCAAGCCTTCAACGGTCGTGCGCATGGCGCCGACGGTTCCCCTGGGGACAGGGCCTGCCGCGATCTGAACGTCGTCGGTGACCGCGGACAGCTCCCCGAACGCGCGGACCTCGTCGAAAGACAGGCCGATCGCATCGGCGATAACGGCCAGCGAGTTGCCGAAATCGTGCTTCAGGTGATCCGCGCGGGCCTGGTTGAACGGACCCATCGGCGCGGCAAAGCCCATCTGCTGAAAAAGCATCCGCGGCGAATTGCGGCTGGAGACGTCGGCGAACTCGTCGATCGTCACGCATTCCAGCCGGCGCTGCATCGACAGCAGCGGAATCAGCAGCGCCTCCGTGCTGAACCCCGGGCTGGAGCCGGTGGTGTAAACGGACGTGCCGCCCTTGCGGCAGGCCTCCTCGACCCGGGCCCGCGCCTCGGGATCCATCATTTTCGGATTGTGGAACTCACCGCGTGTGGACGCGATGTTCTTGCCCGATTCGAGGATCGCGCAGACCTCGTCCCAATCGACCCCCTGGCGCATGTAGAGCACGCAATCGGCATCGAGCGCGATCAGGTCCGAGGCCGTGTTGGTCGCCTTGATCCCTGTGGGGGCGATACCGGCGAGCTCGCCCGCATCCTTGCCGACCTTCTCCGGCGAGCTGACCCAAAGGCCGACCAGCTCCATTTCCGGGTGCTCGATCACAGAGCGCAGTCCGCGGCTGCCGATGTTGCCGGTGGCCCACTGGATGACGCGATATTTCTTCCCGCCGGACATGCGCGGCTCTCCCTATGCCTGGAACTAAGAAGGACGCCGGGTTGGGCACTCCCAATCCCGGCGTCGTCGATCACGAGTAACGCATGATTCGCCCCGCCCGGCAACACGCGGGGGCGATGGCGCGAAGGGCGCCGTTAGAACTTCACGCCCACTTCGACGCCGTAGGTGGTCGGCGTGCTCCAGTTCGCGCCCATGCCGAACGTGTTGTACTGCACGGCGGTCAGGTAGCGGCTGTTGGTCAGGTTATCGCCCCAGAACGCGACGGTGTACCGGTCGCTCGGATCGGTCCATTGCGCGCGGACCGACACCACCTCATAGCCCTCCTGGGGAAACTGGATGCCCGAAGGACCGAAGAAGAACTTCGACGTGTAATAGAGGTTGCCTGAAAGCTCGAGGCGGCCGCCGCCCATTTCGGTACGATAGCGCGCGCCGATGTTGCCGGTGAACTCGGGCGTACGCTGCATGGTTACGTTGTCGATCTGGTCGAACCGGATGTCGAGCAGCCCCGTCCCGGTATCGCGGAAATAGATCGGCGCCAGGTCGAAATCCTTGTAGCGAGCATGGGTCCACGAGCCCCCCGCGCTGAGTTGGAAGCCATCGAAGACTTCATAGCGAATCGATCCTTCAATGCCGTAAATCTGCGACTTGGCGGCATTGACGATGTTGGCGGTACCAGCGAGGAACAGCGAGACCTGCAGGTTCCGGTAGTCGTAGTAGAACGCCGAGAGATCGAGGCTCAGGCGGCGATCGTCGTACTTGAAGCCGACCTCGTAGGCGTCGATCTTCTCGGGCTTGATGTCGTTGCAGGTGAAGCCCGCGCCGGTGGGGTTCTGCGGCGTCGGGATGTTGACGAGATTCTGGCAAGTGCCGCCCACGTCGATCAGCGCTGCTTTGTAGCCCCGCGTGAACGAGGCGTAGACGCTCGACTCGTCACTAGGCTTGTAGCGCAGTACCGCGCGCGGGGTTACGCGATCGCCGCTGATCGAGGGAACATAAGTGCGGGCGGCGCTGAAGCGCGGATTGTAGTAGGCATCGTCCACCCGATCATGCGCATAACGCGCTCCGACGGTGACGAAGAACCGCGGTGAAACTTCGTAGGTCGCATCCAGGAATGCCGCGTAACCCTCTGTTATTGTGCCGGAACCTCCGAATCGTATCCGCCCGGCAGGAGTGTCGATCAGCGTCTTCCAGATATCCCGGTTGTTGAAATAGAACAGGCCGCCGACCCATTGGAGCGCGCCGCCGGGCTTCGACGCAAGCAGCAGTTCCTGACTGAACGTCGTGCTGTCGACCGGAATGCCGAGCTGGAAAATGGCGGCGGCGGTATTGTCGAGGTTCATCGACTGGTCGGTCCGTTCCGAACGGAACTGGGTGTAGGATGTAAGGTCGGCGAAATCGAGATCGACCTTGAACGTCGCCTGCAGCTGGTCGCTCTTCGACCGGAGATAGGTCGGCTGGTCTTGCGCCACACGGTTGCGATCGGTGGTGACGACCGCATCGGGCAGCAGCAAGCTCGGCGTCAGCAGCCCGAGAACGGGATCGCGGTAGGCGGCCGCCATCAGCGGCGTGGGATCGTCGGTCTCGCCGTGCTGGTAGCGCAAGAGCAGCGAGGCCGGGCCGAAATCGAGCTTGAGGCCGGCGCGAACCGACCAGTTCTCGAACTTGCCGACCTTGTCGTTGTCGTCGACGATATTGGTCAGGAAGCCGTCACCGCGGCGATACATGCCCTCAAGATCGACCGCCACGCCCTCGGCGATGCCGGTGGTGGCATAGCCCTGCAGCTTGGCCTCGTTGTAGCGCCCGTAAGAGGCCTTGACCTGGCCCGAGGTGTCCTCGCTGGGGTCGGCGGTCTGAATCAGGATCGCGCCGCCGGTGGTGTTGCGTCCGAACAGCGTACCCTGCGGCCCCTTGAGCACTTCGATGGCGCGCACGTTCATCAATTGGCTGTCGGCCGCGAGCGGATTGGGCGAATAGAAGCCGTCGATGTAGATGCCGACGTTGGCTCCGCCGCCCGACGTGGTGTTCGCGGTGCCGACGCCGCGGATGGTCGGCTGCGCGAAGGCCCCGGTGGTATCGAAACGCAGCGACGGGGTGATCTTGGAGATGTCGGACAGCTCCTGGACGTTGGCCGTCGCCAGCTGCTCGGCGCCAAGCGCGGTGACGCTGATCGGCACGTCGACCGAGCGCTCGACGCGGCGCTGGGCGGTGACGATGATTTCCGACGATGCCGAGGTCGCTTCAGGCGCGCCCGCGTCCTGGGCCAACGCCGGAACCGAGCCGGCGAAGAGAACCGCGGCGAGCGCGCCGGACGAAACCACGGCGCGAGAACGGGCGTACCTCATGATCAGACTCTCCCTGGACGTCATTTTTTAGGGCCGAACGATCGGCTCGGACGCGAGTGTCGCCTGCCCGCCCCCGCCTGACAACGGGGGGCCGCACGTTTTACGCAACACTGTTGTCCATAGGCGACAGCCGCTGCCGATCACGGGCCGAAGTATTCGACCGGCCCCTTGTAGAGATCGGGCGAATCCGCCTTCCAGCGCACTGAACCGTAAGGCCGTTCGAGCCGCCGGCGTACGCGCCGTTCTGCGCCGGTGCGCCGGTTGAACGCATCGACGGTCTCCTGCAGCTCGAGGTCGCTGCGCGTGTAGCGGTCGCGGGTGCGCAAGTAGTCCCCCCAGGTCGGACAATGATAGCGTTCCACCCAGATCGCCGGATCGGCGATGTCGCGCGACAGCGACCAATCGAACGCGCCGATGCGTTTGCGCAGCCGCTGCAGCTGGATCGCCGCCAGGTAGAATTCGCGCGCCTGCTCGGGATCGACGTCGTATTCCAGCTCGATCACGATCGGGCCCGACCGCAAGGTGAGCGCCATCGCCACCTCGGGCGCCTGCCCGATCTCGACCGAATCCGGGCTCTCGTCCTCGGTCGCGGGCAGCGGCAGCAGCCAGCCGAGCATCAGGGTCGCGGCCATGCCCACGCCCGAGCCGATGAAGGCGGTGGTCACGTCCCAATGGCCGGCGACGGTCCCCCACCCCCAGGCACCGATGGCGATGCCGCCGGTCAGCGCCGAGGAATAGAGGGACAACGCCCGCGCCGTCACCCAGCGCGGCGCGGAAAGCTGGACGCTGACGTTAAGCATGGCGACGCAGATGATGTTCGCCGCGCCGCCGACGAATAGCGCCGCGCAGGTCAGCTCCAGGCTGCGGCTCACCCCCATCACCACCAGTGCCACGGCGGTCAGCAGCGTGCAGACTCGCACCACCGTCTCGTTGCCGAAGCGATCGCGCAACCTGCCGATGAACAGCGCGCCGACCACCGCGCCGACGCCGGCGGCGCCGAGCAGCAACCCGAACACGTCGGCATCCCCGTGCAGCAGGTCGCGCGCGATCAGCGGCGCCAACGCCGTCGAGGTAGCGCTGCTCAGGCCGAACACGAAGGCGCGGATCAGAACCGTGCGGATCGGCGGCGAATGCAGCGCATAGCGCCCGCCCGAGAGGATCGCGCGATCCATCCGCTCGGGCGGCAGGCGCGAGGGCACATGCTGGCGCTTCCAGACGAAGAACGCGAGCCACAACGGCAGGTAGAACACCGCGTTCATCGCGAAGGCGGCCTTGGCCCCCAGCGCGAGGACGACGAGGCCGCCCAGCGCCGGGCCGAAGCTGCGCGCGACGTTGTAGCTGATCGTCCCCAGCGCCACCGCCGCCGGCAAGTGCGCGGGCGAGACCTGCTCGCCGATCGAGGCCTGCCACGAGGGCGAATAGAGCGCGACGCCGCCGCCGATCAGCACGCAGAACAGCAGCAGGATCCAGGGCGTCGTCAACCCGAGGAAGGCGAGCAGCGTCAGCGTCGCTGCGCTGGCCATCGAAAAGCCAAGACCCACCAGCGCGATCTTGCGCCGGTCGAACATGTCGGCGACCGCGCCGGCCGGCAGCGCCACCAGCATCAACGGCACCATCAGCGCGGTCTGCACCAGCGCGACCATGCTGGGCGAATCGGACAGCCGCGTCATTTCCCAGGCCGCACCCACGCCCAGGATGAGCTGGCCGAAGTTGGAAAACAGGCTGGTCGTCCATATCCGCCGGAAGGTCGGCTCGCGCAGGGGAGCGAACGCGCCGGTCTCTCCGGTGCCGCCGTTCTCGCTACCTTCCATGCGCGAATTCCCCTCGATGCGACCGCCCGCGATGTTGAGGAGGCCGACCGCCACGTCAAGCCGTGGCGACAAACGCGCGGGGGTGCGATATATGCCGGACAACGCCTCCCTCGGGTTGCAGGCGCCCGCCGGCCACTACATATAGGCGCCAATCGCCGGCGCGATGCCGCCGGCACCGTCCTCTCGACGAGAATTGCAAATCGCCCGGCAGCCGAGCATGAGGCGCCACAGATCATACGCAGGAGATTTCGAAGTGGCCGAAGCCTACATCATCGACGCCGTGCGCACGCCGCGCGGCATTGGCAAGATGGGCAAGGGCGCGCTGTCGCAGATGCACCCCGAGCATCTGACGGCAACGGTGCTGGCGGCGCTCAAGGAGCGCAACGACCTCAAGACCGAGGACGTCGACGACATCGTCTGGAGCACCTCGGGCACGGTCGGCCTGCAGGGCGGCACGATCGGCCGCATGGCCGCGGTCGACGCCGGCTACAGCACCAAGGCCAGCGGCGTCAGCCTCAACCGCTATTGCGGCGGCGGCATCACCGCCGTGGCGTTCGGCGCGGCGCAGATCATGTCGGGCATGGAAGACCTGGTGATCGCCGGCGGCACCGAGATGCTGTCCTACATCAACGCGCAAGGCATGAAGATGCGCGAGGCGGGTCTGGGCGGCGGCGGCATGGGCGTGGGCAACCCGCGCCTGCAGGCCAAGCACCCGCAGACCAACCAGGGCGTCGCCGCCGATGCGATCGCCGCGATGGAGGGCATCACCCGCGCCGAGCTGGAGCAGATGGGCGTCGAGAGCCAGCGCCGCGCCGCCATCGCGCTTCAGGAAGGCCGCTTCGCCAAGTCGACGATTCCCGTGAAGGACGATGAGGGCAACGTGATCCTCGATCATGAGGAATACCCGCGCCCCGAAACCACCGCGGAAAGCCTTGCCGAGCTCAAGCCCGCGTTCGAGATGTTCTACAACATGCCATCCGAGCCGGGCGGCAAGACCTATGTCGAGCTGATCAACCAAGTGTTTCCCGAGGTCGAGGTCAAGCCGATCCACCATGTCGGCATCTCGTCGGGCGTGGTCGATGGCTCGGCGGGCATCCTGCTGGCTTCGAAGGACTATGCCGAGAAGCATGGGCTCAAGCCGCGCGCGCGGATCGTCGCCACCGCCAACATGGGCGACGACCTGACGCTGATGCTCAACGCCCCGGTCCCGGCGGCGCGCAAGGTGCTGGCCAAGGCCGGCCTGACCAAGGACCAGATCGACGTGTGGGAGGTCAACGAGGCCTTCGCCGTCGTCGTCGAGAAGTTCATCCGCGACCTCGATCTCGATCGCGCCAAGGTCAATCCCAACGGCGGCGCGATCGCGCTGGGCCATCCGATCGGCGCGACCGGCGCGATCCTGATCGGCACCGCGCTGGACGAGCTCGAACGCAGCGGTGGCCGCTATGCGCTGATCACGATGTGCGCGGCGGGGGGCATGGCGCCGGCGATGATCATTGAGCGCGTCTGAAACGCGCCCAAAGGCTGGGGCCGAGGTTGGGGTTCAGGCCGGGACGGCGACGCCGTCGTCCCCCTGCACCGGGGAAAGTGAAGACATGAGCGAAGCGTGGGACCCGGGCAGCATCGACGTGAAGCGCACGATCGCCATCCGACTCAACGTGCTCGCCCGGCAGCTTCGCCAGCGTTTCGACCGGCACGTCACCTCGCACGGGGTCACCCGTTCGCAGTGGTCGATGATCGTCGTGGTCGCGCGCCATCCCGGATCGACCCAGCGGATGATCGCGGAAGCGCTGGAGATGTCCGAGGCCTCGGCGGGCCGCCTGATCGACCGGCTTTGCGCCGAGGGGCTGCTGCGCCGCCAGGAGCGCGACGACGACCGCCGCGCTCGGGCGATTTACGTGACCGACAAGGCCAAGCTGCTGCTCGATAGCCTCTCGGGCGTCGCCAAGCGGCACGAGGAAGTCGTGTTCGAAGGCTTCGCGCCCGAAGAGCTGGCGCAGCTTCGCGATTACCTCGCCCGGATCTACGACAACGTGGCGCGCGACGGGCGGTAGGACCGCTGTCCGGAATACATTGGCCGGAGGACATACGAAAAGGGCGGCACCCAGAGGCGCCGCCCTTCTTCGTGACCGGTGGCCGCGGCTTAGCGCGCGCGCGCCAGCTCCGCCTTGGTCAGCGAGCTGACGAGCTTGCCGTCGGTCTCGCTCAGCGACGAAGCGGGGATGCTCACCAGCTTGCCGTCGAGGATCACCTGCACGGTGCCGTTGGCGGTGACGCGGTAAGCGGCGGCGATGCGCTGGCCGTTGGCGCCATAGATCATGCGGCCGGCGGTGACCGAGGGGGCGGCCGCGGCGACATCGGCGGTGGCGGCGACGCTCTGCGAGGTCTCGGCGGCATAGACCGCGACCGGAGCGAGCGAGAACGTGACCAGCGTTGCGAGCAGGGCGATCGGGGCGAACTTCGACATGACTGATCTCCGAATCGGATGGGGAGGATTGCCTATTAACTAACCTAGGTTAGCAATAAGAGGCGCGGCGAGTCAAATGCGTTGAACGCAATCGCGCTGGCGTTCGGCTCAACACGGCCACCGTCCCGGGGGTCATCGTAGTGGCGATGGCGCAAAGGTTGATCGCGGTGCGGTTTGGGCGCAGGACGGTTCGATATTTCGGGCGGATGTGCCGCCCGACCAAACGAACGGGGGGGTTATGACGACCACGGCGACGACCAAGGTAATGGATGGCGTGCGAATCCTGGAAGTGGCGCAGTTCACCTTTGTCCCCGCCGCCGGCGCAATCCTGGCCGACTGGGGCGCGGACGTGCTCAAGATCGAGCACCCGGTGCGCGGCGACACGCAGCGCGGCTTCCTCAACATGGGCGGCGTGCAGCTCGATCCGCTGCGGCACACGCTGGTCGAGCATCCCAACCGCGGCAAGCGCAGCGTCGGCATCGACCTCGCCACGCCCGAAGGCCGGGAGGTGCTCTACGAATTGGCCAAGCAGTGCGACGTGTTCCTGACCAACTACCTTCCCCAGGTACGCCAGAAGAACAAGTTCGACATCGAGCACATCCGCGCCGCCAACCCCAACATCATCTACGCCCGCGGCAGCGCCTTCGGCGACAAGGGCCCCGAACGCGAGGTCGGCGGCTTCGACGGCACCGCGTTCTGGTCGCGCAGCGGCATTGCCTATTCGATGACCCCCGAGGAACTGCCCGGGCCGATCGGCCAGGGGATCCCGGCGTTCGGCGATTCGATCGGCGGCATGTTCATCGCCGGCGGCATTTCGGCCGCGCTGCTCCACCGCGAGCGCACCGGCCAGGCGACCGAGCTCGACGTCTCGCTGCTCGGCTCGGCGCTCTGGGCCTCGGGCGCGCTGGTCGCCCAGGTGGCGGAAACCGGCGTGCTGACGCGCAACGCGATGCCCGGCAGCGGCGGCGCTGCGCGCAATCCGTTCATGGGCAACTACCGGACCTCCGACGGCGGCACGATCAACTTGTGCACGATCTCGCCGACCGGCCACATCCGCAGTCTGTTCGAGCATCTGGGCGTGCCCGAGGCGGCGGACGATCCGCGCTTCTCCGAGCCGCGCGCTCTGTTCGAGAACGCCGGCGCCGCCAGCGACGTGCTGGTCAAGGCTTTCGCGCAGCAGCCGTTCGAATACTGGCGCACCCATCTCAAGACGTTCTCGGGCCAGTGGGCGCCGATCCAGAGCTTCGCCGACATCCTCACCGACGAACAGGCGATCGCCAACGACCACTTCATCGAGGTCGAGGGCGCCGACGGTGGCAAGCCGCTCAAGCTGGTGCGCGGCCCGGTCCAGTGGGACCACCAAGCGCTCGAGACCACTCGCTCGCCGCAGGCTTCCGAGCACACCGAGATCGTCCTCATGGAAATGGGTATCGAGTGGGACCGCATCGAGGAACTGAAGGCCAAGGGCGCGATCGCCTGAAGCCTTGGCCCGCCGGGCTCGAAGTTGGCCTTGAATAGGACCTGATCGAACGCTTAAAGGCAAATGAGGCGGGAACGCGCGGCCGAACGCGTCCCCGCCAGAATTCTGCAAGAGGATTTGAGAGATGAAGCCCGGAACGAAACTGAAGAGCGTGGCCTGCGACACCGAAGTCATGGTGATCCGCGCCGGCAGCGGCACGATCGAGTGCGGCGGCTCGCCGATGGCCGAAGCCAAGCCGGCCGAGCTCGCCCCCCTCGCCGCCGATTTCTCGGCCGGCACGCTGATGGGCAAGCGCTATGTCGATGCCGACGCCCAGTACGAGCTGCTCTGCGTCAAGCCCGGCAAGGGATCGCTCTCGGTCGACGGCGTCGCGCTCGTCACCAAGGACGCCAAGCCGCTGCCCGCCTCCGACTGATCCGCACGCTTTACCGAGATAGGCCGCACCGCGCATGAACATCGCCCTTCTCCTCGAAATGGCGGCCGAAGCCGCTCCCGATCGCGTCGGCCTGGTCTGCGACGGCAAGCGCTGGACATATGCCGAGTTGCTGGCCGCCGCGCGCGGCGCGTTCGAGCTGATCCAGCAGAGCGGCGTGCAGTATGTCGCCCTGCTCGACGAGAGCAGCGAGGCGGCGGTGATCGCTCTGTTCGGCGCGGCGCTGGCCGGCGTGCCCTATTGCCCGCTCAACTACCGCCTGGCCGACACCGATCTCGCCGCGCTGCTGGGCCGCATCGCCCCGGCGCTGGTGATCGGCGACGAGGAACGGGTCGAGCGGATCGCGGGTGACCAGGGCCACACCGTCTATGCGCGCGAGCTGTTCACGCTCAAGGCGCAGGAAAGCTGGCCCGAGGAACAGGACCGGGAGTACGATCCCGGCGAAGGCGTCGCGGTGCAGCTCTTCACCAGCGGCACCACCGCCGCGCCGAAGGCGGCGATCCTGCGGCACTCGAACCTCTTGGGCTACATCCTGGGCACGGTCGAGTTCGGCTCGGCCCAGGAATCCGACGCCGCGCTGGTCGTCGTGCCGCCCTACCACATCGCCGGAATCTCGGCGATCATGTCGTCGCTCTACGCCGGCCGCCGTATCGTCATGCTGCCGGCGTTCAGCCCCGAATCCTGGCTCAAGCTGGTGGCCGAGGAGCAAGTGACCAACTCGTTCCTCGTGCCCACGATGCTCGCCCGCATCATCGGCGCCATCGAGCAAGGCGCGGAGGCGACCGTCTCGTCGCTGCGTGCGGTGGCCTACGGCGGCGGCAAGATGCCGCTGGAGATCATCCAGAAGGCGCTGAAGCTGTTCCCCAGCAGCGGCTTCACCAACGCCTATGGCCTGACCGAGACCAGCTCCACGATCGCTCTGCTCGGCCCCGAGGACCACCGCATCGCCCTCGCCTCCGACGATCCCAAGATCCGGGCGCGACTGACCTCGCTAGGCCAACCGCTGCCCACCGTCGAGATCGAGATCCGCGACGAGGACGGCAACGTCCTGCCCGTGGGTGAGGCCGGCGAGATCTACGTGCGCGGCGAACAGGTCTCGGGCGAGTACAAGGAAAAGAGCGCGCTCACCGCCGACGGCTGGTTCCCGACGCGCGACGCCGGCTACATGGACGAGGACGGCTACCTGTACCTCTCGGGCCGCGCCGACGATGTCATCGTCCGTGGCGGCGAGAACATGTCGCCCGGCGAGATCGAGGATGTCCTCCTCACCCACCCGGCCGTCGCCGACGCCTGCGCCTGTGCGATTCCCTCGGTCGAATGGGGCGAGGCGGTGGGCATCGCCGTCGTCGTCCGCGAAGGCCAGGCGCAACCCGGCGAGGATGAGCTCAAGACGCTCATCCGCACCCGCCTGCGCTCCAGCCGCGTGCCCGAAAAAGTCGCCTTCGTGCCTGAGCTGCCCTACAACGAGATGGGCAAGCTGCTGCGCCGCGAGGTCAAGAAGATCCTTGCCGACTGACCAGCAAGGCCCGGCGATCCCCCTGGCACGCTGGGCCAGCCGGCAGCTTGTCGACCTCGCCGCAACGACGGGATCGCCCCGCATCGCCGCGCTGGACGGCGCCACACTGCTCGGTGAGCGCGGATCTAACGGCGGCTATATAATCAACGGCCAGGTCTCGGCCGGGATCGGCGGCAGTCGCCTGATGCCGACGCGCGACGGCGGCTGGTTCGCGCTGACGATCATCCGGGACGACGACCGCGCGCTGCTGCCGGCGCTGTTCGGCGACGAGACGCTTCGCATCGACGATCCCGACGCCATCGCCGCCGCCGTGGCGTCGCACGACTGCGCGGATCTGGTCGAACGCGGACGGCTGCTGGGGCTTCCCGTCGCGTCGGCCGACGAGACCCCCGTCTCGCCCGCGATCGAGACGCTGGTGCGCGGACCCCACCGCATGCGCCCGGCGGGCCACCCGCCGCTGGTGATCGATCTTTCGGCGATCTGGGCGGGACCGCTCATCGGACACCTGCTGTGGCTGGCCGGGGCGGAAGTGGTGAAGATCGAGAGCAAGACCCGCCCCGACCTCATCCGCCGCGACGATCCGGCCACGTTCGACCTGATCAACCAGGGCAAGGCGAGCGTGCTGATCGACTTCGCCAGCGACGCCGAGAAGGCGGCACTGGTAGCCTTGATCGCCCGCGCCGACGTGGTCATCGAATCGTCGCGCGTGCGCGCGCTGCGTCAGCTCGGCATCGATGCCGAGGTTCTGGTGCGCGACGTGCCCGGGCTGGTCTGGCTAAGCGTCACCGGCCACGGCGCGCGCGGCGGCGCGGCGAACTGGACCGGGATCGGCAACGACTGCGGCGTCGCCGGGGGCCTTGCCCGCGCGATGGCCGATGCCGGCGGCGCGATCGGCTATGTCGGCGACGCCATCGCCGATCCGCTGACCGGCATCGTCGGCGCGCGCGAGGCCTGGCGCGCGCTCGAAGGCGGCGAAGCGCAGCGCATCGGCTTGGCGATGAGCGCCGTCGCGGCCCAAGCGCTGACCGAGGAACGCGTCCACGATGCCGCGGCGCTGAAGGACGAGCTGCGCGGCTGGAGCGCCGCGCTTGGCCGGCCCTTCCCCCGCGTGCCCCGCCGAACGCTGACCGCCGAGGTTCGCCCGCTCGGCGCGGACACCGAGCGCTATCTTTCGTGCTGATCCGCGACGTCGAGATATGGAACGGGGGCCGCGCCGACGTGCGCCTGCAGGACGGCCGCATCGCCCAGATCGGCACGCTGGCCGAGCAACCGGACGAGGCGGTGATCGAGGCCCAGGGCGGCGCGCTGCTGCCTGGGCTCCATGACCACCACATACACCTCTACGCGCTCGCCGCTCGCGCCGCATCGATACCCTGCGGCCCACCCGAGGTCTGCGACGCGGCCGCCCTTGCCCGCGCCCTCGCGGTTCCCGGCGACGGTTGGCTGCGCGGGATCGGCTATCATGAGAGCGTGTTCGGCGGCTTGCCCGACGCCGCAGCGCTCGACCGATTGGTGCCCGACCGGCCCCTGCGCATCCAGCACCGCTCCGGCCGCATGTGGCTGCTCAACGCGCGCGCTATCGAAGACCTGCTCACCCGCGCCGCCCCGCCGCCGGGGCTGGAGCGGCAGGATGGCCAATGGACCGGCCGGCTGTTCGACGAGGACGCCTGGCTGCAGACGGCGCTCGGCGGCAACCCGCCCGATCTCGACGCGATCTCGCGGCAACTCGCGGGCTACGGCGTCACCGGCGTCACCGACATGTCGCCGCGCAACGATCCCGCGCTCGCCGCCCACTTCGCGCAGCAGCGCCGGTCGGGCGCACTGCGCCAGTGCTGCTGGCTCGCCGGCACGCTCGATCTGGCCGAGGCCGCTCCCGACCGCTGGCACCTCGGCCCGGCCAAGCTCCACCTTCACGAAAACGCCCTGCCCCCGTTCGAAGAGGCGGTCGCCTTCATCGTCGCCGCGCATCGCCAGGATCGCGCCGTCGCCATCCACTGCGTCACCGAGGTCGAGATGGTCTTCGCGCTGGCCGCGCTCGAGGATGCTGGCGTGAGGCCGGGCGACCGCATCGAGCACGCCTCGATCGCCGATGCCGACCAGCTCGCGCACCTCGCCGCTCGCGGCATCGCCGTCGTCGCCCAGCCGCATTTCGTCGCCGAGCGCGGCGACCGCTATGTGCTCGACGTCGAGCCGCGCCACCATGGCGATCTCTACCGCCTCGCCAGCCTGCGCGCGGCGGGGGTGACGCTGGCCGCGGGCAGCGACGCGCCGTTCGGCAGCGGCGACCCCTGGGCGGCAATGGCGGCCGCGGTCTCGCGCACAACGCACGGCGGCGTGGTCATCGGCGCGGACGAGGCGCTTACGCCCGAGCAAGCGCTGGCGCTCTACCTCGCCGCGCCCGACGACCTCACCCGCGAGCGCCGGATCGCCGTGGGCGAGGCGGCGGACCTGTGCCTGCTCGACCGGCCCTGGGCGGAGGCGCGGCTACGCCTCAGCGCTTCAGACGTCCGCGCCACCTGGGTCGCCGGGCAATGCGTCCACGAGCGCGTCGACCAGCCCCCAGCCTAGCGCCTGGCGCGCACCGATGCGCTTGCCCGAGAGGATCATCAGCGCCGCGCGTTGCCGGCCGATCCGCGCGGTGAGCGAGACGCAGCCGCCGGCGCCGGGCAGGATGCCCATCGCCAGTTCGGGAAGCTGGAACCACGCCCCCGGCGTCGCGACGATCCGCGCGGCATAGGCGGCAAGCTCCAGTCCGGCGCCGACGCAGGCGCCCTGGACATGGACTTCCAGCCTCGCCGCGCAGCCCAGCGCGGCGCGCGCCGGCAGTGTCCGGGCGCGGATGGCATGGGCGGTGGCGGGATCGGTGGTCGTGCCGAACTCGGCGAGATCCGCGCCAAGGCTGAAACAGCGCCCGCGTCCCGACAGCACGACACGGCCGATACCGGGATCAAGCGCCGCCAGCGTCAGCCCCTCGTGCAGCGCATCGCGCATCGCGCGGTCGATGGCGTTGCCGCTCTCCGGCCGGTCGAGTGCGAGGTGCAGCGCGTCGTCGTCGCGAACCACCGCGACGCGGCCCTCCTTGGCCACGGGATCGGCGACGCGCGCGGCCAGCCAGGCGCGGTGCTCGGCGCTGCTCTGGAGCAGGCCGTACGCCATCGATTCGGCCACGAGCGCGTCGGGCGCCGGGAGACCCGGCAGCATACGCAGCAATTGCACCGCCACCGCCGCCGCCTGCGGATGCGCGGCGACGATCCGCAGCATCGCCTCCGCGCCCACCGGCGGCTCGATCACCGCATCGAGCGCCGCGGCCAGCGGATGCGTCGGATCGCCGATGCCGACCACCGGGCACGGCGGCAGCAGCGGACGCTCCGGCCAGTCACCGGCCGAGTGGAGATCGACGAACAGCAGCGGCGCCTCGGGCACCGCTTCGCCCGCCCACAGACGGCGAGAGTCGATCAGCAGGCGCTCAACCTCGGGCGAAAACGCGTCCATCGCGGCGACCTTGGCACAAGTTCGGCCTCGTGCGAACCGCCCAGCCGTGCAACACATCGGCTCATCCGGTGCCGCGCGACGGTTTGCGACATTTTCGCCCCTTGCGAAAACGCAGTAAGGTGATACTAAGCTAGGTTAAGATTAAACGAAATAATCTCGTTTCGTGGCTGCGGGCCGACGCCTCACGCGCGAAGACGAGCAACGCAATCGAGGAGAGAGGCTCAATGGCAGCCACAAGCGCATCTTCGAACAAGGCCAAGATCGCCCGCCGCGTCATCGAAGTTCTGGAATATTTCGACGATTCGCATCGCGAAGCGACGGTGATGGACATCGTGCGGCGGTATGACCGTCCACAGTCGAGCACCTCCGAACTGCTGTCGAGCCTGGTCGAGCTGGGCCTGCTCTACAAAGACCCCTATTCGCGCTCGTACAGCCTGACCCCCCGCGCCGCGCTGCTCGGCGCGACCGGCCAGCGCGGCATGGTTCGCGACGGCCGCCTGGTCGCGCTGACCGATCGCCTGGCGGCGCAGACCGGGCTCTCGGTCGCGCTATTCGGCATGGTTGGCCTCAACAGCCAGATCGTCACCTGGCGCGGCGGCCTTCGCGGCTCGGCCGCGGCCACGCGGGGCCTTGCCGGCGGACTTCAGGAGCCGCTGTGCGATTCGGCTTCGGGCTGGCTGCTGCTGTCGACCGTCGCCAAGGCGCGCTGCGACGGCGTGGTCCGCCGCCTCAACGCCGAGGCGGCCGACCACCGCAAATTCTCCGCCGCCGAGATGACCGCGCGGATCGATCTCTGCCGCGAGGCGGGACACGTCGTGGGCGCGGCGGGTTTCGGCTCGCCGGGCATGGTGGTCGCCACGCTGCTGCCGACCGAGACCCCCGATCGCCCGCTCGCGGTCGGCCTGGTCTACGGGTCCGAGGACCGCGTCCAGGCGGACACGCTGCTCGAGTGCATGAACGACGCGATCCGCCAGGCGCTGCGCCCGGAGGAGCAGGCGACCCCGAACGTCAAGCTGGTGTCGAGCGCGGCCTGAGAGGCCTTTGAGTCCGCCTAGCTTTCCACCCGCGCGATCAGCTCGCCGCCGATGCCGTCGAGCGGCTGGCGTCCGCCCGCGCTGAAATCGACGATCCTGCCGATCCGGCGCGTGACCGCGGCGCGCTCGGGCTGGAAAGTGAAGCAGTTGGGCGGCATCCGGCGTGCGTCGTCCATCGCGCTGGACGGCAGCGTCCGCCCATGCGCGACGATCGCCGCCCATTGCAGCAGCCGCGCCGGCTCGCGCGCGGCCGGGTCGAGCCCGGCGATCCAGTCGCGCAAGGCCATCAGGTTGCAACCGGCGGCTCCCTCGGGCGTGGTCAGCGCCCCGTCCTGCTCGATCCAGCGCAGCAACGGGCGCCCGTCGCGACGCAGATCGAGAATGCGGCGCCCATCCACAGGATCGGACACCCGGATGTCGTAGTCCAGCCGGCCGGCCTGTCCCGCGTGCCCGGCGGCCAACACCGCGAGGTCGTGCAAGTGCGTGCAATTGCGCGGCTTGTCGCGCCGGGCGGTGACGTCCGAAAGCGGCGCGCCGGTGAAGGTCTCGCGTAGCTGCGCGATCGCGCCGGGACAGGTCGTCCAGGGCTCGCGATACATCGCCGGGATCACCGCCGTCACCACGTGGCCATCATGCTCCAGCCCCACCGACATGCAGTGGTAATCGTCCTCCAGCATCGCCATCGCGAAGCCGGGCGCGGCCTGCACGCGGATGCGGCGACGATAGCCGGGCAGGCCGGCCGGGTCGTCGAGCACCGAGGAAAACGGAACAACGGGCATTCCCGCAGGGTAACCCATGCCCCTGCGGCCAACAACGCTTCGCGGCCCGCCTCAGCAGGACGGATCGCGGAGGCGATCCCCACGAATTTCCAATTGCCGCCCGTATCGATTCCGTGCTGTGGGAAACGCGATGCGAGGCCGGTCAGGCCGATACCGGAAGAGGCTTACCCCATGAATTTCGACCTCACCGACGAACAGGAAATGGTGCGCGATACCTTCGCCCGCTTCCTCGACGAGAACTCCAGCACCGTCCGCGTGCGGGCCGCGATGGACACCGGCTTCGACCCACAGCTCTGGCACGGCCTGGCCGAGCTGGGCGCTTTCGCGATGCGTGTGCCCGAGAACGCCGGCGGCATGGGGATGGGCCTGTTCGACGCCGCGCTGCTGATGGAGGAAGCCGGCCGCACGCTGGTGTCCGGTCCGCTCGCCGAAGCGCTGGTCGCCGCGCGCCTGCTCGGTCAGATCGGCGGCGAGGCCGGGGCGGACCTGCTCGGCCGCGCGATCTCAGGCGAAGCGGTGGTCACCATCGCGCTCCACGACATCGCGGCGCGGCCCGTGCAGTGGATCGCCGGCGGCAAGGTCGCCGAAGCGGTGATCGCGCGCAAGGGGGAGAGCATCGTCGTGGTCGCGCTGCCCGAAAGCGCGCGCAAGGCGGAAGAGACGCTGGCCTCCACGCCGCTCGCCGAGATCGATCTCGGCGTGCTCGAAGCCGTTCCGCTCGGCACCGGCGCCGAGGCGCTGGCCGCGTTCGAGGCGGCGGTCGAGGAATGGAAGATCTACTCCGCGGTCGCCCTCGCCGGGCTCGGCCGCGAGGCGCTGCGCCTGGGCTCCGCCTATGCCTGCGAGCGTAAGGCCTTCGGCCAGCTCATCGGCACCTTCCAGGGCATCTCCCACCCGCTCGCCGACCTGCTGTGCGACGTCGACGGCGCCAAGTTCCTCGCCTGGAATGCGATCCGCGAGATCTTCGACGGCACCGACGAGGCCGCCACCGCGATCTCGATCGCGCTGTGGTACGCCGCCGACGCCGCGGTCCGCGCCGCCTCGCAATCGCTGCACACCTTCGGCGGCTATGGCCTGTCGTGCGAATACGACATCCATCTCTTCGTGCTGCGCGCCAAGGAATGGCCGCTGGTGCTCGGCGATCCGCAGCTCCTCGCCGAGGAAGCCGGTCGCCGCCGCTACGCCGGCGAAACCGTCACCCTGCCCGAGACCGGCGACGTGCCGATCGACTTCGACCTCGGCGCCGAGGCGCACGCGCTGGTCGAGGAGATCCGCCAGTTCTTCGCCGACAACGTCACCGCCGAGGAGCGCGAGAAGTTCCACTATTCGTGGGAGGGCTACAACCCGCGCATCAACAAGCTGCTGGGCGACCACAAGCTGCTGTTCCCCGGCATGCCCGAGCACCTTTCGGGCCGCGACATCCCGGCCTATGCCCGGATCGCCGCGATGGGCGAGTTCGAGCGCCAGGGCTACAACAACCCCGCCGCCGGCGTTTCCGGCATGGTCGCGATGATGATCGACAAGTACGGCAGCGACGAACTGAAGCGCGATGTGCTGCCCAAGATCCTCAGCGGCGAAGTGATCTGCAGCCTCGGCTATTCGGAGCCCGGCTCGGGCTCCGACGTGTTCGCGGCGCAGACCAAGGCGACGCCCGAGGGCAACGGCTGGCGCATCGACGGCACCAAGATGTGGACCAGCGGCGCCAACCTTTCGACCTACGTGCTGATGCTCTGCCGCACCAACCCCGACGTGCCCAAGCACAAGGGGCTGACGATGTTCATCGTGCCGCTCAAGAACGAGGGCGTGACCGTGCAGGCGGTCCACACCTTCATGAACGAGCGCACCAACATCACCTTCTACGACGGTGTCCGCATCCCGGACAGCTGGCGCCTGGGCGACGTCGATGCCGGCGTGAAGACGATGAGCGCCGCGCTCGAGCTGGAGCACGGCGGCGGCTTCTCCAAGGTGATGAACGCGATGCTCGAAGCCGCCGAGGAGCTTTGCCGCGAGCTGAAGCGCGACGGCAAGCCGCTGATCGAGCATGCCTCGACGCAAGTGCGCCTGGTCCGCGCGCTGGCGCACCTGCGGGTTTCGGACATGCTGACCTACCGCTCGCAGTGGGCGAGCGTCGAGAAGAAGCCGAACCTCGCCTATGGCCCGATGGCCAAGATGTACTCGTCGGAGAAGTTCCTCAGCGACTCGCGCGACCTGCTCGACCTGACCGCGCCGCTGTCGCTGTCGAAGCGCGAAGGGCCGGCGGGCTTCCTCAACCAGTGCTTCCGCCACGCGCACGGCACGACGATCTACGGCGGCACCAGCGAGGTGCACCGCTCGATGGTCGCTGAAAAGGGCCTCGGCCTGCCGCGGACCCGCGGCTAGAGCCCGCTCTGAGGAGATCGCACGATGACCACCGAAGCCGCCCCGCTGCTGACCGAGGATGTCGACGGCATCCTGATCGCCACGCTCAACCGCCCCGACAAGCTCAACGCCATCAACCGCGAGATGATGGATCTCCTGACCGAGGCCGTGCTGCGCTTCCGCGACGACGACGACCTCAAGGTCATGCTGATCCGCGCCACCGGCCGCTATTTCAGCGCCGGCGCCGACCTCAAGTCGGGCAACCAGAAGATCGTCTCGCCGACCAAGCACACCGCGCGCGGCATTCGCGAGAACCACCGCCTCAATCTCAACAACATGCAGCAGCTGTGGGACGAGATCGAGCACATCGAGAAACCCTTCGTCGTCGCCCACCAGGCGATGTGCGTCGGCGGCGGGCTCGAGCTGTCGCTGTCGTGCGACTTCCGCCTCGCGGCCAAGAGCGCCGCCTACGCCTTTCCCGAAGGGTTGTTCGGCGTGCTGCCGGCATCGAACGGCGTGTCGCGCCTCGCACGCATGTGCGGCCCGCACTGGGCGCGCTGGCTGATCATGGCCAACAAGCCGGCCAGCGCCGACATGGCCTTTACGATGGGCCTCGTCCACCAGGTCTATGCCGACGAGACGTTCGAGGACGAGGTGATGGACTTCTGCCGCCACCTCGCCAAGCAGAACGGCGAGCAGATGGGCGCCGCCAAGGTGGCGATCGAGCTGGCCAGCGACGTCAGCCGCGACCTCGGCCGCCAGGTCGAGCGCATGGCCAACAGCGCGCTGATGCTGAACCCCGATTACATGAAGGGCATGGAGGCCTACCTCAAGGGCGTCGGCGGCAAGAGGGGCTGAGCCCGAAGCGGCGCCGGCGATCAGCCATCGAGCCGTCCCTCCGCCGCCATCGTCGCGCGCATGTCGGCGATGGTGATCTGCATCAGGCGGGTCGCCGCGCGCAAGTAGGGAGCGGAGAGCCGTCGCGGCGCGTCGTCGTAGAGCTCGGCCAGGTAGGCGTCGGTCCGCATCGTCGCCGCCCGCTCGATCCCCGTCATCAACACCGATCCCATCGCGGTCGCCGGACTGTCCGGCACCGCGGGGTCGCCGTCCATCTGCTGGACGAGCAGCGCGATCACCGGCTGTGTCACCGCCACGCGGTGAAGCATCATGCGGCTGTCGCGCGCTGCCGCCATGCTGTTGCGCATGTGCAGCAGGCGCGCGTGCCGGACCCAGAAATCGTGATAGGCGCGCACAAAGCGCTCGCAGCGCTCGGGCAGCTCCTCGTCGGGCCAGCGCTCGCGCAGCATGCCGACGAAGGCGTCTTCGGCCGTCACGACGACCGGCTCGAGCAGCGCAAGGACCAGTTCGGTGATGTCGGCGAAGTAGTTGTAGAGCGAGGTCATCCCCAGCGACGCCCGCCGCGCCACCGAACTCAGCGAGACGGGGATTTCTTCCCCCTCCTCGATGATCTCGGCCGCCGCGGCAAGGATGCGGTCGCGCGTGTCTCGGCCCTTGCGGCCAAGCCTCTGGCCGTTGAGATTATGGCTGACCGGCGTCGTCGTGCGCGACTGGACGGCGGCCATCATCGCCGCCGCCCGTTCCTTGCTCAGCCCTGCGTCCCCCCCGGTTCGCTTCATGCCCTAGCGGTCAGACCGTATAGGCGATGAGCTTGGTCTCGAGGAATTCCTCGATCCCCTCGACGCCCCATTCACGGCCGATGCCGCTGGCCTTGTAGCCGCCGAAGGGGATGTCGCCGGCAATGCACATGCCGTTGTTGATGCTGAACGAGCCGGTGCGGACGCGCTTGGCGATATTCATCGCGCGCTCCTGGCTGCCCGAATTCACGCCGCCCGACAGGCCGTAGGAGCTCTCGTTGGCGATGCGGATCGCGTCCTCGTCGTCCTCGAAGGGAATGACCACCAGCACCGGGCCGAAGATCTCCTCCTGCGCGATGCGCATGTCGTTGGTCACGTCGACGAACACGGTCGGCTCGACGAAGAAGCCACCGCCCTTGTCCGGGCGGGCACTGCCGCCGTGGAGCAGCGTCGCGCCTTCCTGCTTGCCGATCTCGATGTAGCTGAGCACGCGCTCCATCTGACGCTTGGAGATCACCGGGCCCATGATGTGGCCGGGGTTGGTCGCATCGCCCCAGTTGTCCCCGAAGTTGCCGTAGGCGCCCTTGAGGATCGCCTTGGCTTCCTCGTAACGGCTCCTGGGCACAAGCAGGCGCGACTGCACCGCGCAGCCCTGGCCGGCGTGGAACACCAGCATCGACATCGCCACGTCCATCTGGAAGTTGGGATCGTCGTCGAGCACGATGCGGCAGGACTTGCCACCCAGTTCGAGGAACACGCGCTTCAGCGTCTGCGCGCCCTTCTCCATGATGCGCTTGCCGACGCCGGTCGAACCGGTGAACGAGATCAGATCGACCCGCGGGTCGGTGACCAGCATCTCGCCGGCGAGCGCCGGGTCCTCGCCGAACACGACGTTGACGACGCCCGCGGGGAAGCCCGCCTCGGCCGCCAGCTCGCCGAAGATCGCGCCCATGCCAGGGGTGTCGGGGGCGGGCTTGAGGATGATCGTGCAGCCGGCCAGCAGCGCCGCCACGACTTTGCCGATGTTGACGTAGAGCGGCACGTTCCACGGCGTGATCAACCCGCAGACGCCGATCGGCTCGTAAACGGCGACGCGCTTGTTCTTCATGCCGAACGCCTCGCGGACGCCGTAGTCCTTCTCCCACTTTACCTCGGGGAATACGCGCAGGTAATCGTCCCAGCCTTCGAGCGCCATGTCGACGTGGGCACGGTTGACCGCGCCCTGCGCCGCGCCCGCCTCGTGGACGGCGAGCTCGCGCAGCCGCTCGCGGTTCTGCTCGAACAGCGCGCGGTACTTCTTCACCAGTTCCACGCGCTTCTCGACGTTGGTCGACCAGTCGGTGGTGTCGAAGGCGCGGCGGGCGGCGACGATCGCGGCCTCGACATCGGCCTCGGTCGCGTCGGCCGCCTTGCCGGCGACCTCGCCGGTCCAGGGGCTGATCACGTCGAAGGTACGCCCACCGGAGGCGTCGCGCAGCTCGCCGTCGATGAAGAGCTTGGCGTCTGGAAGCTTGGTCATTTCGGTATCCTCAGGTGAAGGCGGAAAATCAGGGCACGCGCCCTTCGATATGGCTCGCGGTGATGTGGACGTCGGCCGGCAGATCGACGAGTGCGCGGAACACCGGCGCGACCGAATCGACATGCGAAACGCCCTGCGTCTGGAGGTTTATGCCCGAAGCGGCGCAGGCCTGATGGAACTGCATCGCCACTTCGGGATCCCACGTCGGCCGCTTGCCTTCCTCGTACATCGGCCCGGCGCGCACGGTCATCACCCTGATGCCGGCGGGGCGCAGTTCCTTGATCAGCGATTGGGTGAAGCGCTCGAGCCCCGCCTTGCTGGCCTGGTAGACCGACATCATCGGCAGGTCGTTGCCGACGGAATCGCTGCTGACGTTGATGATCGAACCGCCACGCTCCATCATCGGGATCGCCGCGCGCGCGCAGAACATCGGACCGACCATGTTGATCGCGATGATCTGCGTGATCTGCTCGTCGGTCGCCTTTTCGACCAGGAACGGCTCGTAGATGCCGGCGTTGTTGATCAGCACGTCGATCTTCGGATGCCTCGCGGCGATCTCGGCGAAAGCCTGGCGCACCGAATCGGCCGAGGCGACATCGCATTCCACCGCGAACGCCGGCGCGCCGAGCTCGTCGGCCAGCGCCTGCACCTTCGACAGCGTGCGACCCAGCAGCACCACGGTGTCGCCGTCCTTGGCGAAACGCCGCGCCATCGCGCGGCCGAGCCCGATGGCGGCCCCTGTAATAACGATCGTCTTGCCCACGGACACTCTCCCATTGCTGGCACGGCAGGTTCCAGCATCGCCGTGCCAGGACAAGACCTTTGCGTATCGCGCGAGCGATAGTTAGCCTGCCGCAAGCCAAGTTGTAAGAGGGCGTGAAGCGCCTCGATCGGAGACCCTGGATGAGCGCCCCCTGCGACACGCCCCCACCCTTCGCGATCTTCCGCGCTCGCGATGCGAAGGACTATGGCGCCGAGGCCCCGATGACCCCGGCCGGGCTGACCGAGAGCCAGGTCGAAGGCTCGATGCGGCTGATCGAGGCGGGCATGCTCGAAGGTAGCCGGATCAAGCTGCTCTATTCGCGGCCGGGGATGAGCCTGACCTGGTGCTGGTTCAAGAGCGGCTTCCCTCTGCCCCGCCACAGCCACAGCGCCGATTGCCTCTACTACGTGGTCGCCGGGACCTTGCGGCTCGGCAGCGAGGAGCTTGGCGCGGGCGACGGCTTCTTCCTGGGGAGCGACGTGCCCTATACCTACGTGCCGGGCGAGAATGGGGTCGAGGTGCTCGAGTTCCGGACCTCCGATCGCTTCGACATCCGCGTTCTGGCGGACAGCCCGGCTTATTGGGACAAAGCCCTCGCCACTCTGCTCGCCGCCCGCCCGCACTGGCCGGACGAAGCCGCCCCGCCTTCGGGGGCCGTGGTCGGACATTGACCGGAGACGAGTGGGGGGCTTCTGTTGCCCGGCGCCCCCCGGGCCGCTGGAATCCGTTCTGTTGCCCGGTCGGTCCAACCGCGCTTTAGCTTTGTAAATTCAGGCCGTTAGGCCGTCACATTACGCCGCGAGAGCGAGTGCTTCGTTGTCGTTGGCACTTGTGTGTTTTGAGCCTTATTACAGGTTACTCAGCCTGGGCGAAAACAGCGCTTTTCAACACACGTCGATCCTAGTTCGGCCCCGTCATTATCCCTGCGACAACAGGGCCCCTGTGCGAAACAGGGTGATAATGGTGGAGCCGCCGGGTACCGCCCCCGGGTCCGCTGCATCTATTGTACGCCGCAATTTATCGCCATAGCCGGTCGAAACCGGCGAGGACCTATATAGGCGCTCGCAGCTTAATGTGAAGTGACTTGGGGTCGGCCATCTTGGCTCCCCCCGGAATTTGCCCAAAGAAATTATGCATAGCGGGCGGTTACACACGCCTCCTCAACTCATCCCTGATCTCCGCCAGCAGCTCGACCTCGCTCGGGCCGGCGGCGGCTTCGGCGGGCGGGTTCATGCGGTTGGCCATCTTGACGATGAGGAAGATGATCCAGGCCAGGATCACGAAGTTCACCACCTGGGTGATGAAATCGCCATAGCCGATCATCGGCACCCCGGCCGCCTTCAGCGCCAGGTAATCGGTGGGCGAGCCCTTGTAGGTCGCCGGGATCGGGCCGAGTTGGATGAAATAGCGGGTGAAGTCGGTGCCACCGGTGATCCAGCCGATGAACGGCATGATCACACTTTCGGTAAGCGAGGTGACGATCTTGCCGAAGGCCGCGCCGATGATCACGCCGACCGCGAGGTCGAGGACGTTGCCGCGCGCGATGAACGCCTTGAATTCCTGGACGATTGCCATGCCGTTTACTCCTGAGGCTAGCGCGGCACGGTGTGCCACGCCAGCGGCCTGGCGACAACCGCTTCGCTTGCACGCAGGCTAGGGCGCGCTATCTATCCTCGACCCGCCGCGCGATCGTTGCGCGGCTTGTGAAGGGAAGACCCGAGATGCGTCAGTTCGTCCCGAAGGCCGCCGTCCTCATCGTCGCCAGCGCCAGTCTTTCCGCCTGCGGCATCAACTCCGTGCCCACGCAGGAAGAGGTCGCCAAGGCCAAGTGGGCCGATGTCCAGGCCGCCTTCCAGGAGCGCGCCAACCTCGTCCCCAATCTCGCCGCCGTCGCCAAGGGCGCGGCCGAACAGGAGAAGGGCATCCTCACCGGCGTGGTCGAGGCGCGCGCCAAGGCAACCAGCATCCAGCTCAGCGGCGAGGATCTGAGCGATCCGGCCAAGATGGCGCAGTTCCAGGCAGCGCAGAACCAGCTGTCCAGCTCGCTCGCCGGCTTCGGGCGCCTGCTCGCCAACGTCGAGGCCTATCCCGAGCTCAAGAGCATCACCAACTACCAGATGTTGCAAAGCCAGCTCGAGGGCCAGGAGAACCGCATCCGCGTCTCGATCCGGGACTACAACGAGGCCGTGCGCAGCTACAACACGACGATCCGCACCTTCCCCGACGCGATCGGCGCGAAGCTGTTCTACGGCGCCAAGCCGATGGTCCCCTACCAGGCCGCCACCCCCGGCGCCGAAGTGGCGCCCAGCCTGGAGGGCAAGCTCTGAGCATCGAGCCGTGACCTCCTCCGTCAGCTTGACGGGGCTTGCCTTCGCCGCACTCGCATTCGCCAGCCCCGCTCACGCCGCGCCCACCTTCCCCGCGCTCACCGGCCGGGTCGTCGATGGCGCGAACGTGATCCCGCCCGATGTCGAGGCCCGGATCGACCAGAAGGTCGCCGGGCTGGAGGCGCAATCGCACCGGCAGCTCGTGGTCGTCACGCTGCCCAGCCTCCAGGGCTACGAGATCTCCGACTACGGCTACCAGCTCGGCCGCCACTGGGGCATCGGCAGCAAGGACAAGAACGACGGCGCGCTGCTGATCGTCGCGCCCACCGAGCGCAAGCTGCGGATCGAGGTCGGCTATGGCCTCGAAGGCGTGCTGACCGACGGGCTTTCCTCGCTGATCATCAACCAGACGATCGTGCCGCGGTTCAAGCAGGGCGACATGGCGGGCGGCATCGAAGCCGGGACCGACGCGATCGTCCACCAGCTTACCTTGCCCGATGCCGAAGCGCGCAAACTCGCCGCCGAGGCCGCCAAGCCGCGTGAGCAGCCCGAAAGCGCGTTCGGCTTCCACACGATCGTCTTCATCCTGTTCGTGCTGTTCTTCTTCGTCCTGCCGCTGCTGCGCAAGGGCCGGCGCGGCCGGCGCTATGCCGGCGGGCTCGGCCCGGTGATCGTCTGGGACGCGCTGAGCCGTGGCGGCTGGGGCGGCGGAGGAGGCGGTAGCTGGAGCGGAGGCGGCGGCTTTTCCGGGGGCGGCGGCAGCTTCGGCGGCGGCGGGTCGTCGGGAAGCTGGTAGGAGACGGCGATGGCGACACCTCCCCCCCTCACCGACGCGGATCGCATCCGCATCAGCGACGCCGTGGCCGCGGCCGAGATGCACAGCGCCGGCGAGATCGTCACGATCCTGGCCGAGCGGTCGGACGACTATGCCGACATCGCCCTCGCCTGGTCGGCGCTCGTCGCGGGGCTCGCGCTGATGGCGCTGACGATCGCGCCCGATTTCTACCTCGGCCTCTACGACACGTTGACCGGCGGCTGGGTGCACGAGCGCACCCCGCGCGCGATCTTCGCGGTCGCCGCCTTCGTCGCGATGGCGAAGTTCGCGGGCATGTGGCTGCTCCAGTTGTGGACGCCGCTGCGCCTGCTGCTGGTGCCCGGCCGCGTGAAGTCCGCGCGCACCCGCGCCCGCGCCGTGGCCTGCTTCCGCGTCGGCGCCGAGCGGCGTACGCACGGGCGCACCGGCATCCTCATCTACCTGTCGATGCGCGAGCACCGCGCCGAGATCGTCGCCGACGCGGCCATTGCCGCCAGGGTCTCGCCCGAGGTATGGGGCGAGGCGATGGCCGCCATGCTCGCCCATATCCGCGAGGACCGCATCGCCGACGGCCTCGTCGCCGCCATCGGGCGCGTTGGCCAGGTGCTGGCGGCAAACCTGCCACGCGCCGACGAAGACCGCAACGAGCTCCCCGACAGGGTGATCGAGGTATGACCGCGCACCCCGCCGCCGACGAGCCGGTCGAGACCGTCTGGCAGGGCCAATTCCTGGCGACCAAGCGCCGGGGCAAGTGGGAATACGTCAGCCGGACGCGCGGGATGCACGCGGCGGTCATCCTGGCGGTCGATGATGAGGACCACATCGTGCTCGTCGAGCAGTTCCGCGTGCCGCTCGGGCGCGCCTGCATCGAGCTGCCCGCCGGCCTCGTCGGCGACGATGTCGAGGGCGAGGACACCGCCGTCGCCGCCGCGCGCGAGCTCGAGGAGGAGACCGGCTACCGCCCCGGCACGATGCAGGTGCTCGGCGAATTTCACTCGTCCCCCGGCATGATATCCGAAAGCTTCACGCTGCTGCGCGCCTGTGCCATAGAGCGGGTCGGCCCGGGCGGGGGCACCGAGGGCGAGAACATCACCGTCCATCGCGTGCCGCTTGGCGACATCGTCGCCCGGATCGCGCAATGGCGGGAGGATGGCCTGGCGATCGACGTGAAACTGCTGCTCGTGCTCGGCCCGGCGCTGGTCGGCCGCCCCCTCGGGGCGCTCCTCTTGCAAGGCGATAGCGCTTGAGCGAACCGTCGCCCCTGGCCGTGGCAACCCGCGGCTACCGCGTCACCTCGTTCGACGTCGCCGCAGAAGCGGGGGTCAGCCAGTCGACCGTCTCGCGCGCGCTGGCCGGCGATCCCGTGGTCAGCGAGGCGACGCGGCTGCGCGTCGCCGAAGCGGCGCGCAAGCTCAACTACCAGGTCGATCGCAACGCCGCCCGGCTCCGCACCGGCAAGACCGGGACTCTGGCGGTGGTGATCGTCTGCCGTCCCGGGCAGGATCGCAAGGACGTCAACCCGTTCCACCTCTCGCTGCTGGGCAGCACTTGCGCCGCCGCCTCGATCCGCGGGTACGAGGTGCTGGTCTCGTTCCAGGACACGCCCGAAAGCTTCAACGGCCTCTACCAGGAGCAGCGCAAGGCCGATGGCCTGATCGTGCTGGGCACCACCGAGAACGTCGATGCCTGGGACTATTTCCGCGAGCGCGCCCGCCACGGCGACGCGCTGGTCTGCTGGGGATCGCCACACGATGAAATGGACTGGGTGCGCAGCGACAATCGCGGCGGCGCCCGCCTCGCCACGCAGCACCTGATCGCGCGCGGCTATCGCGACATCGCCTGCATCGGTTCGCGCCTCTCGCCGCAGCGCCAGTTCGACGAGCGCCACGCCGGCTATGCCGAGGCGATGGACGAAGCCGGGCTGACGCCACGCCTGATCGAGTTCGAGGAAGGCTACTCGCGCGACGAGCAGGGCCGGCGCGCGGCGGCGGCGCTGATCGCCAGCGGCGGGCGCTTCGACGGCATCTTCGCCGTCTGCGACGAGATCGCGCTCGGCGCGCTCGGCGAATTGCGCGCGCGTGGTCGCGACGTGCCGGGCGAGATCGGCGTGGTCGGCTTCGACAGCATCAAGGCGGGCGAGCATTCGGTGCCCACCCTCACCTCGATCGAGCCGGATTTCCGCCTGGCGGGCACCGTGCTGGTCGACAAGCTGCTCCACGGCATCGCCGGCACGCCCGACGCAGCGCAGCGCGTGCCGGTCCGGCTGGTCGAGCGCCGCAGCAGCCTGGGGCCGAAAGCCGCGTAACCCAGACGCGAAAAGGCGGCCCGGACCGAGGCCCGAGCCGCCGATGCGCTGCTCAATGATCAGCGCAGACCGCGAATGCCGTTGAAGTCGATATAGCGGACCCGGTTGCCGTCGGTGCGGCAGGTGAACGTACCGGCGTCATAACCGCGCAGGTTGTTGTTCCAGCCCCGATAGTCGTTGTTCCAGCCACGGCCGTAAGTGCCGTCGCCGCCACGCCAACCGCGGCCGCGGGTGTTCACCGCGATACGGCCGCGCACTTCGTAGCCATAGGCCGTGCGGCGAATGTCGCGGATGTCGGTCACGTCAGCCCGCCCGCCGAAGCTGTAGCGGCTGGCTTGACGCTCGGCGGTGGCAACGCAGCGTTCGACGGCGGCGCGCGGATTGCCGCCGCGCCAGTTGCGATCATAGCGGCCACCGCGATCGTTGGCGCTCGCCGCCAGCGCGGCGATGCCGCCGATGATCAGCGCGCCGGCGACGACTTCGCCCGTGCCGATGCGATCGTCGTGCCGGTGACGCGGCTGCGCGAACGCCGGGGTGACGGAAGAAGCCGCCACCGTGGCTGCCGCGACGGTGCCGACAATGGCCTTGGTGAAAGTCTTCATGGTCTTGGTCCTTGCTTACAGCCCAGCGTAACTGCCTGGCATGGAAGAAACGTACGCGCTGGCTGGTTTGATGCCGCTGAACCGTGACGACAGCCGATGTTCATATTTATTGCCATTTTTATGAACGTCCGTGGCAGCCACGCTAACCGGTCCTTAAGCGCGGGGCACGTAAACCGGTGCGATGGAGCTCTTCCTCGCCCTGCTGCCAACGATCGCGGTCGCCGGCGTGCTCACGCTGCTGGAAGCCCTGCGCGCGCCGGCGCGAACCGAATGGCGGATCAACCTGCTAGCCTGGGCGATCTACCTCGCCGTAGCGCTGACGGTGCAGCCGCTGTTCGTCATCGCCGGAATCCCCTCGTTGCTCGACGGCGCGGCGCTGCCGTTCTGGCTCGGCCTCGCGATCTTCGTGCTGGTCATGGACCTGGGCGAGTTCCTGTTCCACCGCGCCCAGCATGCCGTGCCAGCGCTCTGGGCGATGCATTCGCTGC
>DASVMK010000155.1:0-18879 GCA_036384395.1 Novosphingobium sp.
CGATCGACTGGCCCTCGCCGACGACGATATCCGCGCCCATCTCGCCCGGCGACTTGATGGCGCCCAGCGCCACCGGCTCGGTGTTGACCACGACCAGCAAGGCGCCCGCCGCCTGGCAGCGCGCCGCCAGCCCGGACAGATCGTCGATGCGGCCGAGAATGTCGGGGTACTGGACGACGACGCAGCTCGTCTCGCCGTCGATCGCGAGCGTGTCCAGGTCGCTCTCGGCGGTCAAGGCGGGCGGCGCATAGACCAACACGTCGCCGGTGAACTTCGCCATCGTCTTCGCGACCGAGACATAATGGGGATGGAGGCCGCTGGAGAGCAAAGCCTTGCCGCGCCGCGTGATCCGCCGCGCCATGGCGATCGCCTCCCAGCAGGCGGTCGAGCCGTCATACATGGACGCATTGGCGACGTCGCAGCCATAGAGGCGCGCCACCTGGGTCTGGAATTCGAACAGGGCCTGCAGCGTGCCCTGCGCGATTTCCGGCTGATAGGGCGTGTAGCTGGTCAGGAACTCGCCGCGCTGGATCAGGTGATCGACGCTGGCGGGAACGTGATGGCGATAGGCCCCCGCCCCCAGGAAGAACGGTGCCGCGCCGGCGCTGAGATTCTTCCCCGCGAGCGCGGTCATGTGCCGCTCGACCGCCATCTCGCTGGCATGCGGCGGCAGCCCGGCGATCGGCCCGGCCAGCCGCGCTTCGGCGGGCACATCGATGAACAGGTCGTCGATCGAACCGGCGCCGATAACGCCAAGCATCGCCGCGCGGTCGGCAGGGGTCAGCGGCAGGTAACGCATCGGTTCAAAGCCCCGCGACGTAGGTATCGTAGGCAGCTTTATCCATCAGCGCGGTCAGTTCCTGCGGATCGCTCAGGGTCACGCGGAACAGCCAGCCGGCGTTCTCGGCATCGCTGTTGACCAGCTCGGGCTCGCTTTCCAGCGCGTCGTTGATCTCGGCCACCGTGCCGCTGACCGGGGCATAGACGTCCGACGCGGCCTTGACCGAATCGACCACCGAAACGGAATCCCCCTTGGCGACGGTGGCGCCGAGACTCGGCAGTTCGACGAAGGTGATGTCGCCGAGCTGGCCCTGCGCGTAGTCGGTGATGCCGACTGTGCCGGCATCGCCGTCAACCTCGATCCATTCGTGGTCCTGGGTAAAATAGCGGGTCATCGGGCGCGCTCCTCAGCGATGATAGCGGTGGGGTACGAAAGGCAGGGGCACGACCGTGGCGGCAAGCCGCCGGCCGCGGTTGTCGATTTCCAGCGGGGTGCCGGGCGCGGCGCGGCCACTCTCGACATAGGCCATCGCGATCGGGTGCTGGAGGCTGGGTGAGAACCCGCCCGAAGTGACGCGGCCGACCGCGAGATCGCCCGCCATGACCACCGCGCCCTCGCGCGCGGCCATGCGGCCCACCAGCGCCAGGCCGACGCGCACCACCGGGGCGCCTTCGGCCAGCTTGCCCAGGATGTGCGTCGCGCCGGGGAAGCCGCCCTCGGCGCGGCGGCGCTTGGAAATGGCGAAAGAGAGCCCTGCGCAGACCGGATCGGTCTCCTCGTTGAGGTCGTGGCCATAGAGCGGCAGCCCCGCCTCGAGCCGCAGCGAATCGCGCGCGCCGAGGCCGATCGGCTTGACCTCCGGCTGGGCGCAGAGCGCGTCCGCCAGCGCCCCGGCGTTCTCGGCAGGGACCGAGATCTCGAAGCCGTCCTCGCCGGTGTAGCCCGAGCGGCTGATACCCAGGCGCACCCCGTTCCAGTCGTAGATGTCCGCCTGCATGAAGGTCAGCGCCGCCAGTGGCGCGCCGTCCGCCTCCAGCGGCACGATCCCGAGCCGGCCGAGCGCCTCGGCCGCCTTCGGCCCTTGCAGCGCCAGCAGCGCCTGCTCGTCGAGGTGGGTGAGCGTGATTTCGTCGGGCAGATGCTCGCGCAAGTGGGCGATGTCGTCCCACTTGGTCGCGCCGTTGACCACCAGCGCGAAATCCTTGCCGGTGTTCAGCACCATCAGGTCGTCGAGAATCCCGCCGGCTTCGTTCGGCAGCAGCGAATAGCGCAGCCGGCCCGGCTTCAGTGCCGCAATATCGCCCGGCAGCAGCGCTTCGAGCGCCTCCACGGCGCCCTCGCCGCTGACGCCAAGCTGGCCCATGTGGCTGACGTCGAACAGCCCGGCGCTCTCGCGCGTCCACAGATGCTCGGCGATGATGCCCTCATACTGGATGGGCATGTGATAGCCGGCGAACTCGACCATGCGCGCGCCCTGGGCGCGATGCCAGGCGTCGAGCGGCAGCTCCAGGATCGGCGGCGCTTCCGTGTCTTCGTCGTCCGACAAATCGTCGTCAAATCGGTCTTGGATATCGCTCACGAGCACAGCTCCGCACAGTTTGGCACACCGGTTCCGGCGCCCCCTCTGTCACGGAAGCCTGAGAGCTTTCCCCTGCGGTTATCCCGAAGATATCCACAGGGTTACCCCTTCGGCGGCCCCGCAGCAATCGGGACACTTTCCAGAGCATCGCTATAGACGGGGCGCGGTCCGTTGGCCTGAGAGATTCCGGGGCGGTTGCTCCTTCGGCGCCCCGCGATCCGAAGATCCTGGGGACTCTCCCGCGCTGTCAGCGACGCTGGCGGGATGGAGGGCGCGGCGATTCGAGTCAACCGATGGTTGATTCCTCCCGCACGCTTATCCCCCGACCCGCCGGATCGCGTAGAGCATAGCGTCGTGCTCGTGGACGAAGCGCCCGCCGGGCTTGGCCTTGGCCAGCGCGAGCACCGCCTGGGCGACGGTGTCGGCTCGGATCGAGCGGTACTTGCGGCGCGTGCCGTGGAGCAGCAGGTCGGTGAGCGGCGCGGCCAGGATGGCCAGCCGCTCCGCCCAGCGGCGTTCCGCGCCGCGCTGGCCCCGCAGCAGGCCCGGCCGCAGGATGTCGAGCCGGCGAAAACGCAGCTTGGCGAGCGCGTCCTCGACCTCGCCCTTGACCCGCAAGTAGAACGGTCGGGCGGCGATGCTCGCGCCGACCGAGGAGACCACGATCATATGCTCGATCCCCGCCGCCTTGGCCGCGCGGGCGCAGGCGAGCACCAGTTCCCGGTCGACCGCGCGGAACGCCGCCTCGTCCTTGCCCGCCTTGGCCCAGGTGGTGCCGAGCGCGCAAACCAGCACTTGCGCACCCGAGGCGGCGATGGCGTCGTCCCAGCCCGAAGGGTCGGCGATCAGCATCTCCATCCGCGCGCCCACGGGCAGCGCCACCTCGCGCCGCGCCACGCCGACCAGGCGGACATGCGGATCGCTGACGGCGCGGGCGATGATGTGCGATCCAACCAGCCCCGTGGCGCCGACCAGGCAGATCCGCCGCGCGTCAGACATTGCGCAGGCCCTCGGGCGTGCGGCCATAGACCTTGGCGTGCGTGGCGATGGCGAAGCGATCGGTCATGCCGGCGATGTAATCGGCGATGTGGCGGCTGCGCGCCGGCTCCTCGCGCGGCAACCGGGCGCTGAGACCGAACTCCATCAGCACCGGCTCCTGGCTGAACGCGGCGAACAGCTCGAGGATCACCGTCCGCGCCCGCGCGGCGGTCTGCAGTTGCTCGGGATGGTGGTAGAGCCGCTCGTACATGAAGCGCTTGAGCCGGCGTTCGTCCTCGGCCAGCCCCGGCGAGAAGGCGCAGGTGGCCCGCCCCGCCGCGCGAATGTCGTCGACGCTGTCGAGCCCCGCGAGCCGGGCCCGGGTCTCGGCGAGCACGTCGTTGACCATCAGCCCGATCTGGCTGCGCGTCAGCTCGCGCAGCTGGCGGTCGCGCGGGGCATTGGGAAACCGCCGCTCGACCGCGCGCCAGTTGGCGGCGACGAAGGGCTGCTCGAGCAGTTCGTCGAGCGTCAGGAAGCCGGCGCGCAAGCCATCGTCGATGTCGTGGTTGTCGTAGGCGATGTCGTCGGAGATCGCCGCCACTTGCGCTTCGAGCGAAGGCCAGCTCGCCAGGTCCAGCGGAAACGCGGCGTCGAGCTCGGCCAGCGCCCAGTTGCGCTTCTCGGGCGGCACCGGCCCGTTGTGCTTGGCCAGTCCTTCGAGCAGTTCCCAGGTGAGATTCAGCCCGTCGTGCTCGCAATAGGGCGATTCGATGCGCATCAGCGTGCGCAGGCAATGGGCGTTGTGATCGAAGCCGCCGGCGCCGTGCAGCGAGGCGTGGAGCGCATCCTCGCCCGAATGGCCGAACGGCGGGTGGCCGATGTCGTGCGCCAGCGCCAGCGCCTCGGTCAGGTCCTCGTCAAGCCCCAGCGCGCGCGCGATGACGCGGGCGATCTGCGCCACTTCCAGGCTATGCGTCAGCCGGACGCGGTAGTGGTCGCCGTCCGGCGCGATGAACACCTGCGTCTTGTGGCGCAGCCGCCGGAAGGCGATCGAGTGGATGATCCGGTCGCGGTCGCGCTGGTAGTCCCCGCGCGGCCCCCGCGCCACCGCCCCCTCGAGCGCGAACTCCCGCCCGCGCGAACGCGCCGGATCGCAGGCGTACGGGGCGCGGGTCATAGCCCCCGCGACCCTAACCCAAAATCCAGTCCACCGCCGCCTGGGCGTGGATGTGGGTGCAGTCGTAGATCGGCAGCACGTTGGCGTCGACATCGACCACCATCTCCAGCTCGGTGCAGCCGAGCACCACCGCCTGTGCGCCGTCCTGTTCGAGGTTGGTGAGAATGGTCTTGAGCTGGCGCTCGGCCTGGCGGCTGGCGCGGCCGAGCAGCAGCTCGTCGTAGATGATGCGATCGAGCGCCTCGACGAACTGCATCTCGGGCGGCAGCAGCTCGATGTCGCGGGCGATCAGCTTCTGGCGGTAGAAGCCTTCGAGCATGACGTTGCGCGTGCCGATCAGCGCCGCCTTGCGCACGCCGTCCTTGACCATTTTCTCGGCGACGCATTCGGCGATGTGGATGATCGGCACCGAGACGGCGGCGGCCACCTCGTCGTAGACCTTGTGCATCGCGTTGGCGCCGATGATCAGCGCCGTGGCGCCCGCCGCCTCCAGCCGCCTGGCCGAATCGGCGAGGACGCCGGCCGCGCGCGCCCAGTCCTCGTCGGAGGACAGGCGGACTAGCTCGCTGTAGTCGAGGCTCTCGATCAGCAACGGCGCATTGGCCTGCTTGCCGGCGCGGGCCATGACCAGCCGGTTGATCATCTCGTAATAGGTTCGCGTCGAATACCAGCTCATGCCGCCGATGAGGCCGAGTTTCCGCAAGTTCTGGTCCTTTCCGCCCGATTTACCCCGCGCGATTACGCGGACCAGGCTTCAGCGCGCAAGGCCCGTCGTGCACAAAGCGGCGGAACTTGCGGTAACTGCGATGACCTCCGCGTCGCCCACCCGGCGCACCGCCGCCAGATAGTCGAGCATGCTGCGCTTGTCGCCGCGCAACGCCTCGAGCTTGCGGAGCTGGCCGATCGTCAGACGATCGACCATCCGGTGCGCCATGCAGTCCGAATTACGCTCGGACAGCCCCGCTTCGACCAGCGCCGTGCGCACGCGATGCTCGGCGATCTTCTCGACGCAGCCGCCCGCGAACAGCAGCGCCGGCAGCGCGGCAAGCGCGACCCTCATCAGTGCTGAAGCGCCTTGACGATGTCCTCGACCATCTTCTTGGCGTCGGCCAGCAGCATCATCGTCTGGTCCATGTAGAACACGTCGTTGTCGACGCCGGCATAGCCCACGCCGCCCATCGAGCGCTTGATGAACATGATGGTCTTGGCCTTGTCGACGTCGAACACCGGCATGCCGTAGATCGGCGAGGACTTGTCGGTCTTGGCCGCCGGATTGACCACGTCGTTGGCGCCGATGATGAACGCGACGTCGGTCTGCGCGAACTCGGAGTTGATGTCCTCGAGCTCGAAGACCTCCTCGTAAGGCACGTTGGCCTCGGCCAGCAGCACGTTCATATGGCCCGGCATGCGTCCCGCGACCGGGTGGATCGCGTACTTGACCCGCACGCCTTCCTTCTTGAGCACGTCGCCCATCTCGCGCAGCACGTGCTGCGCCTGGGCGACGGCCATACCGTAGCCGGGGATGATGATGACCTGCTCGGCTTCCTTGAGCAGGAACGCCGCGTCCTCGGCGCTGCCGCGCTTCCACGGGCGCTGCTCCTTGGCCGCGCCGTCGCCGCTCGCGGCCTCGGCGCCGAAGCCGCCGGCGATCACCGAAAGGAAGCTGCGGTTCATCGCCTTGCACATGATGTACGACAGGATCGCACCCGACGAGCCGACCAGCGCGCCGGTGATGATCATCGCGGTGTTGTGCAGCGTGAAGCCCATCGCCGCCGCGGCCCAGCCCGAATACGAGTTGAGCATCGAGACGACGACCGGCATGTCCGCGCCGCCGATCGGAATGATCAGCAGGAAGCCGATCAGGAACGACAGCACGGTGATCGTGCCGATCACCCACAAGCTCTCGTCCTGGGTGAATACGCCGACGAGCGCGAGGATCGCGACCAGCGTGCCCAGGTTGATGACGTGGCGACCGGGCAGCAGGATCGAGGCGCCGCTCATGTTGCCGTTGAGCTTGGCGAAGGCGATTACCGAACCGGAGAAGGTGATCGCGCCGATGGCGATGCCAAGCCCCATCTCGACGCGGCTGACCGGATCGATCGTGCCGTCGGCGTGGAGGATGCCGAAGGCCGCCGGATTGAGGTAGGCGGCCAGCCCCACCAGAACCGCGGCGAGGCCGACGAGGCTGTGAAAAGCGGCGACCAGCTGCGGCATCGCCGTCATCTGGATGCGCCGCGCGATCGTCAGGCCGACGAGCGCGCCAAGGCCGATCGCCGCGAGGATCTTGAACAGCGTCACCAGGTCGGCGGGCGTCGGGCGCGGCCACCAGTGGTCGGGCGGGATCGGCGCCTGGGTCACCAGCGTGGTCACCACGGCGATGGCCATGCCGATCATGCCCATGCGGTTGCCCTGGCGCGACGTTGCGGGCGAGCTCAGCCCGCGCAGCGAAAGGATGAACAGGACGCCGGAAGCCAGATAGGCGACGAGCGCCCAGGGCGGCAGGATCGCGTGCTCCATGCCGTCAGCGCTCCTTCTTCTTGTACATGGCGAGCATGCGCGCAGTCACCGCGAAGCCGCCGAAAATGTTGACGCTGGCCAGCGCGATGGCGACCAGCCCCAGCCAGCTCGAAGCCCCGTCGCTCGCCGCGCCCGCGACGAGCGCGCCGACGACGATGACCGAGGAGATCGCGTTCGTCACCGCCATCAGCGGCGTGTGCAGCGCGGGCGTGACCGACCAGACCACGTAGTACCCGACGAAGCAGGCCAGCGTGAAGATCGACAGGATCGAGATAAAGTCCATTCAGATGGCCCCAGTTGCATAAGCGACGATGGATGCGGCAGATTCATCGGGATCCCGCAAGACATCCGCAGCGGCGAGACGAAGAACTCGCAGTCCGGATCGTCTGAAATAACTGTCCCGCACTTCATCCCTTTCCGGTCGGTCGCCCATGCCGTGGGCCTGCCCGTCCACTTCGACGATCAAGCGAGCGTCGCTACAATAGAAATCCAAAACATATTTGCCGGCAGGATGCTGGCGACGAAACTTCAATCCATTGGGACGCCCCTTGAGCCGCTGCCACAACAGCATCTCCGGTAGCGACATCTCCTTGCGCAGCGCCCGAGCCCGTTTCTGGGTATTCTTCGGGCCCTGCAGCATTCAGATCCTCCCCTGGAAGGGGAGGTGGCAGCCCGCAGGGCTGACGGAGGGGTGTAACCGCCGGCGGGGACACCCCTCCACCACCAGCTTCGCTGGCGGTCCCCCTCCCCTTTCAGGGGAGGATCCGAACGGAACCCTCGTCATCACCCCGCCAACCTGGGATTCACGACCTTGCCGCCCTGCGTCAGGCGGATGGCGTCGCCGATCTCCTCGTCGAGCACCGGGCGGCCCTGTTCCTTGTCCCAGAACGCCGAGAGGAAATTGAACAGGTTGCGCGCGAACAGCGCCGAGCTGTCGGCGGGGAGGCGCGCGGGCGTGTTCGACCAGCCCATGATCTTCACGCCGTGGCGCTCGACCATCTGGTCGGCGACCGAGCCTTCGACGTTGCCGCCTTGCGCAACGGCGAGATCGAAGATCACGCTGCCCGGCTTCATCGTCGCGATCTGCGCGTCGGTGATCAGGCGCGGTGCGGGCTTGCCCGGGATCAGCGCGGTGGTGATGACGATGTCCTGCTTGGCGATATGCGCGGAGACCAGCTCGGCCTGCGCCTTCTGGTACTCCTCGGACATCTCCGAGGCGTAGCCGCCCGAGCCCTCGCCCTCGATGCCGGCGACGCTCTCGACGAAGACCGGCTTGGCGCCGAGCGAGAGGATCTGCTCCTTGGTGGCCGAGCGCACGTCGGTCGCCGAGACTTGCGCGCCGAGGCGGCGGGCGGTGGCGATCGCCTGGAGGCCGGCGACGCCGACACCCATGATGAAGGCGCGCGCGGCGCTGACGGTGCCGGCGGCGGTCATCATCATCGGGAAGGCGCGCCCATAGGCGTTGGCCGCCTCGATCACCGCCTTGTAGCCCGAGAGGTTGGACTGCGAGGACAGGATGTCCATCGACTGCGCGCGGGTGATGCGCGGCATCCATTCCATCGCCAGCGCTTCGAAGCCGGCGGCGGCATAGGCATCCACGCGGTCGCGCCGGACATAGGGATCGAGGCCGGCGACGATCCAGGCGCCCGGATTGGCGCCGGCGAGCCGATCGACCTCCGGTCCCTGGACGCCGAGCACGATGTCCGCGCCCTTGGCCACCTCGGCCGCCGGCAACACGTCCGCACCCGCGGCCGCATAGTCGGCATCGGCGATGGCGGCGCTCAGGCCGGCGCCTTGCTCCACGGCCAGCGAAGCGCCAAGCGCGACGAGCTTCTTCACCGTTTCCGGTGTCGCTGCCACGCGGGTCTCACCGCCCGTCCCTTCCTTGAGGACGGCGATGCGCAGGGTTTGCCCCATCGAGGGTTCAGGAAGCGATCAGCAGGACGACGAAGGCCGTGACCAGACCAGAGGCGATCGAGCCCCACTTCACCAGTCCGATGAACGTGCCGTAGGTCGATTCCGCCATCTTCATGTCGTTGCCAGATGCCATCTCGCGATCCCCAAATATAGAATGCTGCATTCCAGCGCCCCTCTATCGCGCCTGCGCCGCGCACTCAAGCCCGCTCTCCCGGCGCGCGTCCTGGCGATCTTTTTTCGCACCGTCTGCTTTTGGGACGCTTAATCCGGTTTTAATTACTCGCCAGCTAAGGACTTTTCCCGGAACTGGGGAAAGGCTTCACGGAAAGACGATGGCTGAATTCGAGCAGCGCCTTCTCATGCTGATCGACGATGAGCCGGCGCAATGCCGGCTGATCACCGCTCTCGCCTCGCGCGAGGGGTGGCGGACGATCGTGGCGCGCGATTCCGAGACGGCGATCGCCATGCTCGGCACGCGCCAGGGCATGCAGCTTTCCGCGATCATCCTCGATCAGTGGGTGCCGGGCGACGACGCCTGCGCGCTGATCTCCGAGCTCAGGAGCCGGCGCCCGACGCTGCCGATCCTGATGCTGACGACCAGCGCCTCGCCGCTGCTGGCGGTCGAGGCGATGCGCGCCGGGGCCACCGACTACCTGATCAAGCCGGTCGCGCCCGACCGGCTGATGCAGGCGCTGCGCAGCGCGACCACGCGCGAATCCCCGCGCGACGAACTGGCGCCGCTGACCGAGAAGATGCCGTCCAATCCGGACTTCGAATCGATGGTCGGCGCCGCGCCCACCTTCCGCGCCGCGCTCGCGGTCGCCGCCAAGGCGGCGCGCGGCCACGGTCCGGTCCTGATCGAGGGCGAGAGCGGCACCGGCAAGGAGATGCTGGTGCGCGCGATGCACGCCGCCAGCCCGCGCGCCAAGCTGCCGCTACGCATCGTCAGCAGCGCCGGCATTCCCGCCAATTCGGTGGAATCCGTGCTGTTCGGCCACGAGAAGGGCGCCTTCCCCGGCGCCTTCGAACGCCAGATCGGCGCGATGCAGCACTGCGATTCGGGCACGCTGGTGATCGACGAGATCGACCGCCTGCCGATGTCTGCGCAGGAACGCCTGCTCGAATCGGTGACGCGCGGCGACATTCGGCCAATCGGCGCGCAATATTCGTTCCGCGTCGATGTACGGATCATCGCCGCGAGCAACCTGCCGCTCAAGGACCTCGTCGCCGGCGGCCATTTCATGCCCGAGCTGCTGCAGGCGCTCTCCCCCGTCACCGTCTCGCTGCCACCGCTGCGCGAGCGGCTGGGCGACATCGCCGTGCTGGCCCGGCACTTCCTCGCCCGCATCGGCGAGCAACCGGGGCTGCGGCCGCTGGGCATCACCGACGCGGCGCTGTCGCTGCTCGCCGCCTACGACTGGCCGGGCAACGTCCGCCAGCTCCAGGCGGTGCTGTTCCGCGCCGCCGTGTTCTGCGACGGCGACGCGCTCACCGCGCAGGACTTTCCGCAGCTGTCCAACATGCTCGGCAAGGACAACGCCCCCGCTCCCGCGCACGTCCAGGAAGGCATGGGCGTGATGCTCTACACCCAGGACGGCAACTTGCGCCCGCTCGAGGAGATCGAGGCCGACGTCATCCGCCTCGCCATCGGGCACTATCGCGGCCGCATGACCGAGGTCGCGCGTCGGCTGGGCATCGGGCGCTCGACGCTCTACCGCAAGCTCAGCGATCTGGGCATCGACAGCGCCGCCTGAGGGACACTTGAGGGCAGTTCAGGGAACCTGAGGGCGTTTCGGCGGTTGTCTTGCGGTCGCAAAATCGGAGGGTGATGCCATGCAGATTCTACGCTCGTCGCTGGTGCTCGGCGCCGCCGCGCTCACATTCGCCGCGGCGACAGACGCCGAAGCGCGCCGCTGCAACCGGCTCAACAAGACCGAAGGCGCCGTCGTCGGCGCGGTCGGCGGCGCGGTTCTCGGAAACGTCATCGCCGGACGCGGCAGCCGCGGCACCGGCACCATCCTGGGCGCCACGGCCGGCGGCATCGCCGGTCACGAGATCGCGCGCAAGAACTACAACCGCAATTGCCGCTACTATCGCCGTAGCCGGCGGTAATCCTCAGGTTTCGGTCAGCGCCGCGACCAATGTCTTGACCTTCTTCTGCCGCCATTGCGGCAGCGGGGCGACCAGCCAATAGCCCCGACGCGAGGCTTCGGCCGGGCCGGCGGCGGCGATCCGCCCTTGCTCGACCCAGGCCTGCGCCAGCATCGCCGGCACGTTCGCGCGCCCCATGCCCGCGGCCGCGGCGACGAGCGCGAGCCCCGCGTCGCCGACTGTCAGCGGATTCTCGGCGCCCTCGCCGCCCGGCGAGGGATCGCCGGGCCAGGCGATCCAGTCGCCCTGCCCCACCGTGACGATCGCCGGCTCGCCCAGCGGCGCGCCTTCGAGGTCGCCCGGCCCTTCGGTCCAGCGCACGGCGATATCGAGATTCGCCTCGGTGAAGTCAGCCTCCTCGCCATCGACGATCGCGAAGCGCACTTCGGGATTGTCCGCGCGAAAGGCGGCAAGCCGCGGCGCCAGCCAGGCCGCGAAGAAGTCGCGCGGCGCCGCCACCGTATAGACGTGGCTCGACTGGCCGGCCTGCATCGCCTGCACCGCGTCCTCGAAATGCAGGAAGCCGGTGCGCAGGGCCTCCAGCCCGGCGGTCGCCTCGTCGGTCAGTTCGAGGCCCTTCGAGGTGCGGCGGAACAGCACGACCCCCAGCGTGTCCTCGAGCGCGCGGATCTGCTGGCCGACCGCGGCGGGCGTCACCGCCAGCTCGTCGGCCGCGCGGGTGAACGACAAGTGCCGCGCCGCCGCATCGAACACGCGCAGGGCGTTGAGGGGCAGATGGGTGCGCTTCATGAGATGGACCTGGGGCTTCCGGGCGGCTTCGCTTCACCCCGCCGTGGCGGGGGCGGCGAGCGGGAAGAAGGGGATCGCCGCCTCGATCGTCTGGCCGTCGTCGCGCTGCAGGGTGTAGTACCCTTCCATGCTGCCCGTCGGCGTCGAGAGCGGACAGCCCGAGACGTAGTCGTGCGTCTGGCCGGGTTGCAGCACCGGCTGCTCGCCCACGACGCCCTCGCCCTCGACGAAGTTCACCGCGCCTCGGCCATCGGTGATCCGCCAGTGCCGGGTCAGAAGCTGTACGGTGTGGTCGGATTCGTTCTCGATGCGGATATGATAGACCCAGAACCACTTGCCCGCCTCGATATGCGAATGCTCGGGCAGGAAATTGGCCGCCACCCGCACGATGACGCCGTCGCTGATCGCGGTATGCTGGAAGAGCGCCTTCATGCCTCGGTAGGTAGCGCGAGTTGGCGCGGCGGACAACCGGTCGCGGGCGGGATACGCCGCTTCCCGCTATGAAAAAATCGGCGAGGCACCCGCTCGAACTTGCCTCAAAACTTGCCAGCATCCCGGATCGTCGCCAATTACCTGCGCATGACGCCGACGACCTCGCGCGCCCGCGCCAAGCCTTTCGGCCTGCTGGCTTTCCTATCGCTCGCGCTCGCCGCGTGCGCGCCGGCGGACGGGCGGCTGACCTCGATCCCGCAAGGCGCGGCCGCGCAAGCCGACTGGGCGTTCGAAACGAGCGACGTGCCGCTCGATCCGGGGTTTCGCTTCGGCAGGCTGGCCAACGGCATGCGCTATGCCGTCCACCAGAACGCCACCCCCAAGGGCACCGCGCTGGTACGCATGGAAGTGGCGGCGGGCTCGCTCGACGAAAGCGAGAACGAACGCGGCTTCGCCCATTTCGTCGAGCACATGGCGTTCAACGGATCGACCCGTGTCCCCGAAGGCGAGATGATCCGCCTGCTCGAGCGCAGCGGCCTGGCCTTCGGCGCCGACACCAACGCGCAGACCAGCTTCGATCGCACCACCTACATGCTCGACCTGCCGCGCAACGATCCGGCGCTGCTCGACACCGCGCTGATGCTGATGCGCGAAACCGCCAGCGAGCTTTCCATCTCGCCCGAGGCGGTGGACCGCGAGCGCGGCGTCGTGCTCGCCGAAATGCGCGATCGCAACACTTGGCAACTACGCAACCTCGAGGACCAGATCGCCTTCGTGAATCCCGGCGCGCGCTATGGCAAGCGCATGCCGATCGGCACGGCCGAGACGCTGCGCGGCGCCACCGCCGAGGCGCTCAAGGCGTTCTGGCGGCGAGAATACGTGCCGTCGCAGGCGACGCTCATGGTCGTCGGCGACTTTCCGCCCGACCAGGTCGAGGCGGCGATCCGCGCGCGCTTCGACACCTGGGCGGCCGCCCCCGCCGAACGCCAGCCGAGCGCTGGGCCGGTGCTGCCGCGCGACCGCGACCGCACCGCGATCTACATCGACCCGGCGCTGTCCGAGCGGATCACCGCGTCGCGCAACGGCCTCTGGCTCGACGAGCCCGATACGATCGAGCAGCGCCAGGAGAACCTGCTGCGCGAGATCGGCTACGGCATCGTCAACCGGCGTTTCCTCAGCGTCGCGCGCGGAGTGAGCCCGCCCTATCGCGGCGCCGGATTCGGCACCGGCGACGTGTTCAAGGCGGGTCGCACGACCAACCTCGTCGTCGATACCGTCGACGGCAAATGGCAACGCGGGCTGATCGCCGCGGCCGAGGAATACCGCCGTGCGCTCGCCTATGGATTCACCCCCGCCGAAGTCGCCGAGCAGATCGCCAACGTCCGCACCGCCGCGCGCAACGCCGCCGCGTCGGCCGACACCCGCAGCAACGGCACGCTGGTCAACGCGGTGCTTGCGCTGGTGCGCGACGGCGTGGTCCCCTCGACGCCCGCAAGTTCGCTGCAACGGCTCGAGGCGCTGATCCCGCAGATCACCCCGGCGTCGGTGCTGGCGGCGCTGAAGCGCGAGGCGATCGAGTTGAAGCAGCCGCTGCTGCGCTTCCAGGGCCGCAAGGAGCCGGAAGGCGGCGCCAAGGCGATCCGCGCGGCCTGGCGCCTGGGCATGCGCGAGAACCTGGACCGCCACGAGGACGCCGCACCGGCCGAATTCGCCTATACCACGTTCGGCCAGACCGGCACGGTGCTGAGCGACCGGGTCGAGCCCGGGCTTAACATTCGCGAGGTGCGCTTCGCCAACGGCGTGATGCTCAACATCCGGCGCACCGACGTCGCCAAGGACCGCGTGTTGGCGCAGCTCACGCTCGACGGCGGCGACCTGCTCGACACCCGCAACAATCCGCTGGCCACGGAGATGACGCCGTTCCTGCCCAACGGCGGGCTCGGCAAGCACAGCCAGGACCAGTTGCAGACAATCCTCGCCGGCCGCACCGTGTCGAGCGACATCGCCAGCGGCGCCGACAGCTTCGTCGCCAGCGCGGACACCACGCCGCACGACCTGGAGCTGCAGCTCCAGCTCTGGGCCGCCTTCCTCACCGACCCCGGCTTCCGGCCCGAGGGCGAGGTGCGCTACCGGCTGAACATCAACAACTTCTTCGCCCGTTTGCGCGCCACCCCCTCGGCCGCGCTGGCCAACAGCATCGGCGGCATCCTGTCGGACGATGACCCGCGCTTCACGCTGCAGAAGGTCGAGGACTACCGCAAGCTGACCTTCGCCAAGCTGAAGGAGGACATCTCCGACCGGCTGAGCCGGGGCGCGGTCGAAATCGGCGTGGTCGGCGACGTGGACGAGGAGCAGACGATCGCGATGGTCGCCCGCACACTCGGCGCGCTGCCGCCGCGCGAGACCGCGTTCAAGGCTTACGAGGCGGAGCGCAAGCGCGGCTTCACGGCCGATCGCACCCGCCGCACGATCCGCCACACCGGCCCGGCCGACCAGGCGCTGATTCGCCTGACCTGGCCGACCCGCGACGACCGCGACCTGCAGGAGGTGCTGGCCCTCGAAGTGCTGCGCCAGATCCTCCAGATCGAGCTGACCGAAACGCTGCGCGAGAAGCTGGGCAAGGCGTACTCGCCCTCGACCGGCAGCGCCCCCTCCCGCACCTGGCCCGGTTACGGCACCTTCACGCTCGCCGCCTCCATCGACGTCACCGAAGTGCCCGCCGTGCGGGCCGCCATCGCCGAGACCGTCGCCAGCCTGCGCGACGCGCCGGTCAGCGACGATCTGCTGCTGCGCGCCCGCCAGCCGATCCTCGAAGCGGAGGACAACAAGTTCAAGACCAATCGCGGCTGGCTGGCGGTGGTCGATCGCGCGCAGAGCCAGCCCGACACGATCACCCGCAGCCTGCTGGCGCGCCAGCAACTGCTGGCGATCACCCCGACGATGCTCCAGAATCTCGCCCGCCGCTATCTGCAGGCCAAGGACGCGGTCGAAGTGCTGGTGCTGCCCGAAGGCGCGCCCGAGCCGCAATAGGATGGCACCAATTTTTCTTGGGCTCGCTAAAGCAGGGGGCGTTTGACCCGAACCTTACGGAGGCCCAGTGCCCCCAAGGCAACGAAGGAACATCATGGCCGATCACAGCAAGCAACGCGCCGCCGAGGAATTCCGCCGGATGGTCAAGTGGATCGCGGTCGCCGCGGTGTTGATGGTCGCCGCCGCGCTCGGCTTCCTGGGATCGGTGGGCAGCCTTTCCATTCATATGGTCATCGCCACCGTGCTCGGCGTTTTCATATCGGTCATGCTCGGCTGCGGGCTCTTCGCCCTCGCCTTCTTCAGCGACAAGAGCGGGCACGACGACAACGTCAACAACGCCGCCCGTCGCCGCGACGAGGATCGCTGACCCGAACCATCCCGCACCCAGCGCGTTAGTCCCTGATCGGACAAGAGGAGCGCGCGATGGCGAGGTTCGGATACAAGCTGATGACCGAGGAGCACGGGCCCAAGGCGCTCGTCGCGAATGCCGTGCGGGCCGAGCGGGCGGGCTTCGACTTCGTCTCGATCTCCGATCACTTCCACCCTTGGCTCGACGCGCAGGGCCATGCGCCATTCGCCTGGAGCGTGCTGGGCGCGATCGCCCCTGCCACCGCTAAGATCGGCATCGCCACAGGCCTCACCTGCCCGATCCTGCGCTATCATCCGGCGATCGTCGCGCAGGCGGCGGCCACCATCGCAGTGATGAGCGACGGGCGTTTCACGCTTTCGGTCGGCGCCGGCGAGCGACTGAACGAGCACGTCACCGGAGTGCGCTGGCCCTCGATCCCCGAGCGCCACGCGATGCTGGGCGAGGCGATCGACATCTTCCGCCTGCTATGGCGCGGCGGCGTGCAGAACCACAAGGGCGCGCACTACGTGGTCGATCACGCGCAGATCTTCGACCTACCCGAAAAGCCGATCCCGGTGGTCCTGGGCGTCAGCGGCCCCGCCTCTCTGGCTCTGGCGAACGAAAAGGCCGACGGGATCATGGCGACCTCGCCCGAGGCCGATCTGGTCAAGGGCTTCAAGCAGGGCAAAGGGCCCGCCTATGGCGAGGTCGCGCTGGCGTGGGCGGGAACCGAGGAGGCCGGGCGCAAGCTCGCACACGAGCGCTTCCGTTTTTCCGCGTTCGACTGGTCGGTGAACAGCGAGCTGCCATCGGTGGAAGGTTTCGAGACGGCCAGCAAATTCGTCAGGCCCGAGGACCTGGCCGATACGATCCCCGCCGGGCCTGACCCCGAGGTGCATCTCAAGGCGATCCGCAAGTATCTCGACGCGGGCTTCGACCATGTCGTGCTGACCGGCATCGGCCCCGACCAGGAAGGCTTCGCCCGCTTCTTCGAGAAGGAACTGCGGCCGCACCTGTAAGGGCTGAAAGCTGGAGGAGGTTTGCCGCCGCCCGCAGACAGGGGGGAGGGAACGGGGCGGCGGCAGTGTGCATCAAACTGCCGATCCCCCCCCGGGTTCCACCGCACACGAATAATTCTCAGTCGGGGTCGGTGAAGAACGTCGCGTAGCGTTCGCGCAGCTGCTTCTTCTGGATCTTGCCCATCGTGTTGCGCGGCAGCGCGTCGACCGTGAAGATTTCCTTGGGAACCTTGAACCCGGCGAGCTGGCGCCTGAGATCCCCGCGGATCACGCGGCGGTCGAACTCGGGCGAGCCGATCTGCACCACCGCGACCACGGCCTCGCCCAGATCGGGATGCGGCAAGCCGATCACCGCCGCTTCGGCGATGTCGCTGCGGTCGTCGAGCACCGCTTCAACTTCGGAGGGATAGACGTTGAGCCCCCCGGTGATGATCAGGTCCTTCTCGCGGCCCACCAGGCGAACGTACCCGTCGGGCTCGATCAGGCCCATGTCGCCGGTGATGAAGAAGCCGTCCGGCCGGAACTCGGCCGCAGTCTTTTCCGGATTGCGCCAATAGCCCTTGAATACGTTCGGGCCCTGGACCTCGACGATGCCGACCTCGCCCTGCGGAACGGGTGCGCCGCTCTCCGCCTCGGCGATGCGCAGGCGCACGCCGGGCAGCGGCCGGCCGACGCTGCCGGCGCGGCGCTCGCCGTCATAGGGGTTGGAGGTGAGCATGCCGGTCTCGGTCATGCCGTAGCGTTCGAGCACGCGGTGGCCCGAGCGCGCCTCGAACGCGCGGTGGACATCGGCCGAGAGCGGCGCCGAGCCGGCGACGAACAGCCGCATCCCCGCCGCCGCCTCGCGCGTGAAGGCGGGATCGGCGAGCAGGCGGGTGTAGAACGTCGGCACCCCCATCAGCACCGTGGCGTCGCGCATGTGGGCGATCGCCGTGGCGCTTTCGAACTTGGGCAGGAAGACCATCGCCGCACCCGAGAACAGCGCGCAATGCGCGGCGACGAACAGCCCGTGGACGTGGAAGATCGGCAGCGCGTGGATCAGCCGATCCTCGGGCGTGAAGCGCCAGAGATCGACCAGCGTCTCGCCGTTCGAGCGCAAGTTGCCGTTGCTCAGCATCGCGCCCTTGGGCTTGCCCGTGGTGCCCGAGGTGTAGAGGATCGCGGCGACATCGTCGGCGGTGCGCGATACCGGCGGCAGTTCGTCCTCCCCCAGGTCGGCGAACAGCGCCGCCAGCGTGGTGACGGCCAGCCGCTCGCCGCCGATCCGCGCGAACAGCGCGGTGCTCTGCGTGCGGCACACCGCCAGCACCGGCTCGGCGTCGCCGACGAAATAGGCGAGCTCGGTCTCGGTATAGTCGATGTTGAGCGGCAGGTAGATCGCGCCCGCGCGAATGCAGGCGATGTACAGGATCAGCGCCTCGGCCGACTTGTCGGTCTGCGCCAGCAGCCGCTCTCCGGGCGCGACCCCCAGCGCGGCCAGCCGCGCCGCCAGCCGGCCCGCCGCCTGCTCGACCGCGCGATAGGTCCAGTCCCGCCCCGCCTCGGCGATGAGCACGCGCTCGGCATGCTCGGCGAAGCTGCGCGCGAAACGGGAATAGAGATCGCCTGCCACACACGCCTCCTTGCGCTGTGCTGAACCCTTGTTCAAACTGTGCCCATACACCCCGCCGAGCGGGGCCTGGCAAGGCCCGCATCGACAACAGCGGTGATAGGGAGAGCACGATGAAAAGCAACGGGGCCGATGGGGCCGAATATGTCGCGCGCGAGCAGATCCGCCATTGCCTCGCCCGCCTGGCGCGCGGCGAGGACCGGCGCGACGCGGCGCTTATCACGGCGAGCTTCTGGCCGGACGCGGAGGTCGACTATGGCGTCTTCGCCGGCGATTTCGCCGCCTATCTCGCCTGGGTGGTGCCCGGCGCGGAGGCGATCTCCGACACCCAGCACGTGATCGGCCAGACCTATGTCGAACTCGCCGGCGAGACCGCCGCGCGCGCCGAGACGCAAGTCGTCTCCTACCACCGCGTCGACATGGGAGCGGGCGAGCGCGACACCTGCATCGGCGGCCGTTACCTCGACCGGTTCGCGCTGCGCGACGGTGAATGGCGGATCGCCGGCCGGACGATGCTCTATGACTGGTTCCAGGATTGGGGCGCGGCGATCGACTGGTCGCAAGGTGTGATGGGCCTGCCCTTCTCC
>DASVMK010000156.1:0-21552 GCA_036384395.1 Novosphingobium sp.
GGCGCGCCGTAAGCCACCGCCACGCGGTCCACGCCGAACGGCAGCGCGACGATCTCGCGCTTCCAGTTCGCGCGGTTCAGCGAATAGACGATATGGCGGAAACCGGGGGTGTTCTCGACGAAGTTGAGCACGCCGCGCGTCTTGGCGCCGACGATCGGGTCGGGGAAATCGCAGGTGATGTGCAGCACGGTCTTCATCGCCCTGACCTGATCGCGCATTAGGCTTTGAAATCCAACCGCTCTTTCGCAGGGCCGGTACAACGGCCCTTGCCGCTCGGCGACGGGCGACCGTATAGACCGCGCTCGTTTCCGCCCGCAGCGCGAGGTTTGATGGCATGAAGGTACTGGTGACCGGCGCGGCGGGCTTCATCGGCGGGCATCTGGTCGATCGGCTGCTGGGCGAGGGGCACACGGTGGTCGGCACCGACAACCTCAGCCGCGGCACGATGGCCAGCCTCGCCGATGCGGTGGATCACCCCGGCTTCCGCTTCGTCAGGGCCGATCTCGGTGCGATCGACGCCGATATCGCGGCCGTCGTCGCGGAAGGCCCGTTCGACCGCGTCTGGCACCTCGCCGCCAATTCCGACATCGGCGCGGGCGTCGCCGACGATGCGATCGACTTGCGCGACACGTTCCTGACGACGCGCAGCGCGCTGCGGATCGCCCGCGAGACCGGCGCGCGCGGGCTGGTCCTCGCCTCGACCTCGGCGGTCTATGGCGAGAGCGATGAAGTGCTCGACGAGGCGTTCGGGCCGCTGCTGCCGATCTCCAACTACGGCGCGATGAAGCTGGCTGCCGAGGCGGCGGTCAGCGCCGCGGCCGAGACGTTCCTGGAGACCGCGTGGATACTGCGTTTCCCCAACGTCGTCGGCAGCCGCGCCTCGCACGGGGTGATCCGCGATCTGTCGATCAAGCTGACGCACGATCGCAGCCGCCTGCCGGTTCTGGGCGACGGTAGCCAGAAGAAGCCTTACGTCCACGTCGCCGAGCTGATCGACGCGATGCAGTTCATCGTCGGCCAGGACGCGACCGGCCGCCAGCTCTACAACATCGGGCCGGAGGACGACGGCGTCACCGTCGCCGATCTGGTGGCGGACCTGGTCGCGGCGGTCGGCGCGGACACGCGGGTCGAGTTTGCCGGCGGCGACCGTGGCTGGGTCGGCGACGTGCCGCGCTTCCGCTATTCGGTGGCCAAGCTGCGCGCGCTCGGCTGGCGCCCCGCCCTTAGTTCGCGCGAGGCGGTGGGCCGCGCGATCGACGCGGCGGTGCGCGAATGGGGCCTGTTGGGAAGCAGTTCGTGACGCAAGGCGTGAAGCAGGTCGTCATCCTGGCCGGCGGACTGGGCACCCGACTGCGCGCGGTCACCGGTGATCTGCCCAAGCCGCTGGCGCTCGCCGACGGCAAGCCGCTGCTCGGTCGCCAGCTCGAGCTGATCGCGGCGGGCGGTCTCTCCGACGTGGTGGTGCTCTGTGGCTACGGCGCCGAGGCGATCCGCGCGTTCTGTGGCGACGGCTCCGCCTGGGGCCTTGCCGTCACCTACATCGAGGAAGCCTTGGCGCGCGGCACCGCGGGCGCGGTGATCGATGCGTTGCCCCGGCTCGATGACCGCTTTGTGCTGATGTACGGCGATGTCGTCCTCGACGTCGATCTCGCCCGCCTGGCCGACGCGCACGAATGCCATGCGCCCGCCGCGACGCTGCTGGTCCATCCCAACGACCATCCCGCCGATTCGGATATCGTCGAAGTCGACGACGCCGGACTGGTCCGCCGTTTTCATCCCTACCCGCATCCGGCGGGCGCCGACCTGCCGAACCTGGTCAACGCCGGTCTCTACGTGCTCGAACGCGACGCGCTGGCGCGGGTCGCCGGGCTGCCCGACAAGCCGGACTTCGGCAAGGCGGTGTTCCCGGCCATGCTGGCGCAGGGCATGACGCTCCACGGCTACCGCAGCCCCGAATACATCAAGGACGCCGGCACCCCCGAGCGGCTGGAGAAAGTCGGCCGCGACTTGCGCAGCGGGCGGGTCGCGGCGCTGTCGCTGCGCACGCCTTCGCCGGCGGTGTTCCTCGATCGCGACGGCGTGCTCAACGAGGATCGCGGCCATATCGCCCGGCCCGACGACCTCGTGCTCTACCCGGACGCGGCGGCGGCGGTGGCCCGGCTCAACCGCTCGCATTTTCGCACCGTGATCGTCACCAACCAGCCGGTGGTGGCGCGCGGCGAGTGCAGCGAGGAAGGCCTGGCGCGGATCCACGCGCGGCTCGACACGCTGCTGGCGCGCGAGGGCGGCGCTTATGTCGATGCGCTCTATCACTGCCCGCACCATCCCGACGCCGGCTTTCCCGGCGAGCGGCCTGAGCTCAAGTTCGCCTGCGACTGCCGTAAACCGGCGCGCGGGCTGATCGACCGCGCCGCCGCGGACCTGGGCATCGACCTCGCCGCCTCGTGGTACATCGGCGACATGACCAGCGACGTGGAGCTGGCGCGGCGCTGCGGCATGCGCTCGATCCTGGTCGGCACCGGCTTCGCCGGGCGCGACGGCAAGTTCGCGGTCGAGCCGACGCTGCGGGCGGCTGCCCTGAGCGAAGCGGTGGACCTGATCCTGGCCTCTTGACCCGAAACGGACCGGGCGCGGCATGGCGCTTGCTTTTCCGCTGCCCGGTGACATGCTTTTTCGATCCCTGGGACGCCTGCCGAATGATCATCAGCAAGACCCCGCTGCGCCTGAGCTTCGTCGGAGGCGGCAGCGACCTGCCCAGCTACTACCGCCAGGCCGGCGGCGCGGTGCTCAGCACGTCGATCGACAAGTTCGTCTATGTCACGATCAACACGCGGTTCGAGCCGGGTATCCGTCTGAGCTATTCGAAGACCGAGAACGTCGCCCACGTCGACGAGATCGAGCACCGGCTGGTCAAGGCGGCGCTGCGCAAGCTGGGCGTGGCGGAGGGGGTCGAGATCACCTCGGTCGCGGACATCCCCTCGCGCGGCAGCGGCCTCGGCTCCTCGAGCGCGTTCACCGTCGGGCTGCTCCACGCGATCCACGCCTATCTCGGTCGCTACCGTTCGAAAGTGGATTTGGGCGCGGAGGCCTGCGCGGTCGAGCTGGAGCTGTGCGGCGAGCCGATCGGCAAGCAGGACCAGTATGCCGCGGCGGTCGGCGGGCTCAACATCATCGAATTCCATCCCGACGATTCGGTGTCGGTGGAGCCGGTGGTGGCGCCCCCGGGTACGGTGCGGCGGGTCGAGGACGAGCTGGTCATGTTCTACACCGGCGGCGTCCGCTCGGCCTCGGCGATCCTCAAGCAGCAGGCCGAGGACGTCGGCGCCGACGCCGCCAAACGCCGCGCCCTCGAACGCATGGTCGAGCTGGTCTATGTGCTGCGCGGCGAGCTTTCGAGCGGCAACGCCGACGCGGTGGGCGAGATCCTGCACGAGAACTGGCTGCTCAAGCGCAGCCTGACCAGCGGCATCAGCTCGGCCGAGATCGACGACATCTACGACACCGCGCGGCGCGCCGGGGCCACGGGGGGCAAGCTGCTCGGCGCCGGCGGCGGCGGCTTCATGGTGTTCAGCGTGCCGGAGGGGCGACGGCAGGACGTGATCGCCGGCCTTGCGCGCCTGCGCCACGTTCCCTTCCGTTTCGACCGCGCGGGCGCCAGCATCGCCTTCTACCAATCCGGCAAGCCTGAAGCGGGAGCCTGAATATGGCCATCTTCCCGAACCGCCCCTTCGATCACGCCGCCGACTACGCCGACGCCTATTTCGCCCGCCTGGCCGAAGCGGCGGCGAGCGTGGACCGCGCCGCGCTCGACCGGGCGGCGGCGCTGATCACTGCGGCCGCCCAGGAAGGCCGCCGGATCTATTCATGCGGCAACGGCGGCTCGGCGGCGATCGCCAACCACCTCGTCTGCGACTGCCTTAAGGGCATCCGCAACGAATCGACGCTGCGCCCCGAAGTGGTCAGCCTGTCGACCACGATCGAACTGATCACCGCGATCGGCAACGACCTCGGCTACGACCAGATCTTCAGCTACCAGCTGGAATCGCTGGGGCGGCCGGGCGACGTGTTGATGGCGATCAGCTCATCTGGCAATTCGCCCAACATCCTGGCCGCCATCCAAGCGGCCAGGGCGATCGGCATGACCGTGATCGCGATGACCGGCTTCGACGGCGGCGCGGCGGCGCGGATGGCCGATGTCAGCCTGCATGTCCGCGCCGAGAACTACGGGCTGGTCGAGGACGTCCACCAGGCGCTGATGCACCTGCTGGCGCAGTTCATCCGCCAACAGCACCTCGCCGACCCGAGCACGATCGGCCGGATCAAGTTCTGACGGAGCCTCAGGCGCCGCTGTACTGATCGGCGTTCATGCGGCTCCGGCGCGACCAGCCGGTGTCGTGCTTCTTGTCGTAGTGGCGCTTCAGCGCGTAGCCGCCAGCCGCGGCGGCGACCAGGCCGACCGGCCCGAGCCGGCGCAACAGCGCGGCCGCGCCCATTCCCAGCAGCGCCCCGCCGGTGTCGTTGACCCCGCTCACATGGCGCGCGGCGCGTTGACCCACGAAAGCTCCAAGCAGTTTGCCCAGCATTGTCTGTCTCCTTCCAAAGAAGGAAGCCACAGGGGCGCGGAAGGTTCCGGGACGCGCTACGCGCCAAACCCCTCCGCGAGGAACCGCTCCGCGCAAGCGGCGAGCAGCGCGGCGCCGTGGGGCAGTACCGCCTCGTCGATCTGCATGCGCGTCGAGTGGATGCCGGCGCAGGCCTTCCAGTCGGCGCCCTCAGGTGCAGCGCCCAGGAACATCATCGCGCCGGGCACTTTCTCGAGCACATAGGAGAAGTCCTCCGCCCACATGAACGGGTTCGGCAGCCGCAGGAACGCCGCCTCGCCGAACAGCGCGCGGGCGCTCGCCTCGGCCAGGTCGACCGCGCGCGGATCGCAGACGGTGACCGGGAAGCCCTCGACGAAGCGCACTTCGGCGGCGAGCCCGTGGGCGCTCGCGATGCCCTCGCCGAGCCGGACCAGCGCGGCCTTGGCCCTGGCGCGGTTGGCGGCCGAGAGCGTGCGCATCGTGCCCGTCAGCACCGCGCGGTCGGCGATGACGTTGTGCGCGCTGCCCGCCTCGATCTTGGCGATAGTGACGACCACCGGGTCGGAAACCTCGAACTGCCGGGTGACGAGCGCCTGGATGGCGGTGACGATCTCGCAGGCCACCGGCACCGGATCGAGCGTGTCGTGCGGGGTGGAGGCATGGCCGCCGCGGCCGTGGACGACGATCTCGAGCTGGTCGGCCGCCGCCAGCAGCGGGCCCGGCCGCCCGCCGACGAGGCCGTGCGGCGCGTTGGGCATCACGTGGAGCGCGAAGGCGGCGTCGGGCAGCGGATGTCCGCCGGTGCCGCCGAGCAGCCCGTCCTCCAGCATGAAGCGCGCGCCGTGCCAGCCTTCCTCGCCCGGCTGGAACATGAAGCGGACTTCGCCCCTCAGGTTCGCGGCGCGCGCCGTCAGCAGCTCGACCGCGCCCGTCAGCATCGCGGTGTGCGCGTCATGACCGCAGGCGTGCATCGCGCCGGGGATGGTCGAGGCGAAGGCGAGGCCCGTTTCCTCGGGCATCGGCAGCGCATCCATGTCGCCGCGCAGCAGGACGGTGCGGCCCGGTCCAGCCTGGCCCTTGAGCGTCGCGACGAGCCCGGTGGTCGAAGGCCCCTCGCGCCACTCGAGCGGCAAGTGCGCCAACGCCGCGCGCACCTTGTCGCGCGTCAGCGGCGTGTGCAGCCCCAGCTCGGGCTCGGCATGGATGGCGCGCCGCAACGCGGTCAGCCGCGCGCCGAGGTCGCGGGCTTGGGTGAGCAAGGTCGCATCGAGCGGAGGCGAAGCCATGCCCCGCATGATACCGGCTACGGTTCGACTGTCGAGGTCGGCGTAGAGGTGTCGCCGTCGGCGATCCGCCGCAGCGTGTGCATCGCCATCAGCCCCATCGCGACATAGCCGGCGCCGCCCCCGACCGCGACGGCCCAGGCGATGCCGGGCGCGCCCTGGCTGGCCAGCAGGTAGAGCGCAATCAGCAGCGCAGAGATCCACATAACTCGGCCGAGCAGAGCATAGCGGGCGCGACCGGTCGAGTGTAACACCGGTTCGAACGCGACGCTGGCGAGTTCGAAGCTGGCGGCGATGGCGAGCGGCACGAGGATGAGAGCCCCGCGCTCGAAAACCTCGCCGCCGATCAAGCCGAGAAGCTTGCCGCCAAGCGCGATGGCCATCGCCACGACAATCACGCCGGCCAGCCCGGCGATAATACTGGTCTGCGCCGCCAGCTTCCGGAACTCTGCGACTGCCGAAGTCACGCGGGCGCGTGCCACTTCGGCGTAAACCGCGCGGGCGAGCAATGTCGAAAGCTTACTCATGGCCTGGGTGAGTTGGCTGGCGAGGCGGTAAAGGCCTGCTGCCTGCGTGCCAACGAGGCCGCCGACCGCCAGCAGCGGGCCGTTGCGGGTGATCGCATCGAGCGTCGATCCCGCGTATGTGACGAGGAAGAAATGTTCAACGCCCGGATTGTCGGTGAGCGCCTGCCGCCAGTTGCGCAAATGGGTCAGCCGGACGGCTTGGGGGCAAAGGCGTCGGGCGGTGATCCAATAGAGTATCGCCTGTAAGAGGCTGATGGCCGCCCAGGCGAAAAGAAAACGACCGACGGTCGCCCCGGCCCAAAGGACGACGAGCGCGGCGATGAGTCGGCCAGTTGGCACGACGCTTTCGACATATACCATGCTGTCGAAGCGATCGAGTGCGCGCAGGATGCCGGTCGCCGCGGAATTCAAAGCCCAGAGCGATGCGCAACAGAAGGCGAGCGCAATGTTCACATAAGCGGGATTGAGGTCGAGTATGTCGGCAAAGCCGTAGAACAAGGCGAAGGCGAAGGCGGTGCCCGCCAGCGCACCCAGGATGTCAAACAGGCCACATAGCATGGCCAATCGGCCGAATTTGTTCCAATCGCTGGCGTAGATGTGCGGAGCGCCGTAGCGGACGACCACCCGCCAGCTTTGGAAACCGGCGATGGCGACCATCGCTTGCGCCGTGCCAAGGATGAGAGAAAAGTGACCGAAGCCTTTCAAACCCAGCGTGCGGGTGAGAATCGCAAGGTAAATAAGGCTGCAGGCCGCGCCAAAGCCATTGCCGCCGAGTAGCCAGGCCGTGTTGACGAAGATCCGTTTGATCGGGGATCGCTGCGGCTCTGCCTGCTGGGCCTCGTCGGACATGGGCGGCATGTGGACGAGGGGCCGCGACATTGCAAGAGCGCCGCGCGCGACGCCTCATCCGCTTCCGGCGACGAGATCGACGATGGCTTGAGCAGCCCGGCGGGAGGCCGGCTCCGCCTCGATCGAGAAGGTCTCGGCGAAGGCGCGCTGCTGAGCCTCGGCGAACCGGTCCGCGCCGCTGGCCGCATCGGCCAGCGCTGCGGGTAGCTCCGCCATTGTCTCGATTACCCGGCCCAGCCGCCAGTGCGCGAAGTTGGGATCGTCACTCCAGTCGATCCGGCCTGGATTCAGGAACACCGCCGGCCGGGGCCGGGCAATCCATTCGTAAATCTGGCTGCTGGCGTCGCCAAGGTAGATGTCGCCGGCTCGGGTATAGCTCATGTCGATTGACCGCTGACTTCCGGTATCGAGGATCAGATGTCGGTGATCGCGCACTGCCGGATCGATTTGCGTACGCCAGCGCAGCCGGCGATGCTCGACCGATGCATGCAACCGCCGCTGGAACAGCATCACGTGGGGCGCGAAAGCGAGGTTGAAACGGTCCTGCTGGGCGAACCAGTTGAGGATCGCCTGCCCCATCGCATACCACGACGAAAGTCGCGGATCGAAGTGGGGGTTATAGACTACGGTCGGACGGCCGTTGTCGAATAATGGCGGCAGCGCTGTGCGAGGATCGACAGTGTCGAACTTGGGATAGCCGACGATCCGGCCGCTTTCGGGCGTGATGATGCCAGCCGCCAGCATGCGGTCCCGGACCTTTCGCCCGGAAAGCAGAATGCGGTCGAACCCGCGGGCAACAGGGCGGAAGCCAACTGAACGGTCGCCGGCGCCGTGGGGAATCCACACCATCTTGAGATTGGAAAGGCCGAAGCGATCACGTAACAATAGTGAGGTCGTCTCGGGCACGACCAAAGCGTCAAGCGTAGCGAAAATGTCGCGATTTCGCTTGAGTACCGCGATCCTGCGGAAAGGAGCGATGAAGCGCAGCGCGCGGTCGATCGCTTCGGCCAATGCGCCTGCCTGAAGTGTGACGAAGCGAATTCGCGCTGCTGTTGCGATGCCGACGAGCGCCCGCACTTCGGCCTCTTGCGCGGCGGTCGAGGTGAACACGGTCACCGAGGCGGTTGGCATGGTCACCAGTTCGGCGATCACCGGTGCGGTGTGACGGACCTGATGCAGGACGTCGTGGTTATAGAGAAAGCCGATATTCATCGCGCGAGGAAGCTCGCCAAAGCATCGGCGCCCCGCTGCGCCGCTCCGGGGCTTGTGTCGCCCAGCGTGTCTGCGACGCGGGCGATCTGCTGATCGAGGTAGAGATGATGGCGTTCGGGTGCGGCGCGGATTGCGTTCATCAACTCGGCCGGATCATCGACCACGTCGCCCAGATGCCAGTGGGCGAAGCTCTCATCCTCGCGCCAATTGATCCGGTGTGCGTTGAGGAACACGCACGGCTTGGGTTCGGCTAGGAATTCGTAGACCTGACTGCTGACGTCGCCAACGTAGACATCGGCCGCGGCGGCATAGCTGGTGTCGACCGACAAGTCCGATCCCGGATCGATGAGGACGTTGCCCGTTCCGCGCGCGCGCCAGCGCTCGCGTAGCGCCTCGTCACGCCGGCGGAACAGTTTGACGTGCGGCGCGACGATCAGGTTCATCGTCCGGTCCTGTGCGAAGCCGGCCAACATCGGTTCGATGAAGCGATGCCACGAAGTGAGGTCGGGAGCCTTGTGTGGATTGTAGAGCACGATTGGCCGCTCGGCATCGAACGGGAACCGGTGCTGGGTGGCCAGGCGGCGGGCCACGTCCAGCTTGACCACCCCGGTTTGCGCGAAATCGCCTGCACGGACGAGGCCTTCTGCCTGCATCCGCCGAGCGGTTTTTCCCCCAGCCAGGAGCACGAAGTCGAATGTGGCGATTCGCGGGATGAAGCCGCGGGCACGATCCCCGAAACCGTGAGGACTGTAGATCAGGCGCGGGCGTCTGACGCCCATGCGGCGCAGCGACGCCACGGTATTCTCGACGGCGAAAATCGCGTCGTAACGGGCAAGATCCTTGCGGTTGTCCCACATGACCATGTCCTTGAACATGCCCAGCCGCTTCAGCTTCTGAAGCAGCCGCGTGAGTAACGAACGGCGAAGCCGGCGATAGTCGCCGGGCGGCTTGCCATAAGCGGAGGCGATCCGACCGAGGTGATGGACGGTGTCCGGCTCGTTATAATAGCGCGTTACTTCCCAACCTTCGCGCGCTTCCAGTTCGATTGCGACGGGCTCTCCGTGATAGACTTGGTATGCTTCGGCGATGTAGAGAAATGCGATGCGCATTCCGTTCGTCGTAGCAGGATTCCGGCTGATCGTCATCGCTGTGCGGTTAGGCCACTCTACAAGGGCTGGCAATCGCAGGACGGCCGGCGCGCGCTGTTAGCATTGCAACACGAATGTAACAATTGTCTAACATCAGGTCGAAACTGCGTGATTTCCTTAGCCGGCTTCCCTATGTTTGCCGCCGTGCACGGATCGATCTACGAGTTTGGCGGGCTACCGCGCTACGCGGGCGGCCAGGGTGGCGCTTCGCCGCGGGGCGGTCGATGCTTGCCTGGCGTCCGCGCGGTGCCGCTCGTCGGCATCGTCCGCAACCCGCGCAGTCATCGCAACAAGGGACATGAGCCCGAGCTCGCGCGCTGCTCGAACATCCTCACCCAGACGCCCTCGACACGCGACGAGCTGCGCACCACGCTGATGGACTTCGCCGCCCGCGGGATCGATTACCTGGTGGTCGATGGCGGCGACGGCACGGTGCGCGACGTGTTGACCTGCGGCGCCGACATCTATGGTGACGCTTGGCCGGCGCTGATCGTGCTGCCCAAGGGCAAGACCAACGCGCTGGCGGTGGACCTCGGCCTGCCCAACCACTGGTCGCTGGCCGAGGGGCTGGAGGCGGCCTCGCGCGGCAATTGCGTGCGCCGGCGGCCGCTGTCGATCAGCGAGGCCGAACGTCCCGACGCCAAAGTCCAGGGTTTCATCCTGGGCGCCGGCATCTTCACCATCGCCACCGAGGCCGGGCAGCAAGCGCACCGCTGGGGCGCGTTCAACAGCTTCGCGGTGGGACTGTCGATCCTCTGGGCCATCGTTCAGGCGCTGTTCGGCCGCAGCGGCCGGGGTGGGCGCGCCTGCACGCCGATGCGGCTGCGCGATCCCGCGAGTGGCAGCGAACTGCCGCGCAGCCGCCACGGTGCGCGGGGCGAGCGCTATATGCTCGTCGCGTCCACGCTCGAACGCTTCCCGCTCGGCGTCCGGCCGTTCGGCCGCAGCCGGCCGGGGCTCAAGCTGGCGATCATGGACTTTCCGCTGCGCTGGCTGATGGCGCTGGTGCCGGCGATCCTGTTCGGCGTGCACAGCCGCGCCTTCGCCCGCAACGGCGCCCATCAGATCGATGTCGAGGCGCTCGATCTCGATATCGGCGCGAGTTTCATCCTCGATGGCGAGGCGTTCCCGGCGGGGCGCTACCGCCTGCGGCAAGGGCCGCTGCTCCACTTCGTCACGCCATGACCGGCGGGCTGGACGAGCGGGTCGCCGCCGCTCTCGCCGCGCCGGTGGCCGACGAGGCCCGCGCCTTCGCGCAGCGCCTGGGCGAAGCGGCGGGGGCGACGGCCGTGCTGTTCTATGGCTCGAACTTGCGCACCGGCTCGCTCGACGGGGTGCTCGATTTCTACGTGCTGCTGCCCGGCCCGCGCGAACGCGGGATCTGGCCGCGCGTCAGCTATCACGAATGGGAACTCGCCGGGGTCACGCTGCGCGCCAAGGTCGCGACGATGACGCTGGCCACGTTCGCCGCCGCCGCGCGGGGCGAACTGGTCGATACCACGATCTGGGCGCGCTTCGTGCAGCCTTCGGCGCTCGCCTGGGAGCGCAACGAGGCGGCCGGGCCGGCGACGCGCGCGGCGGTGGCCGGCGCGGCGGTGACGGCGGCGCGGCTCGCGGTGGCGCTGGGCCCGGCGGCGGCCGGCGCCGAGGACTTTTGGCGCTGCCTGTTCCGCGCGACTTATGCCGCCGAGTTCCGGGTGGAGAAGGCGGGGCGCGAGGAATCGATCCTCGCCGCCAATCGCGCGCACTTCGCCGGGCTGCTGCCGCTGGCGCTCGCGGCGGGGGGCATCGCGTTCCAGCAGGACGGCGAGACGATCCGCCCCGCGCTCGCGCCGGCGGAACGCGCCCGGCTGCGGGGCTGGTGGCGGCGGCGACGGCGGCTCGGCAAGCCCTACAACTTCGTCCGGCTGCTCAAGGCCTCGACCACGTTCGACGGCGCGGCGCGCTATGCGGCGTGGAAGATCGAGCGGCACACCGGCGTGCCGGTGATCCTCACCCCCTGGCGCGAGCGCCATCCGGTGCTCGCCGCGCCCGGCGTGCTGTGGCGGGTGTGGCGCGGCAAGCGGGCGCGCGCCGAGGCGCTACGATGAGTACCCCGTTGCCCGCAGCGCTGATCCTGGCGGGCTCGCGGCGTTCGGGCGATCCGGTCGCCGAGAGCGAGGGCATTGCGCACAAGGCGCTGGCGATGGCGGGCGGGGCGCCGCTGCTGACCCGCGTGATCCTGGCGCTGCACGGCGCGGGGGTGACCCGCGTGGTCGTCTGCGCCGACGATCCCGAGGTCATCGCGCTGGCGCGGGGCCAGGCCGCCGAAGTGCTGCCGCCCCGCGACGGGCCGAGCGCCAGCGTCGGCGCCGCGTTCGCCCGGCTGGGCGCGCCGCTGCTCGTCACCACCGCCGATCACGCGCTGCTCCAGCCCGAATGGGTGACCGATTTCCTCGCCGACGTGCCGCCCGGCTGCGATGTCTCGCTGCTGCTCGCGCGGCGCGCCGACGTGGAGCGGGCGATGCCCGAAAGCCGCCGCACCTGGCTGCGCTTCGCCGATGGCGACTGGTCGGGCTGCAATCTTTTCCTGCTGCGCACGGCCCACGCCGAGGCGGCCATCGCCACCTGGCAGGCGGTCGAGGCGGATCGCAAGCGGCCCTGGCGGATCGCCGCGCGGCTCGGGCTGGGGACGCTCCTCAGCTATGCGCTGGGCCGGCTGACGCTGCACGCGGCGATCGCGCGGCTCGGCCGTCGGGTCGGGCTGGTGGCGGCGCCGGTCGCGGCGCGCGACGGGCTGGCCGCGATCGATGTCGACAAAGTCCAGGACCTCGCCGACGTGCGCCGCATCCTCGCCGAGCGGGCCGCTTACGAATAGCTGCCCCTACCAGTACTTCATCTGGATCGAGATCGACTTCACCTCGCGGCCCACGGGGAACGCGGTCTGGCGGTAGCTGGGCTTGCCGAGGTTGAAGATGTTGATCGAGGGGTTGTTCGACATGCCCCCGCCATCGGTGCGGATGTCGGTCTTGCCGTTGCCGTTGACGTCGTGGCGCACCGCGACGCCGTAGGTCCCCGGCTCGGCGACCGGCAGGCAGAAGACCATCGTCCCGGCGCGGGCGGGTTGCTGGATGCGGGTCAGCCAGCGACCCTTGGCCAGCCATTCGGCGGCGGTGCCGTGGTAGGTCTGCACGCGGATGTTGCCGCCGCCCGCGCGGATGCCGGTGACGGTGACGCGCACCGCCGGGCCGTTGCCGGCGCATTCCCGCAAGTCGTTTGAGATCTGCGCGCCCGCCCGCGCGGGGCCACCGAGGGCCAGGCTGCCGAGCGCCAGGGCCGCGAGCGCGGCGGTGGAAAGTTTCGACATGGAGGGAGGGCTCCTGAGCTTACGTGCCGTTAAGCGGGCTAAGCCGCATTCCGTCGGGGCAGGGCTTTAATGCGTTTCGCTGCATGTTTGAACGGCTTATCGGGGGAGGGCCGTGAATGGCGGCTTAATCCCGGGCGGCGGCAGGCGGTGGCGCGCGTGCGGCGGATCGCGCGAAACGGCGCTTTACACTTTCATCTGTGTGGAAAAGCGCCGGGTCCGCGCTTGTCGGCCCCGGATGGGGTGTCTAATCGCTGGACATGGCTGCGCCGCTCATCTCTCCGTCGATCCTGTCGGCCGATTTTTCCCGCCTCGGTGAAGAGGTCCGCGCGATCGACGCGGCCGGTGCCGACTGGATCCACGTCGATGTCATGGACGGCCATTTCGTGCCCAACATCACCATCGGCCCGGCGGTGGTGAAGGCGCTGCGCCCGCACACCGCCAAGCCGTTCGACGTTCACCTGATGATCGCGCCGGTCGATGCCTACATCGAGGCCTTCGCCGAGGCCGGGGCGGACATCATCACTGTCCATCCGGAAGCGGGCCCGCACGTCCACCGCACGGTCCAGGCGATCAAGGGCCTGGGCAAGAAGGCCGGCATCTCGCTCAACCCGGCCACCCCGGCCAAGATGCTCGATTACCTGATCGACGACATCGACCTCGTCCTGGTGATGAGCGTCAACCCCGGCTTCGGCGGGCAGAGCTTCATTTCCAGCCAGCTTCGCAAGGTCGAGGCGGTGCGCAAGATGATCGACAAGACCGGCCGCGACATCCGGCTCGAGGTCGATGGCGGGGTGGACGTGGGCACGATCAAGTCCTGCACCGATGCCGGCGCCGACGTGCTGGTCGCCGGCACCGCCAGTTTCCGCGGCGGACCCGGGCAGTACGCGGCCAACATCGCCGCGTTGAAGGCGGCAGGAGGATAGGCGATGCGCGATGCCGTCTCCCGCGACACTATCTTGCGTGAGGACGGCGGCGCCGGCGTGGCTCCCGCCGCTGTGACGGAGTCGGCGTTTCCGCTGGGGGGCGGCAGCGAGGAGGGCGTGTTGACCGAGGAGGATGCGGGGCTCCGCGCGCCGCGCGAGACCCGTCCATCCGGCGAGATCGTCGAGCCCGGCCGCGCGCTGGCGCTCGCCGACTTCACGCCGCCATCGGTCGGCGCCGGCGAGCGGCTGGTGCGCATGGCCTATCGCCTGGGTGTTCCGTCCTCGATGCTGTCCTCCCCCTTCGGCAAGTCGGCCAAGACGCGCGTCCTCGCCACCGTCGCCAACCCGCTGCCCGGCAGCAAGCCGGCCGGCATGGCGCTGCGTGCGGGGCATTTCCTGGTGCTGGGCGCCAAAGTGCCGATCACCCAGGTCGATTTCGGCGGCGTCGCGCGGCTGACCCCGCCGGTCGAGAAAGTCGTCCATTCGTTCTCCTGGCTGGCCGATCTCGATGCCGCCGCCCCGCGCGAGCAGGCCGCCCCGGTGGCCGAGCGCGTGCTGACCGGCTGGCTCGCGGCCAACGACAAGCCGCCCTCGCGCCCCGGCAAGGGCCCGGCCTGGACCGTCGCCAACACCGGCACGCGGATGCTGCACTGGCTGATCCACGCGCCGCTGATCCTTTCGGGCGCGGACCGCGGCTTGCGTCGCCGCACGCTGGCGGCGCTCACCACCGGCGCGCGCTGGCTCGATCGCAACGTGACGCGGGCCGAGGACATGCTGGGCGAGGTCGCCGGCTGGTGCGGCGTGGTCGCTGCCGGGCTGCTGCTGCCCGACGGCCGCCCGCGCCGCCTCTATGGCGAAGCCGGGCTGATCCGCGCGCTGGGCGAGCTGGTCGGCAGCGACGGCGGCATCCTTTCACGCAGCCCGCTAGGCCAGATGGAGGCGATCGCGCTCTTGGTGCGGCTGCGCGCCTGCTACCGCGCGGTGCGGCTCGATCCGCCGGCTTCGCTCGACACGATGCTCGGTCTCTTGGTGCCGCCGCTGCTGACGCTGACCCACGGCGACGGATCGCTGGGCAGCTGGCAGGGCGGCTGGGCGATCGACGCCGACGAGATCGCCCGGCTGGTCGCCGCCTCGGGCGTTCGCACCCGGCCTTTGCGCGACGTGCGCCAGTGGGGCTACCAGCGCGTCGTCGCGCGCAAATCGATCCTCCAGTTCGACGCCGCGCCGCCGCCGCTCGCCAAGCACGCGCGCAGCGGCTGCGCCTCGACGCTGTCGTTCGAACTGAGCCACGCCGGCCACCGCATCGTCGTCAACTGCGGCGGCGCGGCGGCGGCGGGCGGGCTGATCCCGGTCCGGCTCGAGCAAGGCCTGCGCGCCACCGCCGCCCATTCGACGCTGGCGCTCGACGAGGCGAACTCGACCGCGGTGCTGATCAACGGCCGCATCGGCTCGGGCGTCGGCGAAGTCGAGGTGGATCGCCGCACGCTGGAGGGCGAGGGCGCCAAGGGCGGCAATTCCAGCGCCACCCGGCTCGAGGCAAGCCACGACGGCTACGCCCAGCGCTATGGCCTGCTTCACCGCCGCATCCTGATCCTGCGCGACGACGGCACCGAGCTGCGCGGCGAAGATCTGCTGCTGCCCACCGGGCGCAAGGGCAAGCGCGGCAAGGTCGCCTTCGCCATCCGCTTCCACCTCGGCCCCGATATCGAGGCGCGGCTGACCGAGGATGGCCAGGGCGCCGGGCTGGCATTGCCCGACGGCAGCTACTGGCAGTTCCGCTCGGGCGCCGCCGAGGTCGCGCTCGAGGAGAGCCTGTGGGTCGACGGCCTTGGCCGCCCGATGCCGGTGCAACAGCTCGTGCTCCAGGGCATGGTCTCGCGCGGCGGCGGCAACTTCTCCTGGCTGCTCAAGCGGATGGGGTGACCCATTTCCTGCGTCCCCGCCCTTCGGCGGGTCGGCAGGCCGGCCGCTCAGGATAAACTTCCGGTCAAAAAGGCGGGGACGCGGGTAGCCTCTGGCCTTCAGGCCCGCGCTTCGGCCACCCCGGCGCTGTTGTGGCGCAGCGCCTTCAGCGCGGTGTCGACGATCTGCGGGGCGTTGAGCCCGGCCGCGTCGTACTGGCCCTCGGGCGTGTCGTGGTCCTGGAAGACGTCGGGCAGGCGCATCGTGCGGATCTTCAAGCCCGCGTCGGTCAGCCCTTCGTCGCTGGCCAGCGTCAGCACATGCGCGCCAAGCCCGCCGATCGCGCCTTCCTCGACCGTCACGATCACGTCGTGGCTGGCCATCAGCTTGCGGATCAGCGCCTCGTCGAGCGGCTTGGCGAAACGCAAGTCGGCGACGGTGGTGGGGAGTCCGCGCGCGTCGAGCTGGTCGGCGGCCTTGCGCGCCTCGGCCAGGCGGGTGCCGAGCGACAGAATCGCGACCTTGCCGCCCTTGTCGGAGCCGCGCACGATCCGGCCCTTGCCGATCTCCAGCCGCTCGGGCGTGGTCGGCAGCGGCGCGCCGGTGCCGTTGCCGCGCGGATAGCGGAAGGCGATCGGGCCACTGTCGTGGAGCGCGGCGGTGTGCGTCATGTGCACCAGCTCGGCCTCGTCGGCCGCGGCCATCACCACCATGTTCGGCAACGAGGCCAGGTAGGTCACGTCGAAGCTACCCGCATGCGTCGCGCCATCGGCGCCGACCAGCCCGGCGCGGTCGATCGCGAAGCGCACCGGCAGGTTCTGGATCGCGACGTCGTGGACCACCTGATCGTAGGCGCGCTGCAGGAAGGTCGAATAGATCGCGCAGAACGGCCGCATGCCTTGCGCGGCGAGGCCGGCGGCGAAGGTCACCGCATGCTGCTCGGCGATGCCGACGTCGAAGGTGCGTGTCGGGAAGGCAGCGGCGAACTTGTCGAGCCCGGTGCCCGATGGCATCGCCGCGGTGATCGCGCAGACCGTGTCGTCGCGCGCAGCCTCGGCGATCAGCGCCTGGGCGAACACGCCGGTGTAGCTCGGCGGCCCGGCCGGGGCCTTCGCCTGCTCGCCGGTGACGACGTTGAACTTCTGGACGCCGTGGTACTTGTCGGCACTTTCCTCGGCGGGGACGTAGCCCTTGCCCTTCCGGGTGACGACGTGGATCAGGCACGGCCCCTCGGCGGCGTCGCGCACGTTCTCCAGCACCGGGATCAGCTGGTCGAGGTTATGCCCGTCGACCGGGCCGACGTAGTAGAAGCCCAACTCCTCGAACAGGGTGCCGCCCATCGCCATGCCGCGCGCGAACTCGTCGGTCTTCTTGGCGGCGCGGTGCAGCGGTTCGGGCAGCTTGCGCGAGATGCGCCGGGCGAGGTCGCGCAGCTCGAGGAACGGGCGCGACGACACCAGCCGCGCGAGATAGGCCGAAAGCCCGCCCACCGGCGGGGCGATCGACATGTCGTTGTCGTTGAGGATCACCACCAGCCGGTCGCCCGCCTGCTTGGCGTTGTTCATCGCCTCGTAGGCCATGCCGGCGCTCATCGCGCCGTCGCCGATCACCGCGATGCCGCGGCCCGGCGTGCCGGCCAGCTTGTTGGCGACCGCGAAGCCCAGCGCCGCCGAGATCGAGGTGGAGCTGTGTGCGGTGCCGAACGGGTCGTATTCGCTCTCGCTGCGCTTGGTGAAGCCCGAAAGCCCGCCGGGCTGGCGCAGGGTGCGGATGCGGTCGCGCCGGCCGGTGATGATCTTGTGCGGGTAGGCCTGGTGGCCGACGTCCCACACCAGCCGGTCCTCGGGCGTGTTGAACACGTAGTGGAGCGCCACCGTCAGCTCGACCACGCCGAGCCCCGAGCCGAGGTGCCCGCCGGTCTGCCCGACGACCGAGATCATCTCGTGCCGTAGCTCGTCGGCAAGCTGGCGGAGCTGCGCCGGCGCGAGCTGGCGCAAGTCGTACGGGGTCGAGACCTGATCGAGAAGGGGAGTCGCCGGGGGGACGGTCATGCAGGGCGCCTTACACGCATCGGTATGGAGTGTCGATTGAACCCCGTCATGGAACGGTAATGTCCAGGGCTTGTGCCGGCGCCGTGCAGAAATCGTTAAATTTCACCATCTGGGCGACAGGCTCTATTCCGAGCAGCCCGCGCAGATGCCGCGCAATTCCACCACCGGGCGCACGTCGGCGAACCCCGCCTCGCGCGCGGCGCCGACCAGCGCGCCGGTCAGCCGGTCATCGTCGATGTGGACGGCCCGGCCGCAAGTGTCGCAGATCAGGAAGATGCAGTCGTGCCGGCAACCGGGGTGGCTGTTGGCGAGGTAGGCGTTCGCGCTCTCAACCCGGCGGGCGAGGTTGGTGCGCACGAAGAGGTCGAGGATGCGATAGACGCTGTTCGCCGCCACCCGCTTGCCACGCCGCGCCGAGACGGTCTCGGCGATGTCGTAGGCGGAGGACGGCCGCTCGTGCTCGGCCAGCGCGGCGAACACGTCTGCGCGCATCTCGGTCCATTGCTCGCCCGCGCCGGTCAGCGCGCCGCGCGCGGCGTCGACCAGCGCCTGGCCCTGGTGCTCCTGGTGATGCGTGTGGTGTCCCGCCATGCCCCACATATAGCGACGATCAGCCGGGCGTGAAGCCGGCCTTGTATTGGCGAGGGAATTGCCGCTGCAGCGCCTCCACCTTGGGCGCGTCCCAGCGCAGGATATAGCCGTTGTCGGGGTTGGCCTTCATGAAGTCCTGGTGATGCGCCTCGGCCGGGTAGAAGCGCTGAAAGCGCTCGATCCGGGTGACGATCGGCGCGCGCCACAGGCCCGAGGCGCGAAGCTGCGCGAGATAGGCGGAAGCGACCAGCCGCTGCTCCTGCGACAGCGGCACCAGCGCGCTGCGATACTGGGTGCCGACGTCCGGACCCTGGCGGTCGCGCTGGGTGGGGTCGGTCGCCACCGCGAAGAAGATGCGCAGCAGCTCGTCATAGCGGACGCGCGCCGGGTCATAGGTGACGCGCACCGCCTCGGCATGGCCGGTGGCGCCGCCGCTCACCCGCGCATAAGTCGCGTCCTGGCGGCTGCCGCCGTGATAGCCGGAGACGGCGCTGGTCACGCCCGCGACATGGCTGAACACGCCCTCGATGCCCCAGAAGCACCCGCCCGCGAAGATCGCCTGCTTGAGCCCGGGCGCTTCGGCGGCGCGGCGTTCGGCGGCGGGCGCATTCACCGTGCGCTCGGCGGCGTCGACCGGCAACTGGCAGGCGGCGAGCAGCGCCGCGAGCGAGAGGAGGAATACGCCCTTGGGTGCGCGGATGCGCACGCCGCGCTTATTCGGCCGGCGCGGCGATCGCGCTCGGCACCATGCCGTGCGGCTCGCCCGAAAGCTGCGTCCACACGACGATTCCGCCCAGCAGGAAGCCGAAGGCGAAGGAGCGGACGAAGTCGGAACGGAACAGTCGCATGGGGCCCTGATCGAATCTGCGCCCGTTGACGGGCAGGGCGCCTGTTTGCCCGATTTCCCTTTCCGTCCAGTGAATGACGCGGAGTCTTGCGACGCCGTGCGACGAGCGGAGGGATTGTTGCGACGACTGGAAAACGCGCCGGGAACAAGCGTCACAATGATCGTGACGCGGCTGCCTTCCGACTCGGTCGAGGCTTTCTGTTCGTCGCATTTTTGTCCGCGTCGGACGCCCGCTGTCGCATGCTATGGCGCTGGATTTCCAAGCGGAACCCGCAGGCCGCCGCTGTCGAGCGGAAAGTGCCGGGCGCCGGCAGAAAGTTTGGGAAAAATTCCGCCGGGACAGGCCGTTGACATTCGCCGGGCCGGGATTCACAAACACCACGGATGGTGACCAGTGGGGGTCACGCCCACTAGAAATAGTGGCGTCCAGTGTAAGAGCGAAGATCCGGCCGATAGCGCGGGGCTTGGGGTGACCCGCCTCGGGGGCCGTTGATTCGCCCGCGCCAGCCCCCACTTTGCGAGAGGGGCTGCAGGTGGATTTCAGGGGCGATCGCAACGAGGTGTCGGACAACGCAGCAGGCGCGGCCGTGCCCCCCGACGACCTGATGCAACTGGCGCTGGACCACGATGACCGCAATGCGAAACGAGAGGCGGGCGCAAGCTCGGCGATGCCCATGACCCAGAAGACGGACGCCGGATCGGAAGAACTCGTCACCCAGCTCGGCACCGAGGCGCTGGCCTCGGCGATCGGCGCGGCGGCGAAGGCCGGCAAGAGCGAAGATTCCAAGGCGATCATGGCGCGCCGCTTCGTCATCGTCACCGATCCCGCGCGCGACGCGCTGCTCACCGATTTCGGCAAGGACACGCTCGACGACCGCTACCTGCTGCCGGGCGAGACCTATCAGGACCTGTTCGCCCGCGTCGCCGATGCCTATGCCGACGACCAGGACCACGCGCAGCGGCTTTACGACTATGTCTCGAAGCTGTGGTTCATGCCGGCGACGCCGGTGCTGTCGAACGGCGGCACCGGGCGCGGCCTGCCGATCTCGTGCTATCTCAACTCGGTGTCGGACAGCCTCGAGGGCATCGTCCAGACCTGGAACGAGAACGTCTGGCTGGCCAGCCGCGGCGGCGGCATCGGCACCTATTGGGGCAGCGTCCGCGGTATCGGCGAGCCGGTGGGCCTCAATGGCAAGACCAGCGGCATCATCCCCTTCGTCCGCGTGATGGACAGCCTGACGCTGGCGATCAGCCAGGGCTCGCTGCGCCGCGGCTCGGCGGCCTGCTACCTCGACGTGTCGCACCCCGAGATCGAGGAGTTCCTGGAGATCCGGAAACCCTCGGGCGACTTCAACCGCAAGGCGCTGAACCTCCACCACGGCGTGCTGCTGACCGACGAGTTCATGGAAGCCGTGCGCGACGGCGCCGAGTTCGCGCTGCGCAGCCCCAAGGACGGCTCGGTGCGCGCCACGGTCGACGCGCGCTCGTTGTTCCAGAAGCTGGTCGAGACCCGCCTCGCGACCGGCGAGCCCTATATCGTCTTCTCCGACACGGTGAACCGGATGATGCCCAAGCATCACCGCGACCTGGGGCTCAAGGTCTCGACCTCGAACCTCTGCTCGGAGATCACGCTGCCCACGGGACGCGACCACCTCGGCAACGATCGCACCGCGGTGTGCTGCCTGTCCTCGCTCAACCTCGAGACCTGGGACGAGTGGCAGGGCGACGAGCGCTTCGTCGAGGACGTGCTGCGCTTCCTCGACAACGTGCTGCAGGACTACATTGACCGCGCCCCCGAGGAGATGGCCCGCGCCAAGTATTCGGCGATGCGCGAGCGGTCGGTCGGCATGGGCGTGATGGGCTTCCACTCGTTCCTGCAGAAGAAGGGCATCGGCTTCGAGACGGCGATGGCCAAGGCCTGGAACCTCAAGATGTTCAAGCACATCGCCGCCAAGGCCGACGAGGCCAGCCTGCTGCTCGCGCAGGAACGCGGCGCCTGCCCCGATGCCGCCGACATGGGCGCGATGCAGCGCTTCTCGTGCAAGATGGCGATCGCGCCGACCGCGTCGATCTCGATCATCTGCGGCGGCACTTCGGCCTGCATCGAGCCGATCCCGGCGAACATCTACACGCACAAGACGCTGTCGGGCAGCTTCGTGGTCAAGAACCCGTACCTGGAGAAGCTCCTCCAGGCGAAGAGCAAGGATTCGACCAACGTCTGGAACTCGATCCTCGAGCACGGCGGCTCGGTCCAGCACCTCGATTTCCTCAGCCCCGAGGAAAAGGCGGT
>DASVMK010000157.1:0-6372 GCA_036384395.1 Novosphingobium sp.
GGGGTGGAGGCGGGCGATTAGCAGCGAGCCTTAAGCCGGGCAAGGGGGAAAATGCGGCCGGCGCCATGAATCATTATCCCTTCACAAATCGCGGGAAAGGGCCACATTGGCCGTCGAGATCATAACCACGAACGGAGTTCCTCCTTGGCAAGCCTGGGCCTCAATCTCGACGAACAGAAGGCCGTCGAACGCTTCCGCAAGAACGTCGCGGAACCGTCAATGACGAGCCTGGTCATCCTCGACTTCTGGGCCGAATGGTGCGGACCGTGCAAGGCGCTCACCCCGGTGCTCGAAAAGGTCGCGGCCGACTATGCCGACAAGGGCGTGATCCTCGCCAAGGTCAACGTCGACGAGGAGCAGTTCATCGCCGCGCAGTTCCAGGTGCGCTCGATCCCCACCGTGTTCGCCGTGTTCCAGGGCCAGCCGGTCGCTGACCTGACCAATGCCCGCACCGAATCGCAGCTGAAGGGCCTGCTCGACCAGTTGCTCGCCAAGCTGCCGGTCCAGCCCGGCGCGGGCGCTGAGCCGCAGCAGGATGTCGCACCGCTGCTGGCGATGGGCGAGGAGGTGCTGGCCGGCGGCGATGCCGAGCGCGCGGTGGGCATCTTCACGCAGATCGTCGAGATGGCGCCGCAGGAGGCGAGCGCGCACGCCGGGCTAGTGCGCGCGCTGGTCGCCGCCGAGCGCCTCGACGAGGCCGAGGACTGCTTGGCCTCGCTGCCGCCCGAGGCTGCCAAGGATGCCGGCATCGAACGCGCCCGCGCGGCGCTGGCGCTGGCGCGCGACAAGCCCGAGGACGGCGCGCTGGCGGCGCTGCGTGCGGCGGCCGAGGCCGATCCCGCGAACATGGACGCCGGGCTCGCCTATGCCAACGCCGCCTTCGCCGCCGGCGAACGTGATGCCGCCGCCGAGCGCCTGCTGGCGATGGTCGCCGCCGACCGCGAATGGAATGAGGGCGCGGCGCGCGCCAAGCTGTTGCAGATCTTCGAGGCGATCGGCCTGGAGGACCCGTGGGTCGCGGCCACCCGCCGGCGCCTGTCCACCGTGCTGTTCGGCTGACCGTGGCGGCGCAGCGCATCTCGATCTTCCCGCTGCCCGGCGCGCTGCTCTATCCGGGGCTGCAATTGCCGCTGCACATCTTCGAGCCGCGCTACCGGGCGCTCGTCAGCGACGCGCTGGCGCGCGACCGGCGCATCGGCATGATTCAGCCGCAGCAGTCGTCCGAGACCGCGCCGCTGTTCGCGGTCGGTTGCCTGGGCCGGATCGAGGACGTCGAGGCGCTGGAGGACGGCCGCTACAACATCGTGCTGACCGGCGAATCGCGCTTCCGCGTGACCCGCGAGCTCGATGTGGCGACTCCGTTCCGCCAGGTCGAGGCCGAGCTGCTGCCCGAGCCCGCGCTCGAAGCGCTCGCTCCGATCGAGCGCGCCTCGTTCGAGCGCGAGGCACGGCGCTTCGCCGATGCGCAAGGGTATAGCGTCGATTGGGAGTCGGTCGCCCGGCTCGACGACGTGTCGCTGATCAACGGTGTTTCGCAGATCGCGCCGTTCGATCCGGCCGCCAAGCAGGCACTGCTCGAAGCCGACGGCATCGTCCAGCGCTGCGAGCTGCTGGTTCAGCTCATGCAGTTCTTCGGCCGCCGCGACGGCGGTGAGGACCGGGTGACGTTGCAATGAACCTCAAATCCTCACCGAGACAAAGCTCGGGGAGGAACGAGGTCAGCGGGTAACGTTGTAGGCCAGCTGCTTGTCGTCGAGCTGGAACCCGACCAGTACTTCGAAGCTCGCGCGGTTGACCGCGGCGCGCACTTGCGGGTCGCTCATCGGGTCGATCGCCGCATCGGCGTCGCCGGCCTTGCGCTTGCGGGTGATGCGCTCGCGCACATCGGCGGGCAGGGTCGCTTCGGCGCGGTCGATGAAGGCCGCGCCCTCGCCGGTCGCGCTGGCGCGCTCCTGGCCGTCGGCGAAGGTCAGCGTCACCGTGCCGGTGCGCTTGGCGGTCACCGCGGTGCCGCCGCGCAGGACGGTGACGAAGTAGGGCAGGGTGACGGTGCGCGCGCCGCGCGCGTCGGTGCGGCGGGCCAGCACCTCGAACGTGGCAGTGGCGGTGACCTTGTCGCCCGCCTGGTCGTTGCACTGGCTGCGGACCTTGGTCATCGCCGCGACCACGTCGATGTCGGCCGCGGCGGTGCTGCCCGGCGTGCGGAACAAGGTGAGATCGCCGGTATAGTCGGGCACGCCGACCGCCGGGCAGGCGCCGCGGACGGCGGTGATGCCGACGCTGTCGTCCACCACCAGTTCACCCTTGCTGGCGCAGCCGGCGACAAGCAGGCCGGCGCCGAGGGCGGTGGCAGCGGCGAACAGGCGAATGCGAGCGGACATCATCACTCCCTTGATCACTTCCTTGCGTCGGGCAGGCTTGCCGGAAGTCGCCCAGCCCTAGCGGCGCGCGAAGCAAAGCGCTAGAGGCCCGGATATGAACGTCCCCTTTCCTGCCGGTAACGCGAGCGAGTTGCCGCTGCGCGTGCTGATCGCCGCGCCGCGCGGCTTCTGCGCGGGCGTCGATCGCGCGATCGAGATCGTCGAGCGCGCGCTTCATCGTTACGGCGCGCCGGTATTCGTGCGGCACGAGATCGTCCACAACCGTTTCGTGGTCGAAGGGCTGCGCGCCAAGGGCGCGGTCTTCGTCGAGGAGCTGGACGAGGTGCCCGATGGCGCGCCGGTGATCTTCTCCGCGCACGGCGTGCCCAAGGCGGTGCCGGCGGCCGCGGCGACACGTGGGCTCGACTGGCTGGACGCCACGTGTCCGCTGGTCAGCAAGGTCCACCGCCAGGCCGAACGGCAAGTGGAGGCGGGGCGGCACATCGTCTTCGTCGGCCATCGTGGCCATCCGGAGGTGATCGGCACGATCGGTCAGGTGCCCGAAGGCGCGATCACGCTGGTCGAGACCGTGGACGACGTCGCGGCGCTGACCTTCGCACCCGACACCCCGCTCGCCTTCCTGACCCAGACGACGCTTTCGGTGGACGACACCGCGGCGGTGATCGCGGCGCTGCGTGCGCGCTATCCCGGCATGGTCGGGCCCAAGGCCGAGGACATCTGCTACGCCACCTCGAACCGCCAGACCGCAGTCAAGGCGATCGCGCCGCAATGCCAGATCGTGTTGGTGATCGGCGCACCCAACAGCTCCAACTCGGTGCGGCTGGTCGAAGTGGCCGAGCGCTGCGGCACCCCGGGCAAGCTGGTTCAGCGCGGCAGCGACATCGATCCCGCCTGGCTCGAAGGTGTCGAGACGCTGGGGCTGACCGCGGGCGCCTCCGCCCCCGAATCGCTGGTGCGCGAGGTGATCGACCGCCTCGCGAAATTCCGCGCGATCACCGAGGAGCAGGTCGTCACCGCCGAGGAGCGGATGGTGTTCAAGCTGCCGCGCCAGCTTCTCGACGCGAAAGGCTGAAGCGTGGCGGTCTATACGCAGCTTGGCGCGGAAGCGCTGGCGGGCATCGTCGCGGCGTTTGACGTCGGCGCGCTGGTTTCGGCCAAGGGCATCGCGGAAGGCATTTCGAACAGCAACTGGCTGATCGAGACGCGGACGATCGACGGGAGCTGCCACCGCTTCATCCTGACGATGTACGAAGCGCGGACCGACATCGGCGAGCTGCCGTTCTTCCTGTCGCTGCTCGATCACCTGGCCGAGCGTGGCTGCCCGGTGCCGCGCACGATCCATGATCGCGACGGCGCTGCCTTCCGCATGCACGAAGGGCCAGATGGGGCAAAGAAGGCACTCGCGCTGATCGAGTTCCTGCCGGGTGTCTCGGTGACGCTGCCGACGCCTGGCCAGGCGCGCGCGGTGGGCGCGGCGCTGGCCCAGGTCCACCTTGCCGCCGCCGAGTTCCCGGCGACGCGCGCCAACAGCCTTGGCCCGGCCGATTGGCAGCAGTTGCTCGGCGATTGCGGGGCGGAGGGCCTCGCCGCGATCGATCCCGGCCTGCCCGCGCTGATCGACCGCGAACTGCCGTCGCTGGCGCGCGACTGGCCGCAAGACCTGCCGCGCTCGGTGATCCACGCCGATTTGTTCCCCGACAACGTGCTGATGCTCGACGACGCCGTCACCGGCCTCATCGACTTCTACTTCGCGTGCACCGACATCGTCGCCTACGATGTCGCGGTGACGCACGCCGCCTGGTGTTTCGACGCTTCGGGCACGCGCTTCGATCCGGCGCTGTCGCGGGCGCTGCTCGAAGGCTACCAGGCGGTGCGGCCGCTCTCGGTCGAGGAGCGCGCGGCGCTGCCGCTGCTGGCGCGCGGCGCGGCGATGCGCTTCCTCGCCACCCGCGCCTACGACTGGATGCACACCCCCGCCGACGCCCTGGTGACGCGCAAGGACCCGATGGCCTTCGCCCGCCGCCTTGCCTTCTATGCCGATCCGGCCAACGCGGGGGTGTTCGCGGCATGAAGGCGGTCGAGATCTTCACCGACGGCGCCTGCAAGGGCAATCCCGGCCCCGGCGGCTGGGGCGCCATCCTGCGCATGGGGCGGCACGAGAAGGAGATGTCGGGCTCCGACCCCGCCACCACCAACAACCGCATGGAGATGACCGCAGTGATCCGCGGCCTGAACGCGCTGACCGAACCTTGCGCGGTGACGCTCTACACCGACAGCAAGTACGTGATCGACGGCATCACCAAGTGGGTGCACGGCTGGAAGAAGAAGGGCTGGATCAACGCCAGCAAGCAGCCGGTGCGCAACGCCGACTTGTGGCACGACCTGATCGAGGCCGCCGGCCGCCACAAGGTCACCTGGGAATGGGTCCGCGGCCACGATGGCCACCCGGAAAACGAGCGCGCCGACAAACTGGCGAGCGACGCGGCGCTGGCGGCGAAGGGGTAAGGGTAGGAGAGAGGGGTTACCCTCTCCTCCCAAAACATCCGCTCGGCCTGAGCCTGTCGAAGGCCGCGCGCTGCTGTCTGCCGAAGGCGCCTTTCCTTGCCACATGGGCTGAACGCTTCGCCCTGGATCGACGGTCGGCGCGTCACCTTCGACAAGCCCGGCTGAGCGGAAGCGAAGCGGCTCATCCTTGAAAACAAAAAAGGCCGGGAAGGTTTCCCTTCCCGGCCTCTTCAATCTCGCTATGCCGAAAGGCTCAGCCGCCGTGGACTTGCGCCACGTCGAGTTTGAGGCCCGGGCCCATCGACGACGACAGCGCCGCCTTCTGGAGGTACTTGCCCTTGGCGCCGGCCGGCTTGGCCTTGACGATCGCATCGACGAAAGCGGCGAAGTTGGCCTTCAGCGCTTCGTCCGAGAACGACATCTTGCCGATGCCGGCGTGGATGATGCCGGCCTTTTCGACGCGGAACTCGATCTGGCCGCCCTTGGCCGCCTTGACGGCTTCGGCGACGTTCGGCGTGACGGTGCCCAGCTTCGGGTTCGGCATCAGGCCCTTGGGGCCCAGCACCTTGCCGAGGCGGCCGACGATGCCCATCATGTCGGGCGTCGCGATCACGCGGCCGTAGTCGAGGTTGCCGGCCTGCATGTCTTCCAGCAGGTCTTCCGCACCGACCTTGTCGGCGCCGGCGGCCAGAGCCGCTTCGGCCTTGTCGCCGCGCGCGAACACCGCGACCTTGACGTCCTTGCCGGTGCCCGAGGGCAGCGTGACCATGCCGCGGACCATCTGGTCGGCGTGGCGCGGATCGACGCCCAGGTTCAGCGCGACTTCGATGGTCTCGTCGAACTTGGCGGACTTCAGGTCACGCAGGAGCTGCAGCGCCTCGTCGACGCCATAGAGCTTCTGGTTGTCGCCCAGCTTGGTGGCGAGGGCCTTCTGCTTCTTGGTCTGCTTTGCCATCGGATCAGCCCTCCACAACCTGAAGGCCCATCGAACGCGCGGAGCCTTCGATGATCTTGGTGGCCTGTTCGATATCGTTCGCGTTGAGATCGGCCATCTTGGCCTGCGCGATTTCGGCGAGCTGCGAGCGCTTGATGGTGCCGGCCGAGATCTTGCCCGGCTCCTTCGAGCCCGACTTGAGGTTGGCGGCCTTCTTGATGAAGAAGGTGGCTGGCGGCGTCTTGGTGACGAAGCTGAACGAGCGGTCCGAATAGACGGTGATGACCGTCGGCAGCGGCGTGCCCTTGTCCATTTCCTGCGTGGCAGCGTTGAACTGCTTGCAGAATTCCATGATGTTGACGCCGCGCTGACCGAGCGCCGGGCCGATCGGGGGCGAGGGATTGGCAGAGCCCGCGGGCACCTGCAGCTTGATGTAACCTTCGATCTTCTTGGCCACGAGTGGCCTCCTTTCTTCCTGTCGCTCCGCAGAGCTCAGAGTGAGCGGTCAAGCGGCGGTCCGAAGACCGCCTCCCGCACGGAATCGCCCGGCCG
>DASVMK010000158.1:0-9867 GCA_036384395.1 Novosphingobium sp.
GCGCCGGGCGACGGGCAGGACCTCCACGCCGGCGGCGTCTATCGCGATGTCGTGCTCGATGTGTTCGATTGGCTGCGCGCGCGCCGCGACGCCGCGCTGGCGGCGGGGATCGCGCGCGAGGCGATCCTGCTCGATCCTGGGATCGGCTTCGGCAAGTCGGTGACCGACAACCTCGCGCTGATGAACGCGCTGCCGCTGTTCCATGCTCTGGGCCAGCCGCTGTTCGTGGGCGCCAGCCGCAAGCGGATGATCGGCGCGCTGTCGAACGAGGCGCCCGCGCATCGCCGGCTCGGCGGCTCGCTGATGCTGGCGATCAAGGCGATGGAGGCGGGCGCGCCGCTGCTGCGGGTCCACGATGTCGCCGAGACGGTCCAGGCGGCGCGCGTCTGGCGGGGCTTGCGCGACGCGGCGCTCACGGACTTCGCCCAACTTCCGGCCGGCTGACCCGGAACAACCGCCCCGCTGGTGGATTGGTCCCTGGCAAGAGCGCGGCACGATGCCGCATGCCGAGGGAGAAAAAGCGGTGGGCAAGGGCATCCTGTTGTGGCTGATCGGCGTGCCGATCCCGGTGATCCTGATCCTCTGGCTGCTGTTCCGTTAGAGCTTTTCCGACCGCCCGAACCGCACGCCCACGCGATGTTCCCATTCGGGCATTGCGCATCGATGGACAGCTTGTACATTTGTTCAGCACAAGAACATGTTACGATTCTGAAGAGGTAGGGCGTGCTTAAATCAGCCGATGGGGGCCTGCGGGCCGTGCCGTTCCCGGTCGACGATCCGGAGCGGATCCCGGTAAAGCGGTATTACGACGAGGAATTCTACCAGGCCGAGCTGGACCATCTCTGGCCGCACGTCTGGCAGATGGCCTGCCGGGTCGAGCAGATCCCCGAGGCGGGAGACTGGATCGAATACCAGAACGTCGGCAAGTCGGTGCTGGTGGTGAACACCGGCAACGGCATCAAGGCCTACCACAACGCCTGCCGCCACCGCGGCGTGCCGATCGCCGGCGGCCGCGACGGCGCGTTCGGTAATTGCTCGAAGACCGGCTTCGTCTGCCCGTTCCACGGCTGGCGCTGGAACGCCGAGGGCGAGAACACCCTCGTCTATGGCAAGCACCTGTTCTCCGAACGCCAGCTTCAGGGCGACGACCTGAAGCTGCGCGAATGCCGTTCGGAAGTGGCGATCGGCTGCGTCTTCATCAACTTCGACGACGAGGCGCCCTCGGTGCGTGAGAGCATCGGCCCGCTGCTCGACCGGCTCGACGCGCACAACACCGGCGAGCTGCGTGCCGAGTGGTGCTACGGCACCGTGCTGCCCGCCAACTGGAAGGTCGCGATGGAGGCCTTCATGGAAGGTCTGCATGTGCAGACCACGCATCCGCAGCTCCAGCGCGTCCACCCCGAGCTCTATGACGGCATGTACGTCCACGAGCGCGGCCCGGTGCCGGTACTGGCCAACCCTGAGTACTCGCACCGCGAGAACCAGGAGCTGCAGGTCCGTTCGATGGCCGAGCTAAGCGACGGCATGGCCGGCATGGTCCACAGCAAGGAAGTCGATATCGCCCGCGGCATGGTCGGTGTCGAGGAGGGCCTGCCCGAAGACCGCAACCAGGCGGTGCTGATGTGGCTGGGCATGGTCATGCACCAGATCACCGAGCAGCTGAGGGCCAAGGGCGAGCCGGTGCCCGACCTCTGCACGGTGTCGCAGACCGATCCGATCAACGCGGTCGAGTTCCTGTTCCCGCACTTCTTCCTGCTGCCCTACTTCAGTTCGATGTCGGCCTATCGCATCCGCCCGCTGGGGCCGGAAAGCTGCTATTTCGAGATCTGGTCGCTGACCTTCTTCCCTAAGGGGGAAGAGCCCGAGCCGGTGATGGAGCCCATCGTGCTGCCATATGACAGCCAGGACTTCCCGCCGATTCCGCGGCAGGACTATTCGAACATCCCGCTCCAGCAGATCGGCCTGCACGCGCAGGGGTTCGAATTCATGCGCCTGTCGAAGTCGGTCGAGGGGATGATCAGCAACTACCAGCGGATCATCGACGGTTACCTCGCCGGCGTGCCGGCCGAGAAGCTCGCCAAGGCGGCGCACGTCCTCGGCGGCAACTTCGACGGTCCGATCCACGACCTCGGGTTCTGAACCGATAGGGCGCCCCCGCACCGCGGCTTGCGCTGGCGGACGGGGGCGCCATCATGGCGGGATGGTCAAGCGAGTCGCCCTCTCCGCCCCGATCCTGCTGCTGCTCGCCGGTAACGCGCTGGCCCAGCAGGCCTCGCCGCCGCCGGCGCCCGCCGAAGTCCAGGTGACGCTCACCACCGAGAAGGGGGCGATCGTCCTTGCGCTCGATGCCGCGCATGCGCCGGTCACCACCGCCAACTTCCTGCGCTACGTCGATCAGAGGCGTTTCGACGGCGTGGTGTTCTACCGCGCGATGCGGCTCGCCTGGGGCGACCAGCCCAATGGGCTGATCCAGGCCGGCACGCAGAACGATCCCAGGCGCCTGCTGCCGCCGATCGCCCACGAGCCGACCGATGCGACCGGCATTCGTCACAAGGCGGGCACGGTGTCGATGGCGCGCTATGCCCCCGGCACCGCAACCGGCGACTTTTCGATCCTGCTCTCCGACATGCCCGGGCTCGATGCCGATCCCAACGCGGACACCCCCGACCGCCGCGCCGGCTTCGCCGCGTTCGGCCACGTCGTCTCGGGGATGGACACGGTGCGTGCGATCTTCGCGGCGCCGGTTTCCTCCACCAAGGGGGAGGGCGTGATGAAGGGGCAGATGCTCGAGCCGACCATCCGCGTCCTCACCGCGCGCCGCGTGCCGGCGACGGTGCATGGGGCTCATATCGACAACCACGCACCATAGCCGATCGACAACGCCGGCAGCGCCAGTAGCACCAGCATCGCCGTGCGCAGCCAGGTTGCCTTGACCAGGCGATAGATGAGCAGAACCGCCGCCAGCGCCAGGGCATAGACCACCGCGAAGCCCAGGCGCAGGCCGGCGCCGGCCGGGTCCTCGCCGGGCGATTGGTAAAGGAACGCGATTCCCAGCAGCACGAAGTTCAGCGTCGCGAGGATGCGGAAAGTCCAGCGCATCGATTTGCCCCTTTGCCCGCGCCCGAGTTTGCCGCAAGGGGAGGGCGGAGGCAATGCTTCCGCCAGGTTCGGCTTGACCGCCCGGCCCGATCGCACTACAGGCGCCCGCTTCCCGGGACGGTTTCGGCTTTCCCCGGATAGAGCTGAACATTGGCGGTGCGTGGGAGAGAGGCTGGGCCTCTTGCCGTTCTACGTCAAAGTAACCCGGCGCTGATCGCCCGGGTGGAGCGTTTTCGGCTCGCGATGCGAGGCCCTTTTCCAGGGCCAGGTCCCGGCATTCGCCGGGATGACGGGTTGCCCTTCGGCGCGGCCTTCGCTTGCGAGAGCAAACCTTCACCTTTGCCGGCCAGGCCACAACAAAGGTGAAGAGTACTTCATGCCTACGATCAACCAGTTGATCCGCAAGGGTCGCGTGCCGCAGAAGGCCAAGTCCAAGGTCCCTGCGATGGAGCAGAACCCGCAGAAGCGCGGCGTTTGCACCCGCGTTTACACGACGACCCCGAAGAAGCCGAACTCGGCGCTTCGCAAGGTGGCCAAGATCCGTCTGACCAACAGCCGCGAAGTCATTTCGTACATCCCGGGCGAAGGTCACAACCTGCAGGAGCACTCGGTCGTGCTGATCCGCGGCGGCCGTGTGCGCGATCTTCCGGGTGTGCGCTATCACGTGCTGCGCGGCGTGCTCGACACCCAGGGCGTCAAGGACCGCAAGCAGAGCCGCTCGAAGTACGGCGCCAAGCGGCCGAAGTGAGCCGGTCCGGGCAGGGCGAGCCCTGTCCGATCCTCACGCTGGTTTATCGGCCCGCGCCATAGCGCCGAGGCCCGAGATTAAGGAATTCATCCGATGTCACGTCGTCGTCGTCCCGAGAAGCGGGAAATCCTGCCGGATCCGAAGTTCAACGATCAGATCCTGTCGAAGTTCATGAACAACCTGATGCTCGACGGTAAGAAGTCCGTCGCGGAAAGCATCGTCTATGGCGCCATGGAGACCATGGAGACTCGCGCGAAGGCCGATCCGATCGGGCTGTTCCACAGCGCGCTCGAGAACGTGAAGCCGCAGATCGAAGTGCGCTCGCGCCGCGTCGGCGGTGCCACCTACCAGGTGCCGGTCGAGGTTCGCCCCGAGCGTGCCCAGGCGCTCGCCATCCGCTGGCTGATCACCGCCGCGCGCAACCGTTCGGAAACGACGATGTCGGCGCGCCTCTCGGCCGAGCTGCTCGACGCCGCCAACAACCGCGGCAACGCGGTGAAGAAGCGCGAAGACACGCACCGCATGGCCGACGCCAACCGGGCTTTCTCGCACTACCGCTGGTAAGTCTCGCGGCTGTCACAAAGCTCATTATATGGGGCGGGAGCCTAAGCCGGCTCCCCTCCATGACGCACTAAGGAATTCATCATGGCACGCAGCCATCCGCTCTCGATGTACCGGAACATCGGCATCATGGCGCACATCGACGCCGGCAAGACCACGACCACCGAGCGCATTCTCTATTACACCGGCAAGTCCTACAAGATCGGCGAAGTCCACGACGGCGCCGCGACGATGGACTGGATGGAGCAGGAGCAGGAGCGCGGGATCACGATCACCTCGGCCGCCACGACCTGCTTCTGGGGCGATCACCGCATCAACATCATCGACACCCCCGGCCACGTCGACTTCACCATCGAAGTCGAGCGTTCGCTGCGCGTGCTCGATGGCGCCGTGGCTTGCTTCGACGGCGTCGCCGGCGTGGAACCGCAGTCGGAGACCGTCTGGCGCCAGGCCGACAAGTACGGCGTTCCGCGGATGTGCTTCATCAACAAGCTCGACCGCACTGGCGCGAACTTCAAGTACTGCGTGCAGTCGATCATCGACCGCCTCGGCGCCAAGCCGGCCGTGCTCTACATTCCGATCGGCCTCGAAGCCGACCTCAAGGGCCTCGTCGATCTCGTCAACAACCGCGCGATCATCTGGAAGGACGAGAGCCTGGGCGCCGAGTTCTTCTATGAAGAGATCCCCGCCGACCTGGCCGACGAAGCCGCGCTCTACCGCGCCGAGCTGATCGAGCTCGCCGTCGAGCAGGACGACGACGCGATGGAAGCCTATCTCGAAGGCAACGAACCCGATGTCGCGACGCTCAAGAAGCTGATCCGCAAGGGCACGCTCGGCCACGCCTTCGTGCCGGTCGTCTGCGGCTCGGCATTTAAGAACAAGGGCGTGCAGCCCCTGCTCGACGCCGTGGTCGATTATCTGCCTTCGCCGCTCGACATCGAGGACGTCCAGGGCGTCAAGATGGACAGCGACGAGAAGGACAGCCGTCCGCCCAAGGACGACGCGCCGTTCAGCGCGCTCGCCTTCAAGGTCATGAACGATCCGTTCGTCGGCAGCCTCACCTTCATCCGCATCTACTCGGGCACGCTCAGCAAGGGCAGCTACCTGAACTCGGTGAAGGACAAGAAGGAAAAGGTCGGCCGCATCCTCGAAATGCACGCCAACGACCGCAAGGACATCGACGAGGCCTTCGCGGGCGACATCGTCGCGCTGGCCGGCATGAAGGAAACCACCACGGGCGACACGCTCTGCGCCGAACGCGCGCCGATCGTGCTCGAGCGCATGGAATTCCCCGAGCCGGTCATCGAGCTGTCGGTGGAGCCCAAGACCAAGGCCGACCAGGAGAAGATGGGCGTCGCGCTCAACCGTCTCTCGGCCGAGGATCCCTCGTTCCGCGTCTCGACCGACCACGAGTCGGGCCAGACGATCATCAAGGGCATGGGCGAGCTTCACCTCGACATCATCGTCGACCGCATGCGTCGCGAGTTCAAGGTCGAAGCCAACGTCGGCGCGCCGCAGGTGGCCTATCGCGAATACCTCGCGAAGCCGGTGGACATCGACTACACCCACAAGAAGCAGTCGGGCGGCACCGGCCAGTTCGGTCGCGTGAAGGTCAAGGTCACGCCGGGTGAGCGCGGTTCGGGCATCGTCTTCAAGGACGAGATCAAGGGCGGTAACATTCCGAAGGAATATATCCCCGCGATCGAAAAGGGCTTCCGCGAGACGGCGGCCTCGGGCTCGCTGGTCGGCTTCCCGATCATCGACTTCGAGATCAACCTCTACGACGGCGCCTACCACGACGTCGACTCCTCGGCACTGGCGTTCGAAATCGCCGGTCGCGGTGCGATGCGCGAGGTTGCCCAGAAGGCCGGCATCAAGCTGCTCGAGCCGATCATGAAGGTCGAAGTCGTCACCCCGGAAGAATATCTGGGCGACGTCATCGGCGACATGAACAGCCGTCGCGGGCAGATCCAGGGCACCGACAGCCGGGGCAACGCCCAGGTCGTCGAGGCGATGGTGCCGCTGGCGAACATGTTCGGCTACGTGAACCAGCTCCGCTCGTTCACGCAAGGGAGGGCGAACTATTCGATGTTCTTCTCCCACTACGACGAGGTCCCGGCGAACGTCGCGGCCGAGGTCAAGGAGAAGCTTGCCTAACAGGCGAGATCATTCTAGGGGCGGCGCCTGTTTCAGCGGGTGCCGACTCCATCCCGCAGATTCAATTCAAGCGAAAAGAAGGTTGGAACAATGGCCAAGGCAAAGTTTGAGCGGAACAAGCCGCACTGCAACATCGGCACCATCGGTCACGTTGACCACGGCAAGACCACGCTCACCGCAGCGATCACCAAGATCATGGCTGAAATCAACGGTGGCGAAGCCGTTGACTTCGCGAACATCGACAAGGCGCCGGAAGAGCGCGAGCGCGGCATCACCATCTCGACCGCGCACGTCGAGTACGAAACCGCTGCCCGTCACTACGCGCACGTCGACTGCCCGGGTCACGCCGACTACGTCAAGAACATGATCACCGGTGCCGCCCAGATGGACGGCGCGATCCTGGTCGTGAACGCCGCTGACGGCCCGATGCCGCAGACCCGCGAGCACATCCTGCTCGCCCGCCAGGTCGGCGTGCCGGCGCTGGTCGTTTACATGAACAAGGTCGACCAGGTCGACGACCCCGAGATCCTCGAGCTCGTCGAACTCGAAATCCGCGAGCTGCTGAGCTCGTACGGCTTCGACGGCGACGCCATCCCCGTGATCCCGGGTTCGGCTCTCGCCGCTCTCGAAGGCCGCGACGAGAACATCGGCAAGGAATCGATCGTTGCCCTGATGAACGCCGTCGACACCGCGATCCCGCAGCCGCCGCGTCCGACCGACAAGCCGTTCCTGATGCCGGTGGAAGACGTGTTCTCGATCTCGGGTCGTGGTACGGTCGTGACCGGCCGCGTCGAGACCGGCATCGTCAAGGTTGGCGAGGAAGTCGAGATCGTCGGTCTCAAGGATACCCGCAAGACCACCGTCACCGGCGTCGAAATGTTCCGCAAGCTGCTCGACCAGGGTGAAGCCGGCGACAACATCGGTGCGCTGGTTCGCGGCGTCGGTCGTGAAGAGGTCGAGCGTGGCCAGGTCCTCGCCAAGCCCGGTTCGGTCACGCCGCACACCGAGTTCTCGGCCGAGGTTTACGTGCTGTCGAAGGACGAGGGTGGCCGTCACACGCCGTTCTTCGCCAACTATCGTCCGCAGTTCTACTTCCGCACCACCGACGTCACCGGTGAGGTCATCCTCCCCGAGGGCACCGAGATGGTCATGCCCGGCGACAACATCGGTCTGTCGGTCAAGCTGATCGCGCCGATCGCCATGGACGAAGGTCTGCGCTTCGCTATTCGCGAAGGCGGCCGGACCGTCGGTTCGGGGGTTGTCAGCAAGATCACGAAGTAATATAGGCCGCGCTCCGCCGGGGGGATTCGTCTCCCCGGCGGCCGGTTTTTCAAGCCGTCACACCGGTATCGCCGGTGCCCAGCCCAGATGAGAACGCCGCTTCGCGACCTTCTTGTTTGTGCCGGGTCCGGGTCTTTGTCTGGATGGCGTTGTTTTTAGCTCTTTCTCATCGGTAGTTGGACATGGAAGCTCAGAATATCCGTATTCGCCTGAAGGCATTCGATCATCGCGTGCTCGATCAGGCGACTGGTGAAATCGCGGACACCGCCCGCCGCACCGGCGCGCTGATCCGGGGCCCCATTCCACTGCCGACGAGGGTTGAGAAGTTCACCGTGCTTCGTGGCCCGCACATCGACAAGAAGTCGCGCGAGCAGTTCGAAGTGCGTACCTACAAGCGGCTGCTCGACATCGTGCAGCCCAATGCCGCGACCGTCGATGCGCTGATGAAGCTCGACCTGGCCGCTGGCGTGAACGTCGAGATCAAACTCGCCTAAGCGAGTTTGCCTTTAGCCCCCGCGAAGGCGGAGGTGACGAGGCAAAACCTAATCGGCTTCGGCCGTTACGCGGGCTCGCCCGCGCGGACATAGGGATACCTCCGGCCTCGCCGACCTTTCTTGCAAAGGCGGCAACTTGGCCGGGCAAGCGTCCCCCGTCTCGCTCTCCTTCGGCCACATGGCGGGGGAGGGCACTCAGCCCGGACGGGGCTCGTTTCACATATCGGGCTGAACACGCCTGTGGGGATGGTCCTCGCAGGCCTCTGTAGGAGAACGGATCATGCGTACCGGCGTGATCGCCAAAAAGGTGGGGATGACCCGCCTTTTCCAGGAGGACGGTCGGCATGTGCCGGTTACCGTTCTGGCGCTGGAGAACAATCAGGTGGTTTCGGTCCGTACCGAAGAGCGTGATGGCTACGTCGCCGTCCAGCTCGGCGCGGGCGTTGCCAAGCAGAAGAACGTCGCCAAGCCGCAGCGCGAGCACTTCGCCAAGGCGCAGGTCGAGCTCAAGCAGCGCGTTTGCGAATTCCGCGTAGCCGAGGACGCCGTCCTCGAAGTCGGCGCGACGATCGCGGCCTCGCACTTCGTGCCCGGCCAGATGGTCGACGTCGCCGGTCATACGCAGGGCAAGGGCTTCGCCGGCGCCATGAAGCGCTGGGGTTTCGGCGGCATGCGCGCGACGCACGGCGTCTCGATCAGCCACCGTGCGCACGGTTCGACGGGTAACCGCCAGGATCCGGGCCGCGTCTTCAAGAACAAGAAGATGGCGGGTCACATGGGTGACCGTGAGCGGACCCAGCAGAACCTCGAAATCGTCCGCGTCGACGACGAGCGTGGCCTGATCTTCGTCAAGGGCTCGGTCCCCGGTGCGAAGAACGCCTGGCTGACCGTCAAGGATTCGGTGAAGGTCTCGCGCCATCCCGAAGCGCCTTATCCCGCCGGCCTGAAGCAGGCTGCCAATAGCAATGACTCGGCTCCCGCCGACACGCCGGCCGAAGAGACCGTCGCTGTCGAAGCGGCCGAAGGCCAGGAGGGCTAAGTCGTGAAGGTCAAGCTTTCCAACATCGACGGTTCGGCCGGCAAGGGCGACATCGAGCTTTCGGACGACGTGTTCGGCCTCGAGCCGCGCGGCGATATCCTCCACCGCGTCGTCACCTGGCAGCTCGAGAACCGTCGCGGCATCGCCCGTGCGACCCGCGAGCGTTCGGACGTTGCCCGCACCGGCAAGAAGTTCGGCCGCCAGAAGGGTGGCGGCACCGCCCGTCACGGCGATCGTGCGGCGCCGGTGTTCATCGGCGGCGGTAAGGCTCACGGCGCCCGTCGCCGCGAGTTCGACGTCTCGCTGAACAAGAAGATCCGCGCGCTCGGGCTCAAGATGGCGCTCTCCAGCAAGGCGAAAGCCGGCCTGGTCGTCGTCGATACGCTCGACGTCAAGGACGCCAAGACCAAGGCTCTCGCCGGTCAGCTCGCCAAGGCGAACTGGGGCAAGAAGGTTCTCGTCATCGATGGCGAGCAGGTGAACGAGGG
>DASVMK010000159.1:0-14496 GCA_036384395.1 Novosphingobium sp.
TAGAGCCAGCGCCACGGCGCCAGCAGCGTGCCGAACGCGGCGGCGACGATCGTCAGCGCGAAGGCCGACAGGCCGGGGGTTCCGTTCGCGGTCATTTCGGCCAGCCCCCAGCCGAGCAGCCCGACCGTCACCGCCAGCACGGCGGCGCCGAAGCGCGCCATCTCGGGCGACTGTCCCGGCAGTCCGCGCCAGTCGAGCCGCGCGACGTGTGGCAGCAGCGCCGCGGCGGCGAGCACGAGCAGCGGATGCTCCCACACCCAGTCGAACACCAGCGGCGCGATCAGTGCGGTGAACAGGCCGCCAAGCACCCCGCCCGCCGACATCACGAAATAGAACAGCGTGAGCTGCGCCGCCGGCGGCCGCACATCGTAGAGGCGGCCGTGCAGCGCGACGCAGACCACGAACAGCAGGCCGACGCTGGCGAACGCGGGCACCAGCGTGCCGCCGCTGGCCGATGTCATCGCGTGGCCGCCGGCCAGCAGCACCACCGGCAGCGCCAGCGCGGTGACCAGCCGGCAAAGCCCGCGCGCTTCGGCGAAGGCGACGACGAAGCTCAGCAGGTAAAGCCCGAGCGGAATCACCCACAGCAGCGGCATCGCGAACAGATCGGTGGTGAGGTGCGTCGTGGTGGACAGCATCAGGCCCGACGGCACTGCCGAAAGCGCCAGCCATAGAAGGATACGCCGCGCCGGAACCCGTTCGGCCGCCGCCTCGAAGCTTTGCTCGGGAAGCGCGTCGGCGCGCCAGCGCGCGCGCGCCGCGAGGATCACCAAGCCGATCAACAGCGCATAGCCCGCGGTCCAGGCCCAGCTTTGCTGGGCGATCCCGAACAGCGGCTCGGCGGCCAGCGGATAGGCGATCAGCCCGGCGAAGCTGCCGAGGTTCGACGCGGCGTAAAGCGCCCAGGGCTCGCCGGCGGAAGGCTCGGCCGCGTACCAGCGCTGCATCAGCGGGGCCTGCGCCGAGACCAGCAGGAACACCGGCCCGATCGACAGCGCCAGCAGCAGCGGCACCCACACCGCCTCCCAGCCGGGCGCGGGCGGCGGCAGGTGAACGAGCGCGATCGGCAGCGTCACTGCCGAGAGCAGGAGCAGCGCGACATGCACTTTCGCCTGGCGCCGCAACGGCATCCGCCCGAGCCGATGGGCATAGCCGTAGCCGGCGAGCAGCAGCGCCTGGTACACCAGCATCGCGCTGTTCCACACGTTCGGCGCGCCCCCCAGGCGCGGCAGCGCCATGCGCGCGACCATCGGCTGGACGAGGAACAGCAGGAAGCTGCCGGTGAGGATCGTCGCGACGAACAGCGCGCGGCGCGGCGCGGCTTGCGCCGTTTCGATCACGCCCCTAGCAACCGCGCCGCATGCGCGGCATGATAGGTCAGCACGCCCGCGCAGCCGGCGCGTTTGAAGGCGGTGAGGGTTTCCAGCACCATCGTGTCGCGGTCGGCCGCGCCGGCGGCGACGGCGGCTTCGATCATCGCGTATTCGCCGCTCACCTGATAGGCGAAGACCGGCATCGCGAAGCGCTGCTTCACCCGCACGACGATGTCGAGATAGGGCAGCCCCGGCTTGACCATCACGCTGTCCGCGCCCTCGGCGATGTCGAGCGCGACTTCGCGCAGCGCTTCCTCGGCGTTGCCCGGGTCCATCTGGTACGTCTTCTTGTCGCCCTTGAGCAGCCCGCCCGAGCCGACCGCGTCGCGGAACGGGCCGTAGAACGCCGAGGCGTACTTGGCGGCGTAGCTCATGATCTGGACGTTGGCGTGGCCCGCGTCCTCGAGCGCGCGGCGGATCGCGCCGATGCGGCCGTCCATCATGTCGGACGGGGCGATGATGTCGGCGCCCGCCGCCGCCTGGTTGAGCGCCTGGCCGATCAGCACGCCCACGGTCTCGTCGTTGAGCACATAGCCGGCATCGTCGATCAGCCCGTCCTGGCCGTGGCTGGTGTAGGGATCGAGCGCGACGTCGGTGAGCACGCCAATGCCGTCGCCCACCGCGTCGCGGATGGCGCGGATGGCGCGGCACATCAGGTTGTCGGGGTTGAGCGCCTCGCCGCCATCGGGGCTGCGGCGGCCCGGCTGGGTGTTGGGGAACAGCGCCAGGCAGGGAATGCCGAGCGCCATCGCCTCCTTGGCGCGCTCGGCGATGCGATCGACCGACCAGCGCGAGACGCCGGGCAGCGAGGCGACCGGCTCCTCGACGCCCTTGCCGTCGGTGACGAACAGCGGCCAGATCAGGTCGGCGGGCGAAAGCTGGACTTCGCGGTGCAGCGCACGGCTCCAGGCGGTGGCGCGGCTGCGGCGCAGGCGGACGTAGGGAAAGCTGCCGGTCATGCGGGGCTTGTGTCGGATTAGGCGGGCCGCTTCAAGGAAAAGACCTCAGGCGCCGGGCCGAACGGCCCTGAGCTCGGCCAAGCGCGCCTTGAACGCCGAGAGTTCCTTGCTGTCGATCCGCGACACCGCGACGGTGGTCGTCGTGGTGAAGCCGCCCATCGGCATCGACAGCGGATTGACCGTGCGGCCGCCGCGATAGACCTCGTAATGCAGGTGCGGGCCGGTCGAAAGCCCGGTCGAGCCGACATAGCCGATCACCTGCCCCGCGCGCACGTGGGCGCCGGGGGCGACGGCGATGCGGCTCATGTGGCCATAGCCGGTGCCCAGCCCGCCGCCGTGGTCGAGCCGCACGTAGTTGCCGTGGCCGCCGTGGCGCCCGGCGTAGGAGACGACGCCGTCCGCCGTGGCGAAGATCGGCGAGCCCCAGGCCGCGCCGAAATCGAGGCCGGCGTGCATACGCGCGTAGCCGAGGATCGGGTGGCGGCGCAGGCCATAGCCCGAGGTCATGCGGCCGTTGACCGGGCTGGCCATGCGCACGCCGCCGGTCGTCACCTCGACCGTGCGCTGCGCCGCGCCCAGGCCCGAAGCCTCGTAGAACTGCCCCTCCTTGCCCCAGCGCATCAGCTCGACCGCCGGGCGTCCGCCGCGGTCGAGTCCGGCATAGAGCAGATCGCCGACCTGGCCCTCGCCCGCGGCCGAGCGCTTGTAGGCGACGATCATGTCGAAGCGGTCGGTCGGCGCGACGTCGCCCGCCAGGCTGACGTGGCCGCCGAGCGTGCGCAGATAGTCCTGGATCGCCTTGACCGGCGCGCCGGCCGCGCGCGCGGCGCGGTAAAGCCCGGCGCCAACCGTGCCCTGGATGCGCAGCGGCGCGACGCTGACCGCGATCGGCCGCTTCTCCAGCACCAGCGCGTCGCCGTGCCGTTCGAGACCCAGTTCGAGATCGAAGCCGGCGCGGAAATCGAGCTTGGCGAGCGGGCGCGCCGCGCCGTCCGCGCCGCGCGCGCCAAGCGTGATGTCGACGCGGGTGCCCGGCGCGATCTGCCCCAGCGGCACGGCGCCGGCGATCAGCTCCGAAGCGCGCGCCGCGTCCCCGGCGCCCACGCCCGCGCGTTGCAACATGCGGCCGAAGCTGTCGCCCTGCGCCAGCGTGGCGGTGAGCCGCAGCGTCGGCCGCTCGGGCACGCCGGCGAGCGGGCGGACGAGCGCGGTCGCGCCCATGCGCCGGCCGCTGTCGCCGCCGAGGCCCAGCGGCATGATCATCTGGCTGCGGTATTCGTCGCGCACGCCGCTGTCGGCGTCGCGCATGGTCGCCGCCTCGACCGCGGTGAGATCGGGCCAGAACGACAGCGCCGCCACGCCGAGGCCGAGCATCGTGCCGAGGCCGCGGAACCAGTGCAGGCTGCCGATGTCCGCGCCGAGATCGCGCGCGAGGTCGAGGCGCTCGAAGCGGCTGGCGATCCGCCGCTTCCAGGCAACGACCCGCGACGGCTCCTCGCGCAGCGCGAGGTCGAGCGATAGCGCGGCCGCCGCGGCGACCGGGCCGCCCTGCCCGTTCTCGACCTGATCCCGCACCGTGAACAAGAGCCATCGCCCCTTGCGCCGCGGGCCCTTCGCGAGCCGCGGTCCGTGGCCCTTTCCCTGCACCAGCAGGGTTAATTCTTGGCTAATCCCCAAGCTTTTTCGCCGAAAGCGCCCCGCCGCGAGACGAAGCGCGCCTGCCCGCTTGCGGCGGCAACAGGGCAATGCCACATTCGTTTCAAGGACATGGCCAGCCCAACGCCAGCAACGCTTCGTGCCCCTGCCGCGACCCGCGACGATACTGGCCGCGACGCAGACTCCCGCGTGAAGGCGGTTCTGGGCCCGACCAACACCGGCAAGACCCACCTCGCCATCGAACGGCTCTGCGCGCACAGCTCGGGCGCGATCGGCTTTCCGCTGCGGCTGCTGGCGCGCGAGGTCTATGACCGGGTCTGCGCGATCAAGGGCGAGAGCCGCGTCGCGCTGATCACCGGCGAGGAGCGCATCGAGCCGAAGGATGCGCGCTGGTCGCTCTGCACGGTGGAAGCGATGCCTTCTCGGCCCGACCTCGCCTTCGTGGCGCTCGACGAAGCCCAGCTCGCTGCCGACCGCGAGCGCGGCCATGTCTTCACCGACCGACTGCTCCACACTCGCGGGCGGGAGGAGACGATGATCCTCGGTTCCGCGACGCTCGAGCCGATGGTCCGGGCGCTGGTGCCCGAGGCCGAGATCGTCACGCGACCGCGCTTTTCGACGCTCAGCCACGCGGGCGCCAAGAAGCTGTCACGCATCCCGCCGCGCAGCGCCATCGTCGCCTTCTCGGCCGAGCAGGTCTATGCGATCGCGGAGATGCTGCGCCGCTTCCGCGGCGGCGCGGCGGTGGTGATGGGCGCGCTCTCGCCGCAGACACGCAACGCCCAGGTCCAGCTCTACCAATCGGGCGAGGTCGATTACCTCGTCGCCACCGACGCGATCGGCATGGGGCTGAACCTCGACGTCGATCACGTCGCCTTCGCCGGGCTCGCCAAGTTCGACGGCCAGCGCACGCGGCGGCTCACCCCGGCCGAAATGGCGCAGATCGCCGGGCGGGCCGGGCGCCACCAGCGCGACGGCACCTTCGGCACGCTCGCGGGAACCGGCGGCAACGACGCGGAATTCTCGCCCGACGAGATCTACGCGATCGAGGAGCACCGCTTCGCACCCATCACCCGGCTGATGTGGCGCGATGCCCAACCCCGGTTCGACAGCCTCGCGACGCTGATCGCCGACCTCGAGCGCGCGCCGTCGCGCCCCGAGCTCGCCCCCGCGCCCGAGGCGATCGACCTCGCCGTGCTGCACCGCCTGGCCGAGGACCCCGAGATCGCGAGCGAGGTGCGCGGCCCGCGTTCGGTCGCGCGGCTCTGGGATGTCTGCCGCCTGCCCGATTTCCGCCAGCACGGCGCCGAAACGCACGCGCGCTTCGTCGCGCGGCTGTGGGAGGACTTGCGCGGCGGCTACATCGGCGCGGACTACATCGCCGCGCGAATCGCCGAGCTCGACAACCCCTCGGGCGACATCGACACCTTGCAGGGGCGCATCGCCGCGATCCGGACCTGGGCCTATGCGGCGCAGCGGCCCGACTGGGTCCTGGCCAAGGAGGAAATGGCCGCCCGCGCCCGCGCGGTCGAGGCGCGGCTGTCGGACGCGCTGCACGCGCGGCTGACCGAACGCTTCGTCAATCGCCGCACCAGCGTGCTGATGCGCAAGCTCGGCCCCGACGCGGCGCTGCTGCCGGTGGCGCTCGACGGCGATACGCTGACCGTGGACGACGAGGCGATCGGCACGCTGGCGGGCTTTCGCTTCCGCGTCGATCCGCTCGCCCGGCACGACGACCACAAGCTGCTGCTCGCCGCCGCCGAGCGCCATTTGCCCGCGCTGCTCGCCGCCCGCGCCGATGCGCTGGGGGCGCGGCCCGAGGCGCTGGAGTGGGACGGCCCCGCGATCCGCTGGCGGGGCGGCGCGGTGGCCACGCTGGCGGCGGGACGCACCCCGCTGCAACCGCGCCTCGAACCCGCGCCCGCGCTCGACCGGGTGCCGGCCGCGGCGCGCGAACGCCTGCTCGCGGCGGTGGACGCCTGGCTGCAGCCCCAGCTCGCGGTGCTGGCGCCGCTGCGGGCGCTCGACGCCGCCAGCCGTGCGCCCGAAACCGGCACCGCGCTGCGCGCGCTGCTGATCCGCCTGGTCGAGGCGGGCGGACTGCTGGAGCGCGCCGGATCGGGGCTCGACACGCTCGACAAGACGCAGCGCGACCGGCTGCGGCGGCTTGGCGTCAAAATCGGCGCGCTCGACCTGTTCCATCCCGCCATGCTGAAGCCCGCGCCGCTGGCGCGCTGGCGGATGCTGGCCGAAGCGACCGGCCGCCGCATGCCCCCACTGGCGCCCGCGCCGGGCGCGATGCCGCCGGTGCTACCAGCCGTGAAGGGCCGCGCGCCCCTCGGCTATCGCACCCTCGGCGCGCAGGCGCTGCGGCTCGACATGGCCGAGCGGCTGCTGCGCGAGGCGCACGAGGTCCGCACCGCCGCCAGCGGCAAGCTTCACCCGCTCGATCCGGCGCGCGCGGTGTCGATGGGGCTGACCACGGCGAGCTACGCCCGGCTGTTGTCGCTCGCCGGCTTCCAGCCGCTGATGCCGCGGCCGCTCGCCGATGGCGCGTTCGGCCCGGCGGAGCCGCTGCGTTGGCGGTGGCGCCCGCCGCGCCGTCCGCCGGCACCGTCCAGCGCGTTCCCGCCCGCCTCCACCGGTGCTTTCGCCGCGCTGGCGGAGCTGGTGCGCTGATGCGGATCGACAAGCTCCTGTGGTTCCTGCGCTTCGCCAAGACGCGCGGGATCGCCCAGACGCTGGCCGAGGAAGGCCACATCCGGCTGAACGGCCGCCGCGTCGAGCGCGCGCACCAGCGCGTGGCGGCGGGCGATATCCTCGTGCTGCCGTCGCACGGCGGCGCGCGCGTGGTCGAGCTGCTCGCGCTTCCGGCGCGGCGCGGCCCGGCGTCCGAGGCGCAAAGCCTCTATCGCGTGCTTGACGGGACGGCGAATTTATCCATAGCAGCCGCGAACGCCTACGAAGCCGACGAAGGGAACTCGCAGCCATGACCTATGTCGTCACCGACGCCTGCATCCGTTGCAAATACATGGACTGCGTCGAAGTCTGTCCGGTCGACTGCTTCTACGAGGGCGAGAACATGCTGGTGATCAACCCCAGCGAGTGCATCGACTGCGGCGTCTGCGAGCCCGAGTGCCCGGCCGAGGCGATCCTGCCCGACACCGAGAGCGGCCTGGAGCAGTGGCTCGAACTCAACGCCAAGTTCTCGGCCGAGTGGCCGAATTTGACCACCAAGCGCGACACCCCCGCCGACGCCGACGATTTCAAGGGCGTCGAGGACAAGTTCGAGAAGTTCTTCTCGGCCGAGCCCGGCGAAGGGGACTGAGGCGACGCTCGACCAATCCGGGCCACCGTGATCCTCCCCTGGAAGGGGAGGGGGACCGCCCGCGAAGCGGTGGTGGAGGGGTGTCGCCCTCTCGGAGGTGTGGACACCCCTCCGTCAGCCCCTGCGGGGCTGCCACCTCCCCTTCCAGGGGAGGATCGAAGAAGCGCCTCCGCACCACCTGACCACAACCTGAACGACGCGGAAATCCGGGCGGATTCTCGCCTCTGGCAATTTTGCGACACACGTGTTATATGGGTTGCACATGCCAGGAACAGGCGTTCCACGGCCAAGGTAACCATCACGAAAGGCAGGATTACGGCAAACGGCTGATGGGGGACATCTGACCGCGCCCTGTGGTGCGACTCGGTTTTTCTCGCGTTTTGCCGTTTGTGGGGTCGCACCCACCTGCACAAGAAAGGACGATTCATGGCGGCGAAGGCCAATGCGTTCGATGTTGGGGATTACGTCGTTTATCCGAAGCACGGTGTCGGCCGGGTCATCGAGCTTCAGCAGCAAGAAATTGCCGGCATGCAGCTCGAGCTCTATGTCCTGCGCTTCGAAAAAGAGCGGATGACCCTGCGCGTCCCGGTGAACAAGGTCGAAGCGATCGGCATGCGCAAGCTGTCGTCCGACAAGACGCTGCGCGAAGCGCTGGATACGCTCAAGGGCAAGCCCAAGGTGAAGCGCACGATGTGGTCGCGCCGCGCCCAGGAATACGAAGCCAAGATCAATTCGGGCGATCTCGTGTCGATCGCCGAAGTGACGCGCGACCTGTTCCGCGCCGACGATCAGCCCGAGCAGAGCTATTCGGAACGGCAGATCTTCGAAGCCGCCTCGTCGCGCCTGGCGCGCGAGCTCGCGGCGATGGAAAAGACCGACGAGCCGGCCGCGCTGCAGAAGATCCTCGCGATCCTCAACGAATACGCGCCGAAGTACTACGACACGGCCGCGCCGGCCTGATTTTTCGCGCAACTCATCGAGAGGGGCCGCTCCGGATCGGGGCGGCCCTTTTCGTTTAAGCTGTCGTTCACGGTCGCGCGGCAGAACGGATGCGCGAACCAGGGGACCGATGATGCGACAGTTTTGGATGACCGCCAGCGCCCTCGTGGCCTGCGCCACGCTCTCAGGCTGCCTGGCGCGCGCGGCGGTCGACGTGGTGACGCTGCCGGTACGCGCGGTGGGGGCCGGCGTCGACGCGGCGACCACCAGCCAGTCGGAAGCCGACGAGAAGCGCGGCCGCGAGATCCGCCGACGCGAGGAAGCGCTCGGCAAGCTCGACCGCGACTACCGCCGCAGCACCGAGCGCTGCCAGCGCGGCGACGACGAAGCCTGCGACCAGGCCCGCGCCCAATACGCCGCGATGCAGGACATGATGGCGACCGTGCCGGCCGAGCGATACCGCCGGGATTGAGATTCAGGCCGCTGCGCGGCGCAGCCGGTCGTTGATCGCCGCGCCGATCCCCGTATCCGGCACCGGCGCAACGGCGATCCGCGGCTGCGGTGCCGCCGCCGCCTGGTGCAACGCCTCGTAGAGCCGCGCCGCCGCCTCGGCGCAATCGCCGCCGGCCGACAGATTGAACGCGCCCACGACCGGCCCGAAGCCGATATGGAACTCGTCCGCCGCAGCGCTCGATGCATCCAGCCGCACCGGCTTGCCCGGCGCGTAGTGGCTGGCGAGCTGGCCCGGCGCTTCGATCCCGCCGGCCAATTCCACGCTCTCCGCGCTGCCGAGCAGCGCCGCGATCTCGTCCGCAGTGATCGGGCCCGGTCGCAGCACCTGCCAGCCCGCCTCGCGCACCGCGACGATCGTCGATTCGATGCCCGCGCTGCAGGCCCCGCCGTCGAGGATCAGGTCCACTTTGCCGCCGAGCGAGGCGGCGACATGCCGCGCCGTGGTCGGGCTGACCGCGCCGCTGCGGTTGGCCGAGGGCGCGGCCAGCGGCAAGCCGGTCTCGCGCAATAGCGCGCGCATCGCCGGGTGCGCCGGGCAGCGCAGCGCGAGCGTCGGCAACCCCGCTGTCACCGCAGCCGCAAGCCCCGCATCGTCGCGGCGGGGCAGCACCAGCGTCAGCGGACCGGGCCAGAAGCGCGCCGCCAGCGCCAGCGCCCGCTCGTCGAACCGCGCCAGGCTTTGCCCCTGCGCAAGATCGGCGACATGGACGATCAGCGGGTTGAAATCGGGCCGCCCCTTGGCGCGGTAGATCGCCGCCACCGCCTCGGCGCTGTCGGCCCGCGCGGCAAGGCCATAGACCGTCTCGGTCGGCACCGCGACGAGCCGGCCGGCGCGCAGCACCGCCGCGCCCTCGGCGATTCCCCCCGGATCGGCCGGACGGATTGCATGTGTGTTGCCCGCCATGCGGCGGCGCTATAGGCCAATGCGGGCAAAGCCAAGGAAAAGCCGCCACGATGGATTTCACCCCGCCCACCGCAGAGCAGATCTTCGCCCTCTCCGTCAGCGCCGGCATCGACAAGCTCGCCACGCATCCCCGCTTCGCCGCGGCGAGCCCCGACGTGATCACGGCGGTGGTTGAAGGCGCCGGGCGCTTCGCCGCCGAAGTCTGGGCCCCGCTCAACCGCGTGGGCGACGTCGAAGGCGCGAAGCTGGTGGACGGCCGCGTCGTGCTGCCCGAGGGGTTCGCTCCGGCCTACCGCGCCTATGTCGAGGCCGGCTGGAACGCGGTCTCCGCGCCCGAGGAATTCGGCGGCCAGGCGCTGCCCTTCGCGCTGGCGTGCTGCGTGCTCGAGAACCTCGGTGCGGCCAACATGGCGTTCTCGCTGCTGCCGATGCTCACCGTCGGGGCGATCGAGGCGCTGCACAGGCACGGCAGCGCCGAACAGCGGGCGCGCTACCTGCCCAAGCTCATCAGCGGCGAATGGCCCGGCACGATGAACCTGACCGAGCCGCAGGCCGGCAGCGACGTCGGCGCGCTGCGCACCGGCGCGACGCCGATCACGGAAGGCCCGCACGCCGGCAAATACCGGATCAAGGGCACCAAGATCTTCATCACCTGGGGCGACCACGAGCTTGCCGAGAACGTGATCCAGCTGGTGCTCGCGCGCGTCCCCGGGGCCCCCGCCGGGTCGCGCGGCATCTCGCTGTTCATCGTGCCCAAGTTCCTGGTCGAGGCGGACGGCTCGCTGGGCGCGCGCAACGACTATCGCGCGGTCGGGCTCGAGCACAAGATGGGCATCCACGCCTCGCCCACCTGCGTGATGAGCTACGGCGACGAGGACCAGTGCATCGGCGAACTGGTCGGCGGCGAGAACGACGGCCTCAAGCTGATGTTCACGATGATGAACGCGGCGCGGATCAACGTCGGGGCGCAAGGCGTGCAGGTCGCCGAGCGGGCGCGGCAGCAGGCTGGCGCCTATGCGCGCGAGCGCGTGCAGTCGGCCCGCGCCGGCGCGCCCGACAAGACCCCGGTCGCCATCGTCGAGCATCCCGACGTGCGGCGCATGCTGCTGCGCATGCGCGCGCTGACCGAGGGTGCGCGGGCGCTGCTCTACTACACCGCCGGGCAGGTCGACCGCGCGGCGCTGGGCAACGAGGCCGCGAGCTTGCGCGCCGAGCTGCTGGTGCCGCTGATCAAGGCCTGGGGCACCGATGTCGGCTGCGAGGTCGCCAGCCTCAACGTCCAGGTCCACGGCGGCATGGGCTTCATCGAGGAGACCGGCGCCGCGCAACACTTCCGCGACGCGCGGATCGCGCCAATCTACGAAGGCACCAACGGCATCCAGGCGGCCGACTTCGTCACCCGCAAGCTCGCGCTCGAGGACGGGGCAGTGCTCGCCCGGCTGATGGCCGAGATCGCCCGCGAAGCCAGTGACGTCGCCCCGCTCGCCGAACTGGCGCAGACCTGCGCCGCGGTGGGCGAATGGATGCTGCACGGCGCCAGCCTCGACGACAAGCTGGCCGGCAGCGTGCCGTTCCAGACGATGTGCGCGGTCGCGGTCGCCGGGTGGCAGTTGCTGCGCCAGGGCCGCGCCGCCGGGGCCGAGGGCGTGCCGGCGACGCTCGCCCAGGCCAAGCCACTCGTCGCTCGCTATTTCCTGTCGCGCATCGTCCCCGAGGCGCAAGGGCTGGAAGCGGCCGCCACCGGCGGTGCGGCGCTGCTCTACGACCTCGACGCGGAAGCTCTGACGCGATGACCCAGACGACCGGCGACACCCTGGCCCGCATCGCCGCGGCGCTCGAGCGGCTGGCCCCGCCCGCCCCCGCCGCGACCGACTGGACCGCCTGCCCCGCCTATGTCTGGGATGGCGCCGCGGCGCGCGGCGTGGCGGCGATCCAGGCGCCGGCGCTCGCGCTGCTGCGCGGGATCGACCAGCAAAAGGCGGTGGTCACCGACAACGTCGCCCGGCTCGCGCGCGGCCATGCGGCGCACGACATGCTGCTGTGGGGCGCGCGCGGGATGGGCAAGTCGGCGCTGCTGCGCGCCGCGGTGCTGGCGGCGCAAGCCGAAAGCCACGGCGGGATCGCGCTGGTGCAGATCGCGCAGGAAGCGCTGGCGGGGATCGCCCCGCTGTTCGCCGCGCTCGGCCGCGTCGAGCGCCGCTTCCTGGTGTTCATCGACGATCTCGGCTTCGAGGACGGCGACGGCACCGGCCCGCGCCTGCTGCGCTCGTGGCTCGAAGGCGGGGTCGAAGCGCGTCCGGCCAACGTGCGCCTGGCGGTGACCGCCAACCGCCGCGCCATCGTGCCCCGCCACATGAGCGAGCAGGACGATCCGATCAACCCGCGCGACGCGGTCGATGACCAGCTCGCGCTGGCGGACCGCTTCGGCCTGTCGATCGGCTTTCACCGCTGCGGCCAGGACGAATACCTGGCGATCATCGCCGGTTACGCCGCCGACCTGGGCCTCGGCTGGGAGGAAGCCGAAGCGCTCGAATGGTCCCGCCGCCGCGGCGCGCGCTCGGGCCGGGTGGCCTGGCAGTTCGTCACCGAGATCGCCGGGCGGGCGGGGCGGGCGATCCCGTAACCTCCGCGTCCCCGCGAAAGCGGGGACCTCAGACCTCCGGACGCGCGGTCGAGTCCAGTCGACCGAAGCCCGCGTTCGCGGGGACGCAGCGTCTGGTCAGCGCGTCATCATCTCGTTCTGGATCTCGCCGAGGGTCGCCTCGGTGTCGCCTTTCAACGCGCGCTGCGGCGGCATGCTGGCCTCGACCACCGGCTTGGGCGCGGCCGCCGGCTTAGCGCCGGGCGCCATGACCCGCCAGATCACGCCGGCGGTGTCGTCGCTGACGAGCAGCGCGCCGCCCTTGTCCCAGGCGAGCCAGGTCGGGCGGCCGTGGGTCTCGCCGTCGTGGCCAGTGAGGAACCCGGTCAGCACCGGCACCGGCTTGCCCACCGGGTTGCCGCGCGCGTCGAAGGCGACGAAGACCACGTCGTAGCCGACCATCGGCTTGCGGTTCCACGAACCGTGCCGCGCGACGAACACGCCGTTGCCGAAGCGGCCGCCCATCACTTGCCCGCCGGTGACGAAGGCCATGCCCAGCGGCGCGACGTGGGCGCCGAGCGCATATTCCGGCTTGCGGGTATATTCGGTGAGGAAATCGGGGATCGGATAGTCGACCCGCCAGTCCAGCACGTCCTTCCAATAGACCCAGGGCCAGCCGTATTGCGCGCCGATCGGCACGTTGGTCAGGTAATCGGGCACGAGGTCGGGCCCGAGCATGTCGCGTTCGTTGACCACTGTCCAGAGCTCGCCCGTCGAAGGGTTCCAGCCCATGCCGTTGGGATTGCGCAGGCCGTTGGCATATTGCCGCCGGCTGCCCGAAGCGAGGTCGAGCTCCCAGATCGCCGCGCGGCCGGCCTCGATATCCATGCCGCGCTCGCCGATGTTCGAGGCCGAGCCGACCGCGATGTAGAGCCTCTTGCCGTCGGGGCTGAGCAGCAGGTTGCGCATCCAGTGGTTGCCGGCCGCGGGCAGGTCCATCAGCTTGCGCGGCGCGCCGGTCAGCGCGGTCGCGCCGGGCGTAAAGGCGAACGCCAGCACCGCGTTGTGGTTGGCGACGTAGAGCGTGCCGTTCGCCCAGGCCATGCCCGAAGGCGAGGACAGGGACTTGTCGCGCAGCGTGAAGCGCTGTTCGGCGCGGCCGTCGCCGTCGCCGTCGCGCAGCAGCACGATACGGTTGGGCGAAGGATCGTCGGCGCCGACCTGGCTCATGAACAGCTTCTGGAAAAAGCCGGTGATCCCGCCCGGATTGGCGCCCGCTGGCGCGCCGGTCTCGGCCACTAGGACGTCGCCGTTGGGCAGCGTCAGCATCGTGCGCGGATGGCTCAGCCCTTCCGCGAACCGCGCCACCGCCAGGCCTTGCGCGGCGACCGGCGCTTCGCCGGCCTTCCAGCCGATCGTCCTGGCGAGCGACACGCTGGGAAAGCGCTCGATCTCAGGCTCGACCAGCGTCGGCCGGGGTCCGGTGGTCGCCGCCGGATCGCGGTCCGAGGGGTTGCCGCGCCACACCCAGGCGAAGGCGAGCGCGAGGACGACGAGGATAACGCCGAGGACGATCAGCAGCTTGCGCAGTCTTGTCATGTCCGAGGGAGATAGGCCCGCGCACGGCCGCGAGCAACCGGATTGCCGCTGCGCCGAAACGGGACAGCATGGTTGATGCGTCGTTAACCTTCTTAACGCCGTCGCCTTGGCGGTGATAGGCTCCGCGGACGGAGCCGGTCCGGCTCGCTCACTGGATTCGAGAGGATCGTTCATGCGCCACTTCGCCCGCATCGCCGCCTGCGCGCTCGCCTGCATTGGCGCTACGCCAGCTCTCGCCCATCCGGGGCACGAAGACGTCCCCGGCGCCGCACCGATGGCCGAAGCCGCGCCTCCACCGGTTTACGCTCCCGCGCCCGACGCCGGCCCGGGCACCGCGCCCATCGGCGATCGCTACGACCACCGGCCGGTGTGGAAGGAACCTCGCGAACCGCGAATCGGCGCCCCCTCGCTCGGCGCTGGAAGCGAGGGGCGCCCGCGCGTGATGATGGACCCGCGCGCGCGCGACGCCTGGCTGGACGATTGCCATCGCAACATGCGCCGCAAGCACGCCTATCGCTGCGAGGATTACCTCGACGACTACTACGCCTATTACGAACGCGCCTATGCGGACCACTATGCCCACGCCGCATCGATGCGCGTCGCCGCGCCGGCCCGGGATTGCGTCGAGACCGTGGTGACCGAGG
>DASVMK010000160.1:0-6565 GCA_036384395.1 Novosphingobium sp.
GCGCGGTGGTCCTGGAAGTAGGCGATCAGCGCCAGCCGCCAGGCCTCGCGGCTCGGCGCGTCGCCCAGGGTGTTGAGCTGCAACGTGACCCCGTCCGCGATGCCGAGTTCCTTGAGGAGCTGGTCGGCCATCGTCAGCAGCTCGACATCGGCCTGCGGCTCGGCCGCGCCGATCACCTCTGCGTCGATCTGGTGGAACTGGCGGTAGCGGCCTTTCTGCGGCCGCTCGTAGCGGAACAGCGGGCCATGAGTGGCCAGCTTGAGCGGCGCGTGCTGCTGCCAGCCGTTGGTCAGATAGGCGCGGGCGATGCCGGCGGTGAATTCGGGCCGCAGCGTCAGCGATTCATCGCCGCGATCGAGGAACGAGTACATCTCCTTGGAGACCACGTCGGTGGTCTCGCCCAATGAGCGGCTGAACACCGCGGTCTTCTCGAACACCGGCATCTCGGCGCGGCGGAAGCGGTAGAGTTTTCGAATTCGCTCGAACGTCTCCACCACGTAGGCGAAGGCCTCGGCCTCTGCGCCGAAAATGTCCTGGGTGCCACGGATGGCCTGGGGCGTGGTGTTCATCGTCGCGCGCTTAACCGCGCGGCGCGGCGCGTCAACCGTAAGCTGCTAACTGCGCCGGATCGCCTCGAGAAACGCCTCGCCATAGGCTTCGAGCTTGCGCGCGCCGACGCCGCCGATCTCGCCCAGCGCGGCGAGGCTCTGCGGGCGCGAGGCGGCCATCTCGCGCAGCGTCGAATCGTGGAACACGACGTAAGGCGGCACCCCCGCCTCCTGCGCCAGCGCGCGGCGCAGCTCGCGCAGCGCGTCGAACAGCGGATCGTCGATCGGATTGACGCCGCCGTCGCGATCTCGCCGCCGACGCGGCTCCTTCTTGGGCGGCAGCACCAGGCTGACCGAGGCGTCGCCCGTCAGGATCTTGCGGGCATCGCCGCCCAGCATCAGCCCGCCGTGCTCGTTGGCGATCAGACAGCCGCGCGCCTGCAACGCGCGCGACAGCGGCTTGAGCAGCGCCGCCTCCTCCGCCCCGACGATGCCGAAGACCGAGAGCTGATCGTGCCCGCGCGCCAGCAGGCGGTCGTCCGCGACGCCGGTCAGCACTTTTTCCAGATGGCCGAAGCCATAGCTCTGGCCGGTGCGATAGGCGGCGGAGAGCAGCTTCTGCGCGGTCACCGTGGCATCGGCGACGCCGGGCGCATGGAGGCAGTTGTCGCAGTTGCCGCAGCGCTCGGGCGGGCTCTCGCCGAAATGGCGCAGCAGCACGGCGCGGCGGCATTCGCCGGTCTCGACCAGCACGCTCAGCGCGTCGAGCCGCGCGCGTTCGCCGGCGCGGCGCGTTTCTTCGACCTCTTCCAGCCGCATCCGCGCCTGCGCGAAGTCGCCCGCCGCCCAGAACAGCACCGCCTGCGCGGGATCGCCATCGCGCCCGGCGCGGCCGGTCTCCTGGTAATAGGCCTCGATCGACTTGGGGATGCCGGCGTGGGCGACGAAACGCACGTCGGGCTTGTCGATGCCCATGCCGAAGGCGACCGTGGCGACCATCACCATGTCTTCGGAAGCGACGAAAGCGGCCTGGTTCCCCGCCCGCACGCGCGGATCGAGCCCGGCGTGGTAGGGCAGCACCGGCCGCCCGGTGGCGCTCGCCAACTGCTCGGCGATCTTCTCCACTTTGGCGCGGGTCGGGGCATAGACGATGCCGGGCCCCGGCTGCTCGGCCATGAGCTGGGCGATCTGGCGGGTGGCGTTCTCGCGGTGGCGGATCGCGTAGCGGATGTTCGGCCGGTCGAAGCCGGCGACGATCAGCCCGTCCTCGCCGATGCCGAGCTGGGCGAGGATATCGGCGCGGGTGTGCCCGTCGGCGGTCGCGGTCAGCGCCAGTCGGGGAACATCCGGGAAAGCGTCCATCAGCGGGCGCAGCAGGCGGTAGTCGGGGCGGAAATCGTGGCCCCATTCGGAAACGCAGTGCGCCTCGTCGATGGCGAACAGGGCCAGCGGCGCACGGGTCAGCAGCTCGCGGAAATGCCCCTGCGAAGCGCGTTCGGGCGCGACATAGAGCAAGTCGAGCGCGCCGGCGCGGAAGCGTTCGATCGTCGCCTCGCGGTCGGCGTCGGCGCTGGTCAGCGTCGCCGCGCGGATGCCGTTGGCGGTCGCCGAGCGCAGCTGGTCGTGCATCAGCGCGATCAGCGGCGAGATCACCACGCAGGTGCCGGGCAGCATCACCGCGGGAAGCTGGTAGGTCAGCGACTTGCCCGCGCCGGTGGGCATCACCGCCAGCGTCGAGCGCCCGGCGAGCACGCGATCGACGACCTCCGCCTGCACCCCGCGAAACGCGGAGAAGCCGAACGTGGCGTGCAGCGCGTCGAGCGGATCGGGCAGCGTGGCGGTCGGCAGCATCGGGGGCTTATGGCAGAAATGGGCCGGGCGAACAGGCCCGCTGGGCACGATATTGCGGGGTGAGCGCCTTTCTTCCCCCACCAAGGGGGAGGAAAAGGACTCGCGCCCTAAGCCCGCTCCAGCTCCATCGGAGCGAAGCTGTGGGCCTGGGCGCGGCGCCAGTCGTCACGGTAGAAGGCGATCACGTCGTTGCCGAGCAGCGCGCCTTCGACCAGGCCCGGCGCGCGGAAGGCGCCGGTCACCGCGTCGCCTTCGGGCGCGCGGGTCTGGAAGTGGTGCGGCGCGATCTCGGACGGCGAGGTCAGCCCCACCGCGCCGAGCAGCTCGCCCAGCGCATAGAGCGTGCGGCGGTGGAAGTTGTGCACGCGCTCGGACTTGCCGATCACGTCGAGTGCGCGCTGACGGCCCTTGTCCTGGGTGGCGACCCCGGTGGGGCAATTGTTGGTGTGGCAGGTGCGCGACTGGATGCAGCCCACCGCGAACATGAAGGCGCGCGCCGCCATCGCATAGTCGGCGCCCAGCGCCAGGACCCGCGCGAGATCGTAGGCGCTGACGATCTTGCCGCTGCCGCCCAAGCGGATGTGTTGTCGCAGGCCGACACCGACCAACACGTTGTGGACGAAGTGCAACCCGTCGGCGAGCGGCATGCCAACGTGGTTGGTCATCTCCATCGGCGCCGCGCCGGTCCCACCCTCGCCGCCATCGACGACGATGAAATCGGGCGTCACGCCGCTTTCCAACATCGCCTTGGCCAGCGCCATGAACTCGTGCCGATAGCCGAGCGCCAGCTTGAGGCCGATCGGCTTGCCGTCGGCCAGCTCTCGCAGGCGGGCGATGAAGGCCATCAGCTCGAGCGGGGTGGAGAAGGTCGAATGCGCGCGCGGCGAGATGCAGTCGCGCCCCATCGGGATGTCGCGGGTCTCGGCGATCTCGGCGGTGATCTTGGCCTTGGGCAGGATGCCGCCGTGCCCCGGCTTCGCGCCCTGGCTGAGCTTGAGTTCGATCATCCGCACTTGCGGATCGGCGGCGCGCTTGCGGAACCTCTCGGGATCGAAGCGGCCTTCGTCGTCGCGGCAGCCGAAATAGCCGGTGGCGATCTGCCAGATGAGGTCGCCGCCGTAGAGTCGATGGTGGGCGCTGATCGAGCCCTCGCCGGTGTTGTGCGCGAAGTTGCCCAGCTTGGCACCGCGGTTGAACGCCATGATCGCGTTGGCGCTCATCGAGCCGAAGCTGGTGCCCGAGATGTTGAGGATCGAGGCCCGATAAGGCTGGCGGCAGTCCGGCCCGCCGATCGTCAGCCGGAAATCGCTGTCCTCGACCTTGGCCGGGCGGATCGAGTGGGCGATCCAGCTATAGCCGGGGCTCTCGAAGTCGAGCACCGAACCGAACGGCTCGGAATCGTCGACCGCCTTCGCCCGGCGATAGACCAGCGAGCGCTGGCGCAAGCTGAACGGCAACTCGTCGGTCTCGTTCTCGATGAAGTACTGGCGGATCTCGGTCCGCACCGATTCGAGCAGAAAACGGATATGCCCGGTCAGCGGATAGTTGCGCAGCACCGCGTGGCTGCGCTGAAGCATGTCGTAAATGCCCAGCAGCACCAGCGGCACCAGGACCAGCAGCGGGATCTCCCACCAGGGGCCGAACAGCCAGGTGAAGGCACCGCAGATCAGCGCCAGCGCCAGCACGAAGACGAAGACGAAATAGCGTGTGATCGCCAAGGCTAGCCCCTCCCGACGCCTTCCCCTGCCCTGTCTATGACGGCAATCGGCCTGGCGGGGAACATCCCCTTGCGCAAATCGGGGGAAAGCGAAGCGCCCCGCCTCCACCCCGCCACGCGCGGGCGTGGAACAGGCCCAACGGAGAGGCGTTGTGCGAGTGGGGCAAACACGCGCCGGCGCGTGGGGCCCGGCCCCCTGCCCGACGCTCGCAAGGAGACGCGTCGTGAAACCAACTATCGTCATGTTGATGGCAGCCGCAGCACTGCCGCTGAGCGCTTGCAGCTCGGCCAATCATGATAGCCATCTCGCCAGCGCCGCCGCGGCGCCTGCGCCGCGCGATTGCCGCTCGGTGGGCGGCAGCGCGCTGACCGGCGCGGGCGTGGGCGCGGCCGCCGGCCTTGGCGTGGGCGCGCTGACCGGCGGGCTCGGCCTGCTCGAAGGCGCGCTGATCGGAGCGGCCGTGGGCGGCCTGGCAGGCGCGGTCTGGGCCGATGCGAACAACGACGGCTGCGCGGACGGCTATATCCGAGAAGGCCGCTATTACGAGGGTTCGCCGTACCAGACGGCACCCGCCGCACAGCCGGCCTATCGCTCGGGCGAGCGCGGCTGACCATGGGCAGCATCGACCGGGGCGCATGGCCGGTTCTCGGGCGCCCCCTTCCCGTGCGGCCCGCGATCCGGTCGATGCTGCTTGTCCTGGCGCTGGGCACGCTGGCCCCGCATTGCGCGCCGGCGCTGGCGCGCGATCGGGCCGAGGCCGCCCAGCCTTTCGGCAGCGCGCTGCGCGGCGAGATCGCGCGGCGGGCAGGCTCCGACATCGCGCCGTTCTATGCAGCGCGCGGCAACCGCCCGCTGTGGCTTTCGGGTGACGGCCGCCCCACCCTGGCCACGGAGGCGCTGCTCAAGCTGTTCGACACCGCCGAGGCCGACGGCGTCAAGCCCAGCAAGCTCAAGCTGCGCGCTATCCAGAAAGCGCTCGACGGAGCGCGAAGCGGCGATCCGATGCAGGCCGCCCGGGCCGAACTGGCGCTGTCCAAGAGCTTCACCACTTACGTCAAGGCGATGCGCGAGCTGCGGCGAGGCGGCATGATCTACGAGAGCCGCGCGCTCGCTCCCGCCGCGCCGACCCCGGTCTCCGCGCTTCAGGCGGCGGCGAACGCCCGCGCGCTGAAGACGTATGTCGACACGCTGGGCTGGATGCACCCGCTCTACGCACCGACCCGCGCCGCGCTGGGGGGGCCGCGGCTCGATCCCGTGCGGCGCCGGCAGATCCTGGCGAACCTTTCCCGGCTGCGCGCGCTGCCGGCCAATCCCGCCTCGCGCTACGTGCTGATCGACGCCGCCGGCGCGCGGCTGTGGATGTACGAGAACGGCCGCCCGGTCGATTCGATGAAGGTCGTGGTCGGCAAGCCCGACCAGCAGACGCCGATGATGGCCGGCTTCCTGCGCTATGCCATCGTCAATCCCTACTGGAACGTGCCGGTCGACCTGGTGCGCGACCGCATCGCCCACAACGTGCTCGACAAGGGCTTGGGCTATCTGGCGAACGGCGGCTACCAGGTGCTGTCCGACTGGACCGACCGCGCCACAGTGGTCGATCCGCGCCGCGTCGACTGGCGCGAAGTGGCAAGCGGTGACCGAGAGCTGCGCGTGCGCCAGCTTCCCGGCGGCGACAACTTCATGGGCAAGGCGAAGTTCATGTTCCCCAACGCGCAAGGGATCTACCTGCACGACACCCCGGACAAGGGACTGATGGCCAAGGATGCGCGCCAGTTCAGCTCGGGCTGCGTGCGACTGGAGGACGCCAGCCGCTTCGGCCGCTGGCTGCTGAAGCGCCCGCTGCCGCGCTCATCCTCGCCCGAGCAGCACGTCGCGCTGACCGAGCTGGTGCCGGTCTACATCACCTATCTGACCGTGTTGCCCGAGAAGGGCCGCCTCGCCTTCCGCGACGACGTCTACGGTCGCGACGATCCGCGCGGGCGGAAGGATCGCGATGCCAGACTGGCGGACGCGCGGCCCTAGCGCGTGTCCTCAGCGCGGCTCCAGCCGGACGTGGAGCCGCTCCAGCCCCCGGATGATGTAGCTGGGCTCGTAGTCCAGGCGCCGCGCGCCGGCCGGGCCGTGGTGTTCCTCGGACAGCGTGATCGCGCGGGTGTGCTCGAGAAAGCGGTCGAGCAACACGCGCACTTCGGCGCGGGCGAGCGGCGAGCCGGCGCAGACGTGGGCGCCGCGACCGAAGGCGAGGTGCTCCTTGATCCGCGGTCGGTCGAGCCGGAACGCGGCCGGATCGTCCCAGCGGCGCGGATCGCGGTTGGCGGCGGCGAGGCCGACCACCACGCGCTTGCCGGCCGGCACCTCGACATCGCCGATTCGGGTCTTGCGCACCGCGATCCGGAAGGTCGCCTTGGTCGAGCCTTCGAGCCGCAGCATCTCCTCCATGAAGGCGGG
>DASVMK010000161.1:0-16516 GCA_036384395.1 Novosphingobium sp.
GCGGGATCGGCCAGCACCGAGGCGCGCAGCTTGTTCTCGGGATGGTTGTAGGCGCGGCGCACGCCCTCATCGACGACTTCCTGGAGGCTGCGATCGCTCTCCAGCCGGCAGTTCTGGCCCCATTCGACGAAGACGTTGACGATCCCGGTGTCCTGGCACAGCGGGCGATGGCCTTCGGCGCACATGCGGCTGTTGGTCAGGATCTGGGCGATGGCGTCCTTGGCGGCGGGGCCCTGCTCGGCCTCGTAGGCGTCGCCGAGCGCGCGGATATAGTCCATCGGGTGGAAATAGCTGATGTACTGCAGCGCGTCGGCGATGCTTTCGATCAGGTCGTCCTCGCGGATCGTCACCATCTGGGCCATGCGGCGGGTTCCCTCGATTTATAGGCGCTTTGAAGCGGAATTTCCGTCCCCATAAGCGCAGGATGCGCTCCCCGTCAAAGCGCTTGGCGCGGGTCCCGGCTTGGCTTAGAAGCGCTGCCGATCCGCACCGCCCCTCGGCGGCGCGAAACGTGGTCTCATAAAGTTGGGTCCTGCAAGGACTTGCGGGCGACAGGATTTGGGAATGACAGTGACGCAAGACGCGCCCGCCGGCGCCTACGCGGCCGCCCGGCGCGCGATGATCGACAGCCAGTTGCGCACCAGCGGCGTCAACGAACCCTGGGTGCTGACCGCGATGAACCGCGTGGCGCGCGAAGACTTCGTGCCCGCCGGGGCGCGCGCCGCCGCCTATATCGATCGCGCCGTGCCGCTGGGCGAGGGCCGCTTCCTCGCCGCGCCGCTGGTCCACGGCCGCATGCTGACCGAAGCCGCGCCCACCGCCGCCGATCGCGCGCTGCTGGTAGGCGAGGGCGACGGCTATCTCGCCACGCTGCTGCGCGGCCTCGTCGGCACGCTCGACGCGCTTCGCCCTGCGGACTGCCAGGGCGATCCGGCCGAACCGGGCGCTTATTCGCTGATCGTGATCGACGGCGCGGTCGAGGAACTGCCCGAAGCGCTCCGCGCCCGCCTGGCCGAAGGCGGCCGCCTGGTGACCGGCGTGGTCGAGCGCGGCGTCACCCGCCTCGCTGTGGGCCGCAAGGTCGCCGGCAAGCTGGCGCTGTTGCCGCTGGCCGAGATCGGCATTCCCGTGCTTCCCGACTTCGCCGCCGCGAGGCGCTGGAGCTTCTGACATGAGCCGCCGCCTGCGTCGCGCCATGCTCATGGCGGGCATGGGCTTGCTCGCGAGCGGCCCCGCCGTGGTCGCCCCGGCTGGCGCCGACGACCTGCGCAGCGCACTCGTCTCCGCCTACCAGACCAACCCGACGCTCCAGGCGGCGCGCGCCAACCAGCGCGCCAACGACGAGAACGTGCCGATCCAGCGCGCCGCCGGGCTGCCCAGCGCCAGCCTGGGCGCGACGCACACCGAGATCGTCGATCCCGGCAACGCCATTTCCGCCTTCACCTCGCCCGACCGGCAGTTCCAGGGCAACCTGACGCTTAACGTGCCGATCTATTCGGGCGGCGCGGTGCGCAACTCGGTCTCCGCCGCCAAAGTTCGCGTCGAGGCCGGGCAGGCCGACTTGCGCGGCACCGAATCGCAGGTCTTCAGCCAGGCGGTCGCGGCTTACATGGACGTCATCCAGAACGAGGCGATCGTCGGGCTCAACCGCAACAACGTCGAGGTGCTCGAGGTCAACTTGCGGGCGACCAGCGACCGCTTCGAGATCGGCGACCTCACCCGCACCGACGTCGCCCAGTCGCGCTCGCGGCTCGAGCTGGCGCGCGGCCAGGCGCGCACCGCCGAGGCGAACCTCGTCGCGGCCCGCGAACGCTACATCCAGGTGATCGGCGCGCCGCCGGGAACGCTCGCGCCGCCGCCGCCGCTGCCGGGACTGCCCGCCAGCCCCGACGACGCCACGCGGATCGCGCTGGAGAACAACCCCGACCTGATCGCCGCGCGCGAGCGCAGCAAGGCGGCGGAATACGATATCGAGGTCGCCGGCGCCGGCCGCCTGCCGAAACTGGAGGTGTTCACCGGCGGCACGTACACCGACTATTACGGCACGGCGCCCTTCAGCCAGATCCCCGGCCTGCCCGCGACGCAGAGCTCGCGCGGGGCCACCGCCGGCGTGCGCGCCTCGATCCCGATCTTCCAGGGCGGCCGTCCCGCCGCGCAAGAGCGCCAGGCGCAGGCCCGTGCCGGCGCGACTCTGGAGCAGGAGATCGAGGCCGAGCGCGGCGTCATCGCCCAGGTCCGCTCGGCCTATTCGTCGTGGCGCGCGGCGAACGAGATCATCGCCTCGTCGCAGAGCGCGGTGGACGCCGCCTCGCTCAGCCTCGAAGGCGTGCGCGCCGAAAACAGCGTCGGCAACCGCACGATCCTCGACATCCTCAACGCCGAGCAGGAACTGCTCAACGCCCAGGTCGAGCTGGTGCGCGCACGGCGCAACGCCTACGTCGCCGGGTTCTCGCTGCTGGCGGCGATGGGCCGGGCCGAGGCGCAGGACCTCGGCCTCGAAGGCGGGCCGCTCTACGACCCGAACACCAACTACAAGCGCGTGCGCGGCAAGGTGTTCGATTGGGAGTTCGATCCCGATCCGGTGGCGCGATCGACCCGCACCGTGACGGTGCCGGCGCAGGACGCGAGCGTCGCAGCCCAGCCCCCTGTGACCACGCCACCACAGCCCCGCTGACCGCTTGGTCGATCAGGCCGTTGATTTCGGGCCTTTCGATGGTAAACATGGGCGAACAGGGATCGATGCCGCCGGCGTGCCCGGCGGTCGCAACACAATACAACACACAACACAGGGGACAGTGCGCATGCGGCAGGCTGGCGAACCTTCGGTCGAGGAGATCCTCGACTCGATCAAGAAGGTCATCGCGCGCGACAATCGCCTCGGCGCCGCCGAGGAGCGCCGACTGCGCGAAACCCAGGGTGTGGTCGAAATGCGGCCCCAGGCCCCCGCCGACGAGGACGACGTGCTCGACCTGGCCGAAAGCGCCGCGCTGGCCGACGACGCCGACGCCAATGCCGAAGATGGCGCGCCCCAACCGCTGCTGACCGAGAACGCGCGCGTCTCGATGCGCGATTCGCTGGCCGCGCTCGCCATGCTGGCCGAGCCCGGCGCGGTGCCGCAGATCGTCCGCTCGGGCGAAACCTCGCTCGAAAGCCTGACGCGCGAACTGCTGCGCCCGGCGCTGGCCGAATGGCTCGACAAGAACCTGCCGCCGCTTGTCGAAAGCCTGGTCGCCGCCGAGATCGCCCGCATCGTCGGCAAGAAGGGCTGAGGCCCGGGCTGACGACCCCCGGGCGATTCGCCGCATCCCGGCTTCGCCCGGACGGCGGCTTGGTGTAAGCGGGCGGCCTGTTCAGACAGAGGACCCGCATTGCCCAAGCCCGATCCCGCGCTGCTCGATCTCACGCGCTATCCCTATCGCACCCCGATCGAGCCGCGCTTCGGCGATCTCGACGTCAACATGCACGTCAACAACGTCGCGCTGATCGGCCTGATCGAGGAAACCCGCGTCCGCTTTCACCGCGATTGCGGCTATGGCTGGCGGCAGCAGGGCTTCTCGGCGATGATCGCCAGCCTCTCGATCGAGTTCCTGGGCGAGGCGTTCTATCCCGGATCGCTCGACGTCCACATCGCGCTGGCGCAGATCGGCCGCACCAGTCAGACGGTGTGCCAGCTCGTCACCCAGAAGGACCGCCTGATCGGCTTCGCGCAATCGGTGATCGTCGGCGTCAAGGACGGCCAGCCGAGCCCGCTCGACGAGGCCTATCGCGAAGACGCGCGGCAATGGCTGCTGCGCGCATGAGCGCCAGCGCCGAAGAGCTGCTGCGCGCCCGCCAGGCGCTGACCACCAACGGGGGGGACGGCATCGGCCGCCACATCTTCCTTTGCGCCGAACCGCAGAAGGGTGAATGCTGCACGCCCGAGGTGGGATCGGCATCGTGGAAATTCCTCAAGCGCCGGCTAAAGGAGCTGAAGCTCGACCGCGACGGCGGCATCGCCCGCACCAAGGCCGATTGCCTGAAGATCTGCGCGGCGGGGCCGGTGGCGGTCGTCTGGCCCGACGGGGTCTGGTATCACAGCTGCACGCCCGAGGTGCTCGAGCGGGTGATCCAGGAGCATCTCGTCGGCGGCGCGCCGGTCGAGGACTTCCGCCTCTACCCGGCTACGTCCTGTCCTGCGGATCCTCCAGAGGATCGCTGACCACCGCGTCGTCGTGGCCGGTGCCGCTCGACAGGAACACCAGCCCCATCAACGCCGACATCAACAGCATCGCGAACCCGATGCCGAGCGCGGTGGCGATGTAGAAATGCACCGAGACCAGCCCGTTGGCGCGGTACAGCCCGATCATCGCGCCGATCACCATCGTCACGGTGACGAGCATCATCCAGCGCATCAGCCGCTTGTAGCGGGCCCAGGCGAACTGGGCCACGCGCGGATCGTCGAGAGGGGAGCGGGGGACCATGTCCGTCCCATGCGCCTCGCAGGCGCGAGTCGCAAGCCTGCCGCAGCGGGCTGTTCAGGCCTCGCGTCTCGTGGCATCATCCCCGTCCATAAAAAGGGAGAACCGCCACATGACGATTGCGCGGCTGATCGAGGGACGGGACGCGTCCGCCATCATTTGTTGCGACGCCGGGATGTGCGTGCGCGACGCCGTGGCACTGCTGGCCGACAAGCGCATCGGCGCGCTGCCGGTGACGCGAGACGGCAAAGTCGCCGGCATCTTTTCCGAACGCGACGTGATCTACCAGCTGCGCACCCACGGCCCCGCCATGCTCGACAAGACCGTGGAAGAGGTGATGACCGCGCCGGCGGTGACCGCCAGCCCCGACACCGCGATCATCTCCGCGCTGGCGCTGATGACCCGCCGCCGCATCCGCCACCTGCCCGTGCTTTCGGGCGATGCGATGGTCGGCTTCATCTCGATCGGCGACCTGGTGAAGTTCCGCATCGACGGCATCGAATCCGAAGCCGAGGCGATGCGGGCGTATATCCAGGCGTCCTGAATCGGGCGCCAGCTTGCCCAAGCGGGCGGCGCACCCTAAATCGCTGGGCATGGACGCACCGATCCCGGCCCCCGCGGCCGTCACCCTCAGCCCCGCCGCCGCCGCGCGCGTCGCGGCCATCGCCCAGCGGCAAGCCAAGCCGGCCATCCTGCGGCTTTCGGTCGAAGGCGGGGGCTGTTCGGGCTTCCAGTACCAGTTCGGCCTCGCCGACGCGCCCGACGGCGACGACCTCGTCAGCGAGACCGACGGCGTGCGGCTGATCGTCGATCCGGTGAGCCTCGACCTCGTCGCCGGCTGCGTGGTCGATTTCGTCGAATCGCTCGGCGGCGCCGCGTTCCGTGTGGAGAATCCCAACGCCACCGCGGGCTGCGGCTGCGGCTCGAGTTTCTCCGTGTGATCAAGATCGCGTCGTACAACATCAACGGAATCAAGGCGCGCCTGCCCCGGCTGCTCGAATGGCTTGAGGAAACGCGCCCTTCGGTCGCGTGCCTGCAGGAGATCAAGACCGCCGACGAGGGCTTTCCCGCCAAGGACTTCGAGGCGATCGGCTACCGGGCGATCTGGCACGGGCAGAAGGGCTTCAACGGTGTCGCCATCCTCGCCGACGGCGAGACGCCGGTCGAGGTCCGCCGCGGGCTCGACGGCGAGCCCGAGGACGAGCATTCGCGGTATATCGAGGCAGACGTGTTCGGCATCCGCGTCGCCTGCATCTACCTGCCCAACGGCAACCCGCAGCCCGGCCCGAAGTTCGACTACAAGCTGCGCTGGATGGAGCGGCTGCGCGCCCGAATGCGCGAAATCGCGGCCGAGGAAGTGCCCGCGGTGGTGACCGGCGATTTCAACGTGATCCCCACCGACCGCGACGTCTGGTCGCCGCAGGCGATGGCGATGGACGCGCTGATGCAGCCCGAATCGCGCGACGCCTATTTCCGACTGTTGGGCGAAGGCTGGACCGACGCGATCGCGCTGCACAACCCGCAGGGCGGCGTCTGGACATTCTGGGACTATCAGGCCGGCGCCTGGCAGCGCGACCACGGCTTCCGCATCGACCACGCGCTCCTCTCGCCCGAACTGGCCGACCGCCTGGTCGCCTGCGGCGTCGACAAGGCCTATCGCGGGCGCGAGAAGGCCAGCGACCACACGCCCATCTGGGTGCAGGTGAAGTCCCAATAACCTTCGCCCCCGCGAAAGCGGGGGCCTCGGTCGGCTGGATCGGACCTATCGCACTGAGGCCCGATGTCCCCGCCTGCGCGGGGACTCAGCTTTGCTCAGCGATAGAAAACGTGGTTGTCGATCCGCGCCATGCGGGTCAGGCGCCAACCCGGGCTGACGCTCTTCGCGTGGAAGAACAGCGCGCCTTCCACGGGGCTGCGCCAGGTGCCGGCGTCGGCGATCTTGGCGATCGCCACGGCTTCCTGCCAATCGCGCGAGGCGCGGTTGATCGGCGGGATCGCGTTGCCGCGCACAAACGAGAATTGCGAGCGCTGCAGCACGACGCCGCAGTAGGAACCGGGGAAGCGGCCCGACTTCGAGCGGGCGACGATCACTCGGCCCACAGCAAGCTGGCCCTCAAGCGTCTCGCTCTTGGCTTCGAAATAGATCGCGCCGGCGAGGCAGTCGAGCTCGCGCGAGACATCGCCGGACGAGGCGTTCGCGGCCACGAGCTGGGAAAGGGAATCGGCGGAAACCGGCGCATCGGCCTGGGGCGCGTCCGCAGCGGGGACATCGGCCTGATCAGCCGGAGCGATCGGCTGAACCACGGGCTGAGCGATGAATTGGGCGGCAGGTCCGATTATCGGCGCGGCGGATACGAGATCCTGGGCGGCGGCGCCGGAACCTTCGGCGCTGAACAGAGCAGTCGTGAGAGTCGCGACCACGGCGATGGCGCCGGCGCGGTTGAGTTTGGAACGCATCAATCCGAAACATTGGGCGGTGAGCGCGCCCGCGCAGGATCGCTGGAATGCGTGACCCTTGGGTCATGCGTCCCGCAGGGTTCCTGCCGGCTGCCCCCCGTCTGCGTGCTAACTCCAGATCGCCGGATCGCGTCCAGAGCCGCCTGCGCAACGTGACGAGGCCCCCTAGTTGCCGCAGTGCAGCAAAGTCAACGCGGTTTACCCGGCAATCCGATGAACCGTTCCCCATCCGGGACATCCAGTTCGATGATCCACAAGTCGGGATCCTGCTCCCCGCGCCGGGTCAGGTACTGATCGAAATCCGATGGATTATCAGGCACTTGTTCTTTCGCACAATGCCAGCCGCGCGATCCGTCCGCCAGCGGCATCCGTTCGTAAGCCTTTGATTCGCCGCGGTTCCCGGGAATCACGACCATCAGCGTTCCGGCTTCGCGTTCGCCGCGGCGAAGCACCGCGGCGAACCCCCCTTCGGCCTGAGTCCGCCGGATCAGCGCGGCGACTTCCAGATGCGCGGGCAGGCGCCCGTCGCTCACGCTGGATTCAGCGCGTTGGCATAGCCCGGCAGGCTCGACAGCGCGATGCGCGAGCGCATGAAGGTGCCGGTGCCGCGGCCCACTTCCTCGCCCTCGGCATCGACCAGCCGCGCTTCGGCGACCAGCACCCGGCGACGACCGCTGATCCAGCGCCCCTCGGCCACCAGCGGCTCCGCCTTGACCGGGCGCGAGAAGTGCAGGTTGAACGAGGTGGTCAACAGGAAACGATCGGTGACGAGCGTGTTGGCCGCGTAGAACGCGGCATCGTCGAGCATCTTGAAGTAGATCGTCCCATGCGCCGCGCCGGCGGCGTGGAAGCTGCGCTCGTCGACCTGGAACGCGATGCGCGCAGTGCCGTCGCCGGTCACGGTGAGCGTCGAATCGAACAGGCGGTTGATCGCCGCCGAGGCATAGAGCCCTTCGAGCGCGCGCCAGTGCAGCGCCGCGCCCGCGGTCGCCGAACCGGCGGGGTCAGGCCGCGTCGCGGTCGATGACATTGCTGAGGAGCCCATACAGCGCCTCGTTGCCTGGGGCCTGCGCCAGCGCGGCGTGCATGCGCTCGTCGCGCATCATGCGCGAGATCGCCGCGAGCGCGTGCAGATGCGCCGCGCCCGCCTGCTCGGGCGAGAGCAGGCCGAAGACGAGGTCTATCGGCATGCCGTCGGCCGCGTCGAAAGCGACCGGCGATTCGAGGCGTAGAAACGCGGCGACCGGACGGTTCAACCCCTGGATGCGCGCGTGCGGGATGGCGACGCCCCGGCCGAAGCCGGTGCTGCCCAGCCGCTCGCGCTCGATGATCCGCGCATGCACCGCGTCACTATCCAGACCATAGACTCCGGCGAAGCGCTGGGCGAGCTGTTGGAGGATCGCGATCTTGCTGTCGGCCCGGATGGTATCGACGGCTTCGGGGAGGAGGGTGAACAGAGCGGTCATGTATGGTAAAAACACTTGGCAGATTGGCCGTTGCCAGCCGGTGAACGGAGCCGGGGCGGGGTGTACCCGGTCTCCTCGGACTGGCGAGCCGCTTCTCCTGCGATCGGGGAGCCCTAACCGGCTCCCCGGTTTCGGCGCGTCAGGACGGTTCTACCCAACCGATCGAGCCGTCGCCGCGGCGATAGACCATATTATGTTTGCCGGTACCAGCGTTTTTGAACAGCAACGCCGTGGTGTTGCGCAAGTCGAGCATCATCACCGCGTCCGACACCGTCGCCTCGGGCACGTCGACCCGCGTCTCGGCGATGACCAGGGGCGAATCGACGGTCACTTCCTCGTCCTCGTCGTGCTCGACGAACACGGTGTAGGCCGCCTGTTCCTCGCGCATGGCGTGGGCGCTCTGCGCATGCCTGTCGTTGATCCGGCGCTTGTAGCGGCGCAGCTGCTTGTCGATCTTGTCGGCCGCCTGGTCGAGCGCGAGATGGGCGTCTTGGGCGGTGCCCGCGCCCTTGAGGATCAGCCCCTGCATGACGTGGGTGACGATGTCGCAGCGGAACGCGCCGGCCGGCGCCTTGCCGAAGGTCACTTGCGAGGAGAGCGCGCGATTGAAGTACTTGTCGACGATGGCGCTGAGGCGATCGGAGGCGTGATCCTGCAACGCTACGCCCGTTTCCATCTGATGACCGGAGACGCGAATGTCCATGAGTGTCCTCCTCCTAAAGTTGAAGGCTATCCCGTCCAGAGCGGGGAATTCAGAGATTTGACGAATTCGGCATGCCGCGCGAGCTCCGCGGCGCTGGCCGCATGTGGGCGGGGCGCGCGGAACACGCGCTCGCGCACGACGGTGACGACCGACGCGACCAGCCGGTCTTGCGCCTCGGCGGCGAGCTCGAGCCCGATCTGGCGGCCGCCGGTGAGCTCGACATAGACTTGCGCGAGCAGTTCGGCGTCGAGCAGTGCGCCATGCATCGTGCGGTGGCTGCGATCGATGCCGTAGCGCGTGCACAGCGCATCGAGCGACAGCTTGGCGCCCGGGTGGCGGACGCGCGCCAGCGCGACGGTGTCGATCATCCGGCTGCGGCACACCGCCTCGCGCCCCAGCATCGCCAGCTCGGCGTTGAGAAAGCCGAAGTCGAACCCGGCGTTGTGGGCGACCAGCGGCGAGTCCGCGATGAATTCGAGCAAGTCCTCGACCAGATCGGCAAAGCGCGGCTTGTCGGCCAGGAACGCGGCGGACAGCCCGTGCACCGCCTCGGCGGCGGCTGGCATGTCGCGGTCGGGATTGTAATAGGCGTGGAAGGTCCGCCCGGTCGTCACCCGGTTGACCATCTCGATGCAGCCGATTTCCACGAGACGATCGCCGCTTTGCGGGTCGAGACCGGTCGTTTCGGTATCGAAGATGATCTCTCGCATCGTGTTCAATATCTGCCTGAGCGGGGGAGGTGACAAGGGGGTGACAGGGCGCCCCGCGAAAAAAGCCTAGGCCCGCGCGACGCCTTGCACCAGCCCCCGGACCAAGCGTTGCACGGCCGCCCGCGTCTCCGCCAGTGGCACGCCGGTATCGATCACGTGATCGGCGCGCGCCCGCTTCTCTGCGTCGGGCATCTGAAGCTTGAGGATCGCTTCGAACTTCGCCTCGGTCATGCCCGGCCGGGCAAGCACGCGGGCGCGCTGGACTTCGGCCGGGGCGGACACCACGACCACCGCGTCGACCCTCGCCGCGCCCTTTTCGAACAGCAGCGGAATGTCGAGCACGACCAGCGGCGCGTCGGCGTGATCGGCGAAAAAGTCCCGCCGCATCGCCGCGACCGCCGGATGGACGATGCCCTCCAGCCGCTTCAGCGCCGCGGGATCCCCGAACACCGCCGCTCCCAGCTTGGCTCGATCGACCCCGCCGGGTCCGGTCGTGCCGGGAAACGCCGCCTCGATCGCCGGCAGCAGCGCGCCTTGCGGGCCCTGCAGCGCATGGACCGCCGCGTCGGCATCGAACACCGGCACGCCCAGTTCCGCAAACATCGCCGCCACTGCCGACTTGCCCATGCCGATCGAGCCGGTCAGGCCGAGGACGAAAGGCCGGCTCACGATGTCAGCAAGGCGCGCAGATCCGCGTCGTTGGCGCGCGGGGCGGGACGGGCGAAGAACTTCTCGAACGCGACCGCCGCCTGGCCGATCAGCATCGACAGGCCATCGACCGTCGGCAACCCGGCGGCGCGCGCGGCCTGCAGCAGCGGCGTGTCGAGGGGATGGGTGACGATGTCGTAGATCACGCTGCCCGGCGGCGCGTGGCTCAGATCGAACGCCAGCGGCGGTTGCCCGGCCATGCCGAGCGGGCTGGCGTTGACCACGAGATCGAGGCAGCGCTCGCGGTCGTCGAAGGCGAAGTCGGTCGGCGGCGCGAAATGGGCGAGATCGACCGCGTGGTGATCGTTGCCTGTCGCCAGCTCTTCGAGCAGCGCCTGCGCCTTCGCCGGATTGCGCCCCGCGAGCACCACCACGAAGCCCCGGTCCGACAGCGCCGCGACGATCGCCCGCGCCGCACCGCCGGTTCCCAGCACGCGCGCCATGCGGAACAGGTGCTTCTGCGCCAGCCACGGCTCCAGCGGCTCGAGGAAGCCGGCGGCGTCGGTGTTGTAGCCGGTCAGCGTGCCGTCGCCCTCGCGCACCACGGTATTGACCGCGCCGATCCGCTCCGCCAGCGGGTCGAGCCGGTCGAGCAGCGGCATCACCGCCTGCTTGTGCGGCATCGTCACATTGCAGCCGCGCCAGTCGGGGTCGGCACGGCGCTCTTCGAGATAGGCGGGCAGTCCATCGGCCAGGACGTGACAGGCGCGATAGTCGGCATCGAGGCCCAGCTCGCGCAGCCAGAAACCGTGGATCGCGGGCGATTTCGACTGGATGATCGGATCGCCGATCACTTCGGCATAAGTTTTCGTCACGCGGGCAGTTCCTCCATCGCCCGCAGCGCGCCCAGCACCGCCAGCAGCGGCATGCCGAGCACTGTGAAGTGGTCGCCGTGGATCCGTTCGAACAGCTGCACGCCGCGCGCCTCGATGCGGAACACGCCGACGCAGCCCGCCACCGCCGGCCACTCGGCGTCGAGATAGGAGGCGATGAAGGCGTCCGACATCTCGCGGACGTGCAGCGTCGCGACTTCGGCATGGGTCCACAGCGTCGTCCCGTCGCGCACCAGCGCCGCGGCGCTGTGGAGATGCATGTCCCGGCCCGAGAAGAACCGCAAGTGCCGCGCCGCGTCCTCGCGGCTTGCCGGCTTGTCGAACCGCCGCCCCTCCACGGACACCAGCGAATCGCTGCCCAGCACCAGCGCCTTGGGCTTCTGGCACGAGACCGAGAAGGCCTTCTGCTCGGCCAGCAGCAGGGCGATGACCTCTGGCGGCTTGCCGGCCTGGCTGGCCTCGATGCCGCGCTCGTCGACATCGGCCGGCATCGCTTCGAAGGCGATCCCGGCGGCGGCGAGCATCGCCTTGCGCGACGCGCTCTGGGAGGCGAGAATCAGCATATCGGATCTCCAGTACTCGAACGTGTACGTCTGCGCGCCTGCACCGGCCCTGACCGGATCATGCCGGCCCGGACCATGCCGGCCCGGATCACCCTGGCCCCGCGCCGGTCGTCCCTTCGCGTTCGTTGTAGAGGTTGATGATCGCCGCCGCCGTCTCCTCGATCGAGCGGCGGGTCACGTCGATCACCGGCCAGGCGTTGTCGGCGAACATACGGCGCGCGAACTGCACTTCGCTCGCCACTCTCTCGCTATCGACATAGGCGGTCTCGGGGGTCTGATTCAACGAGAGCAGCCGGTTGCGGCGCACTTGCACCAGCCGGTCGGGCGCGGTGGTAAGGCCGACGACCAGTGGATGGCGCAAGCCGAACAGCGCCGGCGGGGGCGGGCTTTCGACGACGATCGGAATGTTGGCGACTTTGTAGCCGCGGTTGGCAAGATAGATCGCGGTCGGCGTCTTGGATGAACGCGACACCCCGGCCAGCAGGATGTCGGCATCTTCCCAATCCTCCCAGGCGACGCCGTCGTCGTGCGCGATGGTGAACTGGATCGCCTCGACCCGCGCGAAATAGGCCTCGTCCATCATGTGCTGGCGGCCGGGCCGGGCCTTGGCTTCCTGGCCGAGCATCGTCTCCAGCATGTCGGTCACCGCGTCGAGCGCGGCGATGAACGGCAGCCCCAGCGCGCGGCAATGCTCTTCGAGCTTGGCCCGCGTGTCGGCGTTGACCATCGTATAGAGCACCAGGCCGGGGTTGGCGGCGATATCGGGCATCACCCGTTCGAGATGCTGCTGCGAGCGCACCATCGGCCAGAAGTGGCGGATCACCTCGGCATCGTCGAACTGCGCGAGCGCCGCCTTGGCGATCGTCTCGAGCGTTTCGCCGGTAGAGTCCGACAGCAGATGAAGGTGCAGGCGGGGCATGTTTTGCGTGCGCTTTACCGGTCCGATGGTGGCCTGTGGATATTCGCCGCATAAACCACGGGAGGGAGAGGCTGACAACTTCGGGAGCCGATTTCATGCCCATTGGGAGTCATCCAGCGGGGGCTTTGTGGACATGTGGGCCGCGTCGCCCACAGCCTGTGGACAGGGTGGATAAGCTCAGCTTGACGCAGCAGGGCGATGATTCGAAGCGACGCTTTGGCCTGTTCAGGCCCGGACAATTCGGGCAAGGCGCGGCTATGCCCGATATCCACAGGGCCAAAAGACTCCTGAATCCTTATATAAAAATCCTTTTATTATTTTGATTGGACCTTCGATGCCCGGCCTTCTGCTCCGCACCCTGTCCGGCGAGAATACGCCCGAGCGGCCGGTTTGGCTGATGCGCCAGGCGGGACGTTATCTCCCCGAATACCGCGCATTGCGGGCGGCGAAGGGCGGATTTCTGGCGCTGGTTTACGATACCGACGCGGCCGCCGAGATCACGATCCAGCCGATCCGTCGGTTCAATTTCGACGGCGCCATCCTGTTTTCCGACATCCTGATCGTCCCTTACGCGATGGGACAGGACCTGGCGTTCCTTGCCGGCGAGGGTCCGCAGCTCTCCCCCCGGCTCGTCGATCATGCGCTGGAAGCCCTCACGGCGGTCCCTGAGCGCCTTTCGCCGATCTACGAGACGGTGGCCAAGGTCCGGAGCGCTTTGGGTCCTGAGCGGACCTTGCTGGGCTTTGCCGGTAGCCCGTGGACGGTCTCGACCTACATGGTCGCGGGCGAGGGCAGCCGCGACCAGCATGAGACCCGCGCGATGGCTTATCGCGATCCGATCGCGTTCCAGGCGATCATCGATGCGATCGTCGGCGTCACCATCGAATACCTCGTCGGACAGATCGCCGCCGGCGCCGAAGCGGTGCAACTGTTCGACAGCTGGGCCGGCAACCTCGCCCCCGCCGAGTTCGAGCGCTGGGTGATCGCGCCCAATGCCGCGATCGTCGCCGCGCTGCGCCAGCGCTTCCCCGGCCTGCCGATCATCGGCTTTCCCAAGGGCGCCGGCGAGAAGCTGCCCGCCTATGCCCGTGAAACGCGCGTCAGCGCGATCGGGCTGGACGAAACGATCGATCCGCTGTGGGCGGCCAAGGCCTTGCCCGCAGGCTTGCCGGTACAGGGCAATCTCGATCCGTTGCTGTTGCTGGCCGGCGGCGACGAACTGGAACGCCAGGCCGCCCGCGTGCTCGATGCGTTCGCCGACCGGCCGCACGTCTTCAACCTGGGCCACGGCATCGGCCAGTTCACGCCTATCGAGCATGTCGAGCAACTGCTCGGCGTGGTGCGGAGCTGGCGCAGATAGCCATTCCGCAACGCCGTTCGCTTCGAACGAAGTCGCGAGACCTTACGAGGTGTCTCGACTTTGCTCGATGGGAACGGATATGGCGGATGCATGGAGCAGCTCTTCGCGATGACTTATCTCTGGCTCAAGGCCGGGCACATCATCTTCGTGATTTTCTGGATGGCCGGGCTGTTCCTGTTGCCGCGCTATTTCGTCTATCATCAGGAATGCGCGGCGGATTCTCCCGACAACGCGGTGTGGATCGATCGCGAGCGCAAGCTGCTCAAGATCATCCTCTGGCCCTCGCTGGTCGTGGTGTGGATCCTCGGGCTGTCGCTGGCGATGGTCACCGGCGCGTTTCACCAGGGCTGGTTCCACGCCAAGCTGGCCTTCGTGCTGGCGCTCACCGCCTATCACGTCTGGTTGGCCGGCTATGCCGCCGCCCTGGCGCGTGGGGAACGCAAGTTGACGGGAAGACGCTTGCGCCTGCTCAACGAAGTTCCGGGAGTGGCGGCGGCCTTCATCGTCGTGCTTGCGGTGGTCAAGCCGTTCTGACACGCTGCCTGGCGTGACACGAGCCAGTGCCACCAGGGGATCGCGTCTATGTCTTTGCTGGCCCTCGCAGGTGCCTTGGCCTTGGCGGCCGAACCCCGGCGCGATCTTTCCAACGATCCAGACGTGCGCTGCTTCCTCGCGGCGGCAGTGGCTGGCGGCACCGTCCAGGAAAGCGGCGATGCCCGGGCCCGCGCCGGGATCACCACGGTGCTGATGTACTTCTTCGGCAAGATCGAGGGGCGGTTGCACGGAACCGACTTCAAGAGCGAGATGGGGCGCCTGGTCCACTCGCCGGAGTTTGCCCGCGCGCTTCCCGCCGAAATGGCGCGTTGCGGGCAAGAAGCGCAGGAGCGCGGCCGCGCGTTGCAGGATATTGGTGAATACCTGAAAGGCCTCGTGCCGCCGGGCAATTGACGCGCCGCTGCCCAGGTTCTATCTCGCGACCACTGTTTCGGCATCGAACGACTGGTCCAGTCGTTCCGGTCTCGCTTTCCCCAAGCCCCATCAGACCGGCCGGCCATCCCTTAGATTTCCCTTCGGAATTCCATTATGCATCTGAAAGAACTCAAGAAAAAAACCGCTGCCGAGCTGGTCGAAATGGCCGAGGAACTGGAGATCGAAGGCGCCTCGACGATGCGCCGCCAGGACCTGATGTTCGCCATCCTCAAGGAAGTGGCGGAAGACGGCGAGGAGATCATGGGCCTCGGCACGATCGAGGTGCTGCCCGACGGCTTCGGCTTCCTGCGCAGCCCCGAGGCGAACTATCTCGCCGGCCCGGACGACATCTACGTTTCGCCCAACCAGGTCCGCAAATGGGGCCTGCGCACTGGCGACACGGTCGAAGGCGAAGTCCGCGCGCCCAAGGACGGAGAACGCTATTTCGCGATCACGCGCCTCACCAGCGTCAACTTCGACGATCCCGACGCGGTGCGTCACCGGGTCAACTTCGACAACCTGACCCCGCTCTATCCCGAGCAGCGGCTACAGCTCGATACGCTCGACCCGACGGTCAAGGACAAGTCGGCGCGGGTGATCGACCTGATCTCGCCGCAGGGCAAGGGCCAGCGCGCGCTGATCGTCGCGCCGCCGCGCACCGGCAAGACCGTGCTGCTGCAGAACATGGCCAAGGCCATCACCGACAACCACCCCGAGGTGTTCCTGCTCGTCCTGCTGGTCGACGAACGCCCCGAGGAAGTCACCGACATGCAGCGCAGCGTGAAGGGCGAGGTGATCTCCTCGACGTTCGACGAGCCCGCCACCCGCCACGTCCAGGTCGCCGAGATGGTCATCGAGAAGGCCAAGCGGCTGGTCGAGCACAAGCGCGACGTCGTCATTCTGCTGGATTCGATCACCCGCCTGGGCCGCGCCTACAACACCGTGGTGCCGAGCTCGGGCAAAGTTCTGACCGGCGGCGTCGACGCCAACGCCCTCCAGCGCCCGAAGCGCTTCTTCGGCGCCGCGCGCAACATCGAGGAAGGCGGCTCGCTGTCGATCATCGCCACCGCGCTGATCGATACCGGCAGCCGCATGGACGAAGTCATCTTCGAAGAGTTCAAGGGTACCGGCAACTCGGAAATCGTCCTCGACCGCAAGGTGGCCGACAAGCGCATCTTCCCGGCGCTCGACGTGGGCAAGAGCGGCACCCGCAAGGAAGAGCTGCTGGTGCCCAAGGACCAGCTCACCAAGATGTGGGTCCTGCGCCGCATCCTCATGCAGATGGGCACGATCGACGCGATGGAATTCCTGCTCGACAAGATCAAGGATTCCAAGTCGAACGAAGACTTCTTCGCGACGATGAATCAGTAG
>DASVMK010000162.1:0-6048 GCA_036384395.1 Novosphingobium sp.
CGCGACCGGCGCAGCAGCAGCACCAGCGGGGCGATCGACAGGCTGGCGATGCACAGCACCCAGAACGTGTCGATGTAGGAGACCATCAGCGCCTGGCGGAAGATCTCCGGCTGGAGTCGCGCCACCGTTTCGGGCAGGCTGAAATCGACGTCGGGCAGGACCAGGGCAACCGCCGGATTGTCGGGCCGCACGCCTTCGCTCAGCCGCATGCGGACGGTCTCGGCGTTGCGGATCACCAGGACCTGCAGGATCGAGATCCAGGTCGAGGCGCCGAGGTAGCGGATCAGCGTGTTGAGCGCGGCGCCTTCGTTGCGGTAGCGCGGGTCGAGCGTGGTGAAGATCATCGTCGTCACCGGCACGAACATCATGCCGCTGCCGGCGCCTTGGAGGAAGCCGGTGACGATCACCAATTCGCTGTCCATCGCCAGCGACGCGCCCGATAGCAGGTAGAACGCCAGACCGCTGAGCGCCATGCCGCCGGCGATCAGCAGGCGGCCGTCGACGCGGTTGATCAGCTGGCCGCAGACCAGCATGGCGATCATCGTGCCGACCCCGCGCGGCGCGGTGACCAGGCCGACCAGTTCGATGGGATAGCCCATCAGTTCGGCCATCATCGGCGAGACCAGCGCGATCATGCCGTACATCATCCCGGCCAGGACGAAGCCGATCAGGTTGCCGACCAGATAGTTCGAATCCCGGAACAGCGCGGGCCGGATGAACGGCGCGCGCGCGGTCAGCGTGTGGACCACGAACCAGTAGAAGAACAGGCCGGCGACGGTCGCCTCGATCCAGATCTCGGTCGATTCGAACCAGTCGAGCATCTGACCGCGATCGAGCATCAGCTGGAGCGCGCCGATCGCGATCGCCAGCGTGCCGAAGCCGATCAGATCGAGCCGCATGGGCTTGTCGAGCCGGTGTTCGCCCAGCGTCGCCCATAAGCCCAGCGACGCCAGTACGCCGAACGGCAGGTTGACGTAGAACACCCAGCGCCAGCTCAGGTGCTCGGTCAGCCAACCGCCGAGCAGCGGCCCGATGATCGGCCCGAGGATCGCGCCCATGCCCCAGACCGCCATCGCCGAGCCGTGCTTCTCGGGCGGGTTGATATCGAGCAGGATCGCCTGGCTGATCGGCAGCAGCGCCGCGCCCATCATGCCCTGGAGCAGGCGGAAGGCGATGAGCTGATCGAGGTTGGCGGCCATGCCGCACAGCATCGAGGCCAGCGTGAAGCCGATCAGCGAACCCACCATCACCAGCTTGCGGCCGAAGCGCTCGGCCAGCCAGCCGCTCAGCGGGGTGAAGATCGCCGCCATGATGAGGTACGATGTCAGCACCCAGGCGATCTGTTCGCGCGAGGCCGAGGTGCTGGCCTGCATGTGGGGCAGCGCGACGTTGGCGATCGTCGCGTCGAGCTGGGTCATGAAGGCCCCCGTCAATGCGAAGACGGTGATCAGCCGCCGCTTCGCCAGCGGGGGATAGGGCGGGGTCATCCGGCGGTGCGTGCGAGGGCGGACGGCATGGCCGCTTGCATTAGCAGCCGCGACGGCGCGCGCAACGGCATCAGCCGGTTGCGCCCAGCTTTCGCAGCAGCCGCCAGCCGATCGCCTTGGCGCGGTTGCGCGCCGGCCAGCGACCGGGGCGCACGGGGGTAATGCCGATGCGGCGCAAGACGCCGTTGAAGGCGCGCGCGTCGGCCTCGGCGAAGCTCCAGTCCGACCGCCAGGTGATCGACAGGGAGACCGAGGGCTCGGGTCCGTTACGCACGAAATGCGGGGCCATCACCGGCACGAACAGCGCTTCGCCGGGCGTCAGCGCGAATTCGCGGCCGCCATCCGCCAGCTCGTCGCGCCAACGCAGTTCGCGCGCGCCGCCGGTGTGATAGGTCTCGTGGGTCTCGTCGGGGGCGTAGCGCGGATCGCCCGCAGGGAACTGGGTCATCACCTTGCTACCGCGGATCTGCAGCAGGATATTATGCTCGGGATCGAAGTGGTAGGGCGTCACCGCTCCGGGCGAGGAGATGAAGACGAAGCCCTGGGTCTTGAGCATGCGCCCGGTCTTCGCCTCGATCCGGGGGCGCAGTTCGCTCAGGAGATCCTCCAGCAGCGCCGCGTAGGCGGGGACCTGCTCGATGTTCTTGAGCACCGCCCAACTTCCGCTGGAGGCGATGTTGCGGATCGTCTCGCCGATCGGCACGCCGGTCGGCGCGGGCTTGCCATCGACGCCGATCGGCTGCTCCGCCCGGTTATACTCGATCGAGGCTTCGGGCAGGCTTTCGGCCAGGCTCGCCAGCGCCTCCAGCCCGAGCAGCGCATGGTCGTCCAGCCTGTGGACAAGTTTGTGGGGAACTTCCGGATAGCTGGTAGAGAACAGCGCGCGCGACGGCTCGGGAAACACGCTCATGTCGCTGCCCTCCGGGCGCCGCGACCGAGCTCGGCGGCGAGGATGCGGCCGAACAGCGCGCGGCGCAGCCTTCCGCCGATGGCGATCGACAGATGGCCCACCGCGCGGCGCTCGCGCCAGATGTGGTCGATCATGGGATGGCCGGCGGCGGCGCAGCTGTCGCTCCAGGCGATCTCGGCGTGGTCTAGCATCAGCAGGTTCTCGCACTGCAGTTGCACGCCCGGCGAGAAGCGGGCGTGGCTTTCGTCGAACGCGGTCTTGTAGCTGAACGCGCCGGGCGGAGTGAGGAAGGTCGCCAGCATGGCCAGCGGCTGGCCGTCGAGCCGCAGCGCCAGCCGTTCGAGCTTGCCGCGCGCCGCCGCGCCGGCGAGCGTCTCGCGGAAGAGCGCCGCGGTCTCCGGCTGCGAGGCGAGCGCAGAGCCGGCCGCGCCTTTCCAGCCGCCGGCTTCGAGCGCGAGAAATTGGTCGGTCCAGGCGTCCAGCCCCTCGGCGCCGTGCTCGCGGACGAAAGTGGGCGTGCCGAGTTCGGACAGGCGGGCGAACTGGCGGCGCAGCTCCTTGCGCTTCTTGCCCGAGAGCGAAGCGGCGAAATAGGCTTCGGGCGTTTCGTTCGAGGCGAGCATCGCGCGTTCGCTGCGCAGAACGACGCCGTGGAGCCGGCGCTGGTCGGCAAGCACGGCGGTGAGCGCGCCGTGAAGCGGCCCGTCGAGCGGCAGGTCGGTCAGGTGAAGGAACAGGCCGAGGCCGGCGTGACGATCGGCCCAGGCGAGCAGCGCTTGCCAGAACGCGCGCTCGCGCCCTGCGGCGACCAGCGGGGCTCCGAGGAAGGCGTTGGCGTGGCTCCAGGTGGCGAGGTGAGGGAAAGGCCAGCGATAGTAGCGGCGGCTGCGCACCAGCGGCATCACGCCTGCGAGCTCGCGCTGGTCCTCGAAGCGCAGCAGAGCGGCGCGGCTCCGCGGGTCGAGCGCGCGCAACGCGGGCAGCAGGCACCAGCTTTCCAGGAAGGGGTTGGGTTCCGCCGCGCGGGCGGCGAGCGTGTCCCAGCGGGCGCGAAAGGCGTCGTCGTCGCTCTGCGGCCAGGGCGCGGCAACCACCTGGAGCGATCCTCCAGCGTCCCGCACGGCGGCTGGGTTCGGCGCGGCGTCGGTCACTGGGGAAGCCTGGCTCGCCAAGCGGTTACCTTCCTTCGGCGGTGGTCTTTAAGGGCTATGCCGCTAGCGGCCAAACGCCAAGGAAAAGCTAATGGGGAATGCGAAAACCCCGCCCGGATCGCTCCGGGCGGGGTTCGCGTGCATTCGACGAACGGGATCAGCCAACCGAGTTGCTCGCCAGCGCGGCCAGCAGCAGCAGCGCGACGATGTTGGTGATCTTGATCATCGGGTTCACCGCCGGACCGGCGGTGTCCTTGTAAGGATCGCCCACCGTGTCGCCGGTCACCGCGGCCTTGTGGGCTTCCGAGCCCTTGCCGCCGTGGTGGCCGTCCTCGATGTACTTCTTGGCGTTGTCCCAGGCGCCGCCGCCCGAAGTCATCGACAGCGCGACGAACAGCCCGCCGACGATCACGCCGAGCAGCAGCGCGCCCAGCGCGGCGAAGCCCGCCGCCCGGTCGCCCGCGACCCAGGTGATGACGAAGTACACCAGGATCGGCGTCAGCACCGGCAGCAGCGAGGGGACGATCATCTCCTTGATCGCCGCCTTGGTGACGAGGTCCACCGTGCGGGCGTAGTCGGGCTTGGAGGTGCCCTCCATGATGCCCTTGTTGCTGGCGAACTGCTCGCGCACGTCGATCACCACGTCGCCGGCGGCGCGGCCCACGGCGGTCATGCCCATCGCCCCGAACAAGTAGGGCAGCAGCGCGCCGAGCAGAAGCCCGACGATGACGTAGGGGTTCTCCAGGCTGAAATCGACCGTCAGATCGGGGAAGAATTCCCTGAGGTCGGTGGTATAGGCCGCGAACAGCACCAGCGCGGCGAGGCCGGCCGATCCGATCGCATAGCCCTTGGTCACCGCCTTGGTGGTGTTGCCCACCGCGTCGAGCGCGTCGGTCTTTTCGCGCACCGCGTCGTCCAGCCCCGCCATCTCGGCGATGCCGCCGGCGTTGTCGGTGACCGGGCCATAGGCGTCGAGCGCGACGACCATGCCGGCCAGCGCCAGCATCGCGGTGGCGCCGTAGGCGATGCCGATCAGTCCGGCGAGCTGGTGGGCGATGATGATGCCCGCGCAGATCACCAGGGTGGGTAGCGCGGTCGCCTCGAGGCTGACGGCGAGGCCCTGGATGACGTTGGTGCCGTGGCCGGTCTCCGAGGCCTTGGCGATCGACTTGACCGGGCGATAGTTGGTTCCGGTGTAGTATTCGGTGATCCAGATGATCAGCCCGGTGATGACCAGGCCGAGCAGCGAGCAGTAGAACAGGATGCGGCCGTTGAACGCCACTTCGGCGCCGGGCGCGCCGTAGCTCAGCATCGCCTCCATGTCGCCGAGCGCGTAGGAAATCGCCCACCAGATCGCCGGGATCGAAAGCACGGCGGTCACCAGGAAGCCTTTGTACATGGCGCCCATGATGTTCTTGCCGCCTCCCAGGCGCACGAAGTAGGTGCCGACGATCGAGGTGACGATGCAGACGCCGCCGATCAGCAGCGGCAGCGGCATCAGCGCGCCGAGCATCTCGCCACCCAGGCCCTTGAGCAGCAGCGCGGTCAGCACCATCGTCGCGCCGACGGTGACGACGTAGGTCTCGAACAAGTCGGCGGCCATGCCGGCGCAGTCGCCGACGTTGTCGCCGACGTTGTCGGCGATCACCGCCGGGTTGCGGGGGTCGTCCTCGGGGATGCCCGCTTCTACCTTGCCGACGAGGTCGGCGCCGACGTCGGCCGCCTTGGTGAAGATGCCGCCGCCCAGGCGCGCGAAGATCGAGATCAGCGAGGGGCCGAAGGAGAGGGCGACCAGCGCCTCCAGGATGCTGCGGAGCTGGGCCGGATCGGCCGCGTCGAACATGCCGCGCAGGAAGAAGTAGTAGCCCGCCACGCCAAGGAGGCCGAGCCCGACCACCAGCATTCCGGTGACGGCTCCGGCCTTGAAGGCGATCTCCAGCGCCGGGGCGAGGCCGGAACGGGCCGCCTCGGCGGTGCGCACATTCGCCCGCACGGAGACGTTCATGCCGATATAGCCGGCGGCGCCGGAGAGAATGGCGCCGATCGCATAGCCGATCGCGACATGCAGGCCGAGCGTGAAGCCGAGGATGACCCCGATCACCACGCCGACGAGCGCGATGGTGCCGTATTGGCGGTTGAGATAGGCCTTCGCCCCCTCCTGAACCGCCCCGGCGATCTCCCGCATCCGATCCGAACCGGTGGCGGCGGCCATGACCGCGCGCCCTGCGTAGACGGCGTAGATCAGCGAGGCGCCGAAGGAGAGCGCCACCATCGCCTCGAGGATGCTGCGGAGCTGGGCGGGATCGGCCGCATCGAACATGCCGCGCAGGAAGAAGTAATAGCCCGCCACGCCGAGGAGACCGAGCCCGACCACCAGCATTCCGGTGACGGCTCCGGCCTTGAAGGCGATCTCCAGCGCCGGGGCGAGGCCGGAACGGGCCGCCTCGGCGGTGCGCACATTCGCCCGCACGGAGACGTTCATGCCGATATAGCCGGCGGC
>DASVMK010000163.1:0-2065 GCA_036384395.1 Novosphingobium sp.
CGTGCTGGCGGTGACGGTCGGGCTGCTCGGCTGGGGGCTGGCCGAAATGACCGCGAACGGAACCCCCGGCCTGTCGGCCTTCGCGCTGACGATCGTCGCCGCCGCGTTCGGCACGCTGCTGGCGCCGTGGCGCTGGCTCTACCTCGCGGCGCTGGCGATGCTGATGCTGGTGCAGGGCGGCTGGAGCACGATCGCGGATTCGCGCGCGGGCCTGCGCACCCGCAGCTATTTCGGCATCTATACGGTCCGCGACTATCCCGAGAGCCGCACCCGCAACCTCGCGCACGGCACCACGCTGCACGGCCAGCAGTCGACCGACCCGGCCATGCGGCGCTTTCCCTCGACGTATTACGGTCCCGGCTCGGGGGCGGGCATCGCGCTCGCCAACGCCGACCGGCTCTATGGGCCGCACGCGCGCATCGGCGTCGTCGGCCTCGGCACCGGCACGCTCGCCTGCTACCGCCAGCCCGGCCAGACCTGGCGCTTCTTCGAGATCGACCCGGTGGTGCTCGCCTACTCGCGCAATCGCACTTTCACGTATCTCGCCGATTGCGCGCCCGACGCCCGCGTCGTGCTCGGCGATGCGCGGCTGGAGTTGGCGCGCTTCCCCGCCAGCCTCGACATGCTGGCGATCGACGCCTTCTCGTCCGATGCGATTCCGCTGCACCTCCTCACCGACGAAGCGTTCGGCGTCTATCTCGATGCGCTCAGTCCGCGCGGCGTGCTGCTGATCCACATCTCCAACCGCTTCATCGAACTGGAGCCGGTGCTCGCCGCCGAGGCCAGGGCGCGCGGCCTCGCCGCCCTTGTCCGCGACGACATTCCGCCCGGCGCCGGCGGCCTGACCGCTTCGTCATGGGTGGCGATGAGCCGCGATCCCGCGCAGTTGCAGGCCATGCAGCGCAGTGCCCCGGCTTTCGCCTGGCAGCGCCTGAAACCGCCCGCCCCGCGCGTCTGGACCGATGACCACGCCTCGATCCTGCCATATATCCGCTGGACCAACTTCCTGATCAACACGCACTAGGCTTCCTACGATGACCGACCATCCCGCCAAAGCCCGCCAGGACATCACGATCGCCGCGATCGATGGCAAGGCGCCGCGCATCCATTCCTCGGCGTTCATCGCGCCGGGGTGCCGCATCGTCGGCGACGTCGAGATCGGGCCCGACAGTTCGGTCTGGTACAACTGCGTGATCCGCGGCGACGCCAACCGCGTCGTGATCGGCGCGCGTACCAACATCCAGGACGGCACCATCGTCCATTGCGACAGCCCCAAGCCCAAGCGTCCGGACGGCTTTCCGACCATTATCGGCGACGATGTGCTGATCGGCCATCTGGCGATGGTCCACGGCTGCATCCTCGAAGATCGGGCCTTCGTCGGCCTCGGCGCGATCGTGATGGACGGCACGCGCATCGAATCGGACGGCATGCTGGCGGCGGGCGCGATGCTGACGCCGGGCAAGGTCATCCGGTCGCGCCAGATGTGGCTGGGCCGCCCCGCCGCGTTCACCCGCGACCTCACCGACCAGGCGCTGGCGGACATGCAGGCGGGGGTGAAGGGCTACGTGATCAACGGCCGCAACCATGCGGCGTCGCTCTATGGCGAAACCGAGGGCTGACCTTCCGTCCGCGGCCGCGATCCGCGCTCTGGCGGACGGGGAGGGGCGGCTGGCGGTGCGCGTGACTGCGGGCGCGAAAGTCGAGGCGGTCGAGATCGCCGAGGGCCGCCTGCTTGTGAAAGTGCGCGCCAAGCCCGAGAACGGCATGGCCAACGCCGCGGTCCTGGCGCTGCTCGCCCGGGCGCTGGGCGTCGCGCCGTCCCGCCTCGAGTTGTTGCGCGGCGCAACTTCGCGCGAGAAGTTGGTGCGGGTGGCTTTTTGAGGGGGCTTGAAGGGGCCCTAGCAACCTCTTCGCTTCCACCCGACCCGATCAATCGCGCACCATTGCCCGCAGCGTCTCGATCCGGTCCGCCTCGTGCGCCGGCTTGTCGGCGCGGATGCGGCTGATGCGCGGGAAGCGCATCGCCAGGCCCGACTTGTGGCGTTTGCTGGCATGCACCGAATCG
>DASVMK010000164.1:0-1560 GCA_036384395.1 Novosphingobium sp.
CTGGTCGGCGCCGGCCCCGGCGATCCGGACTTGTTGACCGTGCGCGCTGCGCGGCTGATCGCTGCGGCGCGGGTGATCGTGCACGATGGGCTGGTCGATCCCGCGATCCTCGCACTGGCCCATCCCGCCGCCAAGCTGGTCTCGGTCGCCAAGAGCCGGGCGCGGCACACGATGCAGCAGGAAGCGATCAACGCCTTGCTGATCGCCGAAGCACGGCAGGGCCATGACGTGATCCGCCTCAAGGGCGGCGACCCCTTCGTGTTCGGGCGCGGCGGCGAGGAGGCCGAGGCCTGCCGCGCCGCCGGGGTTCCGGTCGAGGTCGTGCCCGGCATCAGCGCCGCGATCGGCGCGGCGGCGGCGGCGCAGATCCCCCTCACCCACCGCGCTTCGGCCTCGATCGTCTCGTTCGTCGCCGGCCAGTGCAAAGGCCTGACCGAGCAGAACTGGGCGGGCCTTGCCGGCCAGGGCCGCACCCTGGTGATCTACATGGGCGTCGCCACCGCCGAGGCGATTTCGGAAAAGCTGATGGCCGACGGCCTCGCCCCCGACGTCCCGGTGGCGGTGATCGAGAACGCCACCCGGCCCGAAATGCGCGTGCTGCGCGGGCCGCTTGCCGGTCTGCCCTCGCTCATTGGCGACAACCGCGTTAAGAGCCCCGCGCTCATCGTGATCGGCGAGGTCACCGCCGAACCAGAACATAAGCTGCGCGCACTCGCGCTGGAGGTAAACAGGTGAAGATTCTGACAGCCAATGACTTGCGCACGGGCGCCGTCGTCTGGTGGGACGGCAGCGGCTGGTCGCATCATGTCGATGCCGCGGTCGACGTCGGCGAGCATGGCGGCGACATCGCCGCGCTCGAGCAGGCGGCGCGCCGCGTCGTCGACGCCAACGTGATCGACGGTGAGAAGACGCCCGAAGGCGTGCGCCCCGCGCACATCAAGGACCGCATCCGCGCGCTCGGCCCCACCGTGCGCCCCGACCTGACCCTCAAGCCGGCCGATCCTGCGGCGATCAACTGGGTGATCTGATGTACAAGTACGACAGCTACGACCAGGCGATGGTCGACACCCGCGTCGAGGAATTCCGCGACCAGACCCGCCGCCGCATCGAAGGCACGCTGGCCGAGGAGAACTTCCGTCCGCTGCGCCTGCAGAACGGCCTCTACCTGCAGCTCCATGCCTACATGCTGCGCGTCGCGGTGCCCTATGGCACGCTGAACTCGGCGCAGATGCGCATGCTGGGCGACATCGCCGACAAGTACGACCGCGGCTATGGCCATTTCACCACCCGCCAGAACATCCAGTACAACTGGATCAAGCTGGAAGAGGCGCCCGACATCCTGGCCGACCTCGCCAAGGTGGAGATGCACGCCATCCAGACCAGCGGAAACTGCATCCGCAACATCAGCTCCGACCAGTACGCCGGCGCCGCCGCCGACGAGATCGTCGATCCGCGCCCTTATGCCGAGCTGCTGCGCCAGTGGTCGAGCTTCCACCCGGAATTCCTGCACCTGCCGCGCAAGTTCAAGATCGCGGTGATCGCCAGCGACACCGATCGCGC
>DASVMK010000165.1:0-8463 GCA_036384395.1 Novosphingobium sp.
GGACCGACTGGCCTGCCCTCGCCCGGCTCGATGGCGCCGCATTGCGAGGACATCTCGCGGCGCGGCGGGCGGAGGGGCTGTCCAACGCCTCGGCGGCGCGCGAGCTGTCGGCGCTCAAGAGCTTCCTCGCCTTCGCGCGCGAGAGGGCCGGGCTTGCGGATTCCGCGCCCCCGCGCCTGCGGGGGCCGCGTATCAAGAAGGGCATCCCGCGCCCGGTCACCCCCGACGAGGCGGTGCATCTCGCGGTCACGGTCGACGAGGACGCGAGCGAACCGTGGATCGGCGCGCGCGACCGGGCGGTGCTGCTGCTGCTTTACGGCGCCGGCCTGCGCATCGCCGAGGCGCTGTCGCTGACCGGCGCGGCGCTGCCGCTGGGCGAGACGCTGACCGTCACCGGCAAGGGCGCCAAGCAGCGCGTCGTGCCGCTGCTGCCGATCCTGCGCGAGGCGGTGGCGGATTACCTGGGCAAATGCCCCTGGCCCGTCGCCCGCGACACCGCGCTGTTCCGCGGCGCCAAGGGCGGGCCGCTGTCGCAGGGCATGGTGCAGAAGGCCACGGCCCGCGCCCGCGTCGCGCTCGGCCTCCCGGCCACCGCCACCCCGCACGCGCTGCGCCACAGCTTCGCCACCCACCTGCTGGGCGCGGGCGCGGACTTGCGCTCGCTGCAGGAGTTGCTGGGCCATGCCAGCCTGGGTTCGACGCAGATCTACACTAAGGTCGATGCTGCGACTTTGCTGGATGTTTATCGGAACGCGCATCCCCGAGAAACGGGATGACTTGACGGTCGTACCGTTTGGCTGGAAGCGGAAGACATTGGTTCGCAAAGGCTGCCCATGAACAAGCATCTGATCCTGGCCGCGCTGATATTCACGCTGATCGGCAACACGATCAGAACCTTCGGCGGTCTCGATCTTGAGCAGCAGTGGAACCTGTGGTTCGTCTATCTGGGCATGGGCCTCATGCTTCTCACAGATGGCCTGCATGCGCTTTACCGCCGGATCGCGCGCATGCGTCAATCCTGACGCGGCTTCCACGTCGTCACCCGCCAGCCATAGGCGCCCACCGCCAGCGCGATGGTCGCGACGATGCCCCAGTTCAGCCAGTCCTGCGCCTCTTCCAGATAACGCGAGAGCCAGTGCCCGCCCTTGATCAGCGCCGCGTTCCACACCGCCGCGCCGGCGAAGGTGAACACCAGGAATTTCCAGTGCCTCATGTGCGCCAGACCGGCGGGCAGCGAGATCATCGTGCGCAGGAACGGCGAGAAGCGCAGCGCGAAGACAACCCACTGGCCGTGGCGGCGGAAGAAGCGGGTGGCGTTCTCGACATCGTGCCACTCCATCGTCAGCCAGCGCCCCCAACGATCGACGATCGGCCGCAGCCGCCGATAGCCGAGCCGGTCGCCTGCCAGGAACCACACGTAGTTGCCTGCGGTCGATCCCACCGTGCCGACCAGTAGCAGCGGCCAGAACTCCATGCTGCCGCGCGCCACCGCGATGCCGCCGAGGCCCATGATAACTTCGGACGGGATTGGCGGAAACACGTTCTCGATGAACATCAGGAAGCCGATGCCCCAGTAGCCGCCTTGCTCGATGAGGTGGAGAATCCATTGGGCCATAAGGAAATAACCGAGTCGTCCCGGAATTGATCCGGAATGACGGTTACCGCAGCATCGCCGCGTGGCGCGCTTCGATCGCGTCCCACAGGAGCCCGCCGGTGTCGGTGCCGTTGAACCGGTCGATGGCGACGATGCCGGTGGGCGATGTCACGTTGATCTCGGTCAGCCACTTGCCGCCGATCACGTCGATGCCGACGAAGACCAGCCCGCGTGCCTTGAGCTCGGGGCCCATCGCCGCGCAGATCTCTTCCTCGCGCGCGGTCAGCGTTGTCGCCTCGGCATAGCCGCCGACCGCGAGGTTCGAGCGGAACTCGCCCTCGCCCGGCCGCCGGTTGATCGCGCCGGCGAACGCGCCGTCGACCAGAACGATGCGCTTGTCGCCTTCGGAGACCTCGGGAAGGAAGGGCTGGACCATGAACGGCTCGGGCCAGACCTGGCCGAACAGCTCGGCCAGCGCGCCCAGGTTGCTGCCGTCGGCGGGCACGCGGAACACCGCCTTGCCGCCGTTGCCGTGGAGCGGCTTGACCACCAGATCGCCGGGGAACTTCGCATGGAAGGCGCGCACATCCTCGATCCGCCGGGCCACCAGCGTGGGCGGCATGAAGCGCGCATAGTCGAGCACCATGACTTTCTCGGGCGCGTTGCGCACGGCCACCGGGTCGTTGACCACCAGCGTTCGCCCGGCGAGCCGTTCGAGGATGTGCGTGCCGGTGATATAGCCGAGGTCGAACGGCGGGTCCTGCCGCATCAAGACCACGTCGATGTCATGGCCGAGGTCGAGCAGACGATAGTCGCCGCGCTGGAAATGGCTGCCGGCGACGCGCTGCACGGTGACCGGCGCCGCCCAGCAGGTGATCGCCTCGCCCCGCATTCCGGCGGTATCGAGCGCCAGCGTCCGCACGTCGTAGTGCCACAGCTCATGTCCCCGTTCCTGCGCCGCCAGCATCAGGTGGAAGGTCGAATCGCCGTTGATGTTGATCGTTTCCAGCGGATCCATCTGGACCGCGACGCGCAGGGTCATTCTCGTTTTTCCGTCTAGGGTTGCCAAGCGTTGGTCATGTGGCGCGGCCAGCGCCCCGGCGCAAGGAGCAGCACGTCGATGCGCTGGTCGTCGCCCGCGCGGACGAAGCGCGGGGCGATCGCCTCGGCTCCGGCGGCGACGCGGCGCAGGCGGTGGGCGTCAATGGCGAGCGCGAGGTCGGCGACACCGGCGCGCCACTTGACCTCGACGAAGGCGACCACGCGGCCGCGGCGCGCGACGAGGTCCACCTCGCCGCGCGGCGTCTTCACCCGGCGGGCCAGGATGCGCCAGCCCTTGAGCCGCAGATACCAGGCGGCGAGCGTCTCGCCGCGTCGTCCTCGCCGCTCGGCTTCCTGGCGCCTCACCGCAGCTCCATCGCGCGCGCATAGAGCGCCCGGCGGTCGAACCCGGTCGCCCTGGCGACGTGCGCGGCGGCCTGCGACGGCTTGTCGGTCTCGAGCGCCGCGCGCAGCAGCGCGTCGACGTCCACATCGGCGGCGGGCGCGGGCACCGGCGGGCCGACCAGCAGCACGATCTCGCCCTTGGGCGGATGCGCGGCATAATGCGCGGCCAGCGCCTCGGCCGAACCGCTGCGGCATTCCTCGAACTTCTTGGTCAGCTCGCGCGCCACCGCGACCTCGCGGCCGGGCAGCACCTCGCCGATCGCCACCAGCGCGTCGGCCAGGCGCGGCGCGGTCTCGTAGAACACCAGGGTTCCCGGAACCGGAGCCAGCTCGGCCAGCACGTCGCGGCGGGCCTTGTCCTTCACCGGCAGGAACCCGGCGAACAGGAAACGGTCGCTCGGCAGGCCGGCCATGCTCAGCGCGACGATCGCCGCGCTCGGCCCCGGCAGGCTGGTCACCGCGATGCCCGCCTCGCGCGCGGCGCGGACCAGGCGATAACCGGGATCGGAGATCAGCGGCGTGCCGGCGTCGCTGGCCAGCGCGACCGGCTGCTCGGCCATCAGCGCCAGCAGCCGGTCGCGATCCTGCTCGCTGGCGTGATCGTCATAGCGGATCATCCGGGCCTTGATGCCGAGGTGGTTGAGCAGGCGGCCGGTGACGCGCGTATCCTCGCAGGCCACCGCGGCGACGCCCCGCAGCACCTCGATCGCCCGCAGCGTGATGTCGCCGAGATTGCCAATCGGCGTCGCGACAATGTAGAGCCCGGGGGATAGCGGCTGATCCATGCGAACGGTCATGGAGCAGGCATCGGGAGGCGGCAAGCGATGTTGTCCAAAGGGTTCGGGATGAGGATGGATCGACGCGGGATCGTGATGCTGGCGGCGATGGCGCTGCTGGCGGGCTGCAAGGTCATCCCCAAGGGCCCGCCCTCCGGGCCGCCGCCGGTCGACCGGCCCAGCGCCGAAGTGCTGCCCACCGACGCCAGGCGCCACCGCGTCGCGCTGCTGGTGCCGATGACCGGGCCCAACGGCGGCGTCGGCCAGGCCATCGCCAATGCCGCGACGATGGCGCTGCTCGACACCAACGCCGACAACCTGCGGATCACCACGTACGACACCTCGGCCGGCGCGCAGGCCGCCGCGACCCGCGCCATCGCCGACGGCAACAAGCTGGTGCTCGGCCCGCTGCTGGCCGACGACATCCCGGCGATCGCCGCCACCGCCCGCGCCGCGCGGGTGCCGGTGATCTCGTTCTCCAACGACGAGGCGGCGGCGAGCCGCGACGTCTTCGTCATGGGCAGCCTGCCCGGCCAGTCGATCGCCCGCACCGTCGCTTACGCCAAGGGCAAGGGGATGACCCGCTTCGCCGCGCTGGTGCCCGATGGGGAGTACGGCCAGCGCGCCTCCTCGGCCTTCCTCGGCGCCGTCCAGGCCCAGGGCGGGCGCGTGGTGGCGATGGAGACGTTCAACCGCTCGAACACCTCGGTGACCAGCGCCGCGCGGCGGTTGCGCGACAAGGGCGGCTACGACGCGGTCCTGATCGCCGACGGCGGCCGCATCGCCGCCCAGGCCGCGCCGTCCTTGCGCGCCGGAGCGACATCGCCGCGCATCCTCGGCAACGAGCTGTGGAGCGGCGAGAGCGTGATCGCGCAAACCCCGGCGCTGCGCGGCGCGCTGTTTTCGGCGGTGTCCGACACCCGCTTCCGCCAGTTCGCCGAGAGCTACAAGTCGCGCTTCGGCGCCCAGCCCTATCGCATCGCCACGCTGGGCTACGACGCGGTGCTGCTGACCATCCGCATCGCCCGCGACTGGCGCCCCGGATCGACGCTGCCCACCGCCCGCCTCAGCCAGGCCGACGGCTTCCTCGGCGTCGACGGCGCGTTCCGCTTCGGCGCCAACGGCGTCATCCAGCGCGCGATGGAAGTCCGCGAAGTCCGTGCCGGCACGATCGCCGTGGTGAGCGAAGCGCCGGCGGGGTTCGGGAACTGAGCCGACCCGCGTCTTCGCTCGCGCGGGGACGTGGATGACTGCTGACGATAACTCCCCGCTCTCGCTTGCACGCGAGAATCCGCGCGTTCTATAGCCGTTCCCATGTCTGCGCCCGACGACCTGTTCGACAAGCTGCCCTCCCCCGGCGGCGAGAGCTATGACGGTTCCGCGATCGAGGTGCTCGAAGGGCTCGAGCCGGTGCGCCGCCGCCCTGGCATGTACATCGGCGGCACCGACGAGCGCGCGCTGCACCACCTCGCCGCCGAAGTGCTCGACAACGCGATGGACGAGGCCGTCGCCGGCCATGCCAACCGCATCGAGGTCGTGCTCGACGAGGGGAACCGGCTGACGATCGCGGACAACGGCCGCGGCATCCCGGTCGACGAGCATCCCAAGTTTCCCGGCAAATCGGCGCTCGAGGTGATCCTCACCACACTCCATTCGGGCGGCAAGTTCTCGGGGAAAGCCTACGCCACTTCGGGCGGCCTGCACGGCGTCGGAGTCTCGGTGGTCAACGCGCTGTCCTCGCTCACCCGCATCGAGGTGGCGCGCAACAAGGAACTGTTCGCGCAGGAATTCTCGCGCGGATTGCCGACCGGGAAGTTGCAGAAGCTGGGCGGCACCCCCAACCGGCGCGGCACCACGGTCAGTTTCGTGCCCGACACCGAGATCTTCGGCGCGGACGCGAAGTTCAAACCGGCGCGGCTGTTCCGCCTCGTCCGCTCGAAGGCCTACCTGTTCGCCGGGGTCGAGATCCGCTGGAAGTGCGCGCCCTCTCTCGCCAGCGAGGACGTACCGGCCGAAGCGACCTTCCAGTTCCCCGGCGGCCTGGCCGACCACCTGACCGAACAGGTCGGCGCCCGCGAATGCGTGACGACCAAGTTCTTCTCGGGATCGCAGGATTTCCCGGGCGATGAGCAGGGCCGCGTCGAATGGGCGATCGCCTGGCCGCTTTGGTCGGACGGCGCCTACAGCTATTACTGCAACACCATCCCGACGCCCGACGGCGGCACCCACGAGCAGGGCCTGCGCGCCGCTCTCACCAAGGGCATCCGCGCCTTCGGCGAGCTGATCGGCCAGAAGAAGGCCAAGGACATCGCGCCCGAGGACGTGGTGACGGGGAGCGAGGTGATGCTCTCGGTCTTCATCCGCGACCCCCAGTTCCAGAGCCAGACCAAGGACCGCCTGACCTCGCCCGAAGCGGCACGCATGGTCGAAAACGCGATCCGCGACCACTTCGACCATTTCCTCGCCGACAACATGGAGCGCGGCAAGGCGCTGCTGGGCCATGTCATGGAGCGGATGGACGAGCGGCTTCGGCGCAAGGCCGAGCGCGAGGTCAAGCGCAAGACCGCGACCAATGCGAAGCGGCTGCGCCTACCCGGCAAGCTCACCGACTGTTCGGGCGAAGGATCGGGCGAGACCGAGCTGTTCATCGTCGAAGGCGATTCGGCCGGCGGCAGCGCCAAGCAGGCGCGCGACCGCAAGACCCAGGCGATTCTGCCGATCCGCGGCAAGATCCTCAACGTCGCCAGCGCCACTGCCGACAAGATCCGCGCCAACACCGAGATCGCCGACCTGCTGCTCGCGCTCGGTTGCGGCAGCCGCAAGGACTGCAACCCGGACAACTTGCGCTACGACCGCATCGTCATCATGACCGACGCCGACGTCGACGGCGCGCATATCGCCACGCTGCTGATGACCTTCTTCTTCCAGGAGATGCCCGAGGTCGTCCGGGGCGGCCATCTCTACCTCGCGCAGCCGCCGCTCTACCGGCTGACCGCCGGCAAGGAGAGCGCCTATGCCCGCGACGACGCCCACCGTGCCGAGCTCGAGGCCGGGCGGTTCAAGGGCAAGAAGGTGGAAGTCTCGCGCTTCAAGGGCCTGGGCGAGATGAACCCGCAGCAGCTCCGCGAGACGACGATGTCGCCGGCCACCCGCAACCTGCTGCGCGTCACCCTGCCCGCCGAGCACGAACAGCGCCACGCGGTGAAGGACCTGGTCGACCGGCTGATGGGCCGCAATCCCGAACACCGCTTCATGTTCATCCAGAACCGCGCCGCCGAGATCGATCCCGAGCTGATCGACGCCTGAGGCGGAACATCGAATTCCTCACTTACCGTCATCCCGGGTCAAGCCCGGGGCGACGAGTTTGGTGTGTTGGACTTGTCCCACAGCATCGCGGTGATCAGGATATCGGGCATCGCTCGCCCTCCCCCGACAGCCTGGCCCCGCGCGCTTCGCCCGCGCGGCGCAGCACCACGAAAAACAAGGCGATCAGCACGAAAGGCATGATCGGAATGCCGGCCGCCATAGCCAGCGGCCGCGACAGCGCCGGCGCGATGAAAGCGGCGGTGCAGATCGCCTTCTCCCAGTCGCGGAAGTGTCCCTCCGCCAGAGCCCGCCCCGCCAGCCAGACCAGCGGGAACGCCAGCAGCAGCATGTCGTAATCGAGCACGAAGGGTGTCGCCAGCGGCGTGCCCGCGAGCACCAGCGCGGCCAGCGAGGCATCGTAGCGGCGGCCCCAGCTCGCCCAGGCGACCGCACCCGCTACGCCGAGCGTCAGCGCGCCCTGCAGCGCATAGGCGAGGGCAGCGGGCGCGCCGAGCAGCATGGCGGCGGCAAGCAGGCTCTGCATCTTGCCGTAGCCGACGCTGCCCTGGTCCATCGCCGCCTGCGCGGCCCCGCCGATCGCCAGCCACCCGGACCAGACCTTCACCCCGAACGCGAGCGCGGCGACCAGCGCGATTCCAACGGCCGACAGCAGGGCCGCCGCGATCGCCCGCCACTCGCCGGTCAGCAGCAGCGCGATCGGCACCAACAGGCCGAACTGCGGCTTGATGGTCGCCAGGCCGAGCAGCGTCCCGGCGATCCACGGCCGCTCGCGCACCAGCAGCAGGCCGAGCCCCAGCAGCGCCGCGACGAGGAACGAGGTCTGGCCATGCGTCACGGTGATCAACACCGGCGGGAACGCGGCGAACAGCACGGCCAGCGGTTGCCCGAGGTCGGACCGGCCCAGCCACTGCCGCACCGCGAGCAGATAGGCCCCACCGCTCACCGCCAGCCACAATGCCAGCGCGGGAAAGTACGCGAAGAAGCCGAGCGGCCAGCAGAAAACCAGCAGCGACGGCGGATAGAAGAACGCGGTGTAGCCGTCCGGCGCCGCGAAATATCCGCGCTGCGCGGCGATATGCGCGGCGATGTCATAGGGATTGGCCCCGGCGTGGAGCATGTGCCCGGTGGTCCAGAAGCTCAGGAAATCGGTTCCGAGCAGGAAGCCGTTGCGATCGACCCCGAGGTGCGCGGTGCCGACCAGCCAGGCCACCGCCGCCAGGTTGAGCAGCGCAAGGAGCCGCAGATACCCCCGCGCCCGCGCCGCGCCGAACCAGTCCGCCCGCCGGAAGAAATCCATGATCCCACGCATACCCCAGCCCC
>DASVMK010000166.1:0-8073 GCA_036384395.1 Novosphingobium sp.
TCGCCATCGTCGCCGTGTTCGCCGGCAAGCGCTGGCTGCGCAGCAATCCGGTTCAGCCCGTCGACCCGATGATGAACGACCGCGGCGCGCAGCTGATCGGCGAAACGGTGGTGGTCACCGCGGTGATCGACGGCGGCACCGGCCGGGTGAAGCACGGCGATAGCGAATGGCTGGCCAAGGGCCCCGACGCCGAGCCCGGTACCCGCATGCGCGTCTCAGGGCACGACGGCGTGGTCTTGCTGGTCGAGCATCTGCACTGAGGTCGTTCGCTTCGATCTTGTCGGATTTCAACCCGGCCGGAGCTGAAAACCAATTCTCGTCATCCCCGCGAAGGCGGGGACCCATCTCCCGACGTCAAATCTAGGCGGTAGGTCACGTGCTGGGTTCGCGCCTTCCGGCCCTTGGCCGGAAGTTCATCCCGAGCTTGTCGACGGGCGGAAATGACGATCCTTGAACGCAGCGGGCTGCTTCAGCGAGGCTGCCTCGTCCAAATCATAATAGACAACACTGTTGATTATAGGCAGAAGGCGATCAAACGAATCGTCGGAGAGACCCATGACCTGCCGCCCCACCGCCGTTCCGCCCGTCGACACGATCGACATTCCCGCGCTGCGCGAGAAGTACCGCCAGGAGCGCGACAAGCGCGTCGGTGCGGGGGGGCAGGAGCAGTATGTCCGCCTGACCGGCGAGTTTCAGGATCTCTATTCCACCGACCCGCACCTGCCGGTGACCCCGCGCGATCCGATCTCCGAGGAGCTCGACGTTGTCGTGCTGGGCGGCGGCTTCGGTGGCCTGCTGGCGTCGTATCACCTGACCCGGCAGGGCGTGACCAGCTTGCGCAACATCGATCACGCCGGCGATTTCGGCGGCGTCTGGTACTGGAACCGCTACCCCGGCATCCAGTGCGACAACGACGCCTATTGCTACCTGCCGCTGCTTGAGGAAACGGGCTTCCTGCCGTCGAAGAAGTTTGCCGACGGGGCCGAGATCTACGGCTACTGCAAGCTGATTGCCGAGAAGTTCGGCTTCGCCGACAAGGCGGTGTTCCACACGCTGATCACCTCGCTCAAGTGGGACGAGGCGATCGGCCGCTGGCGCGTCGGCACCAACCGCGGCGACGAGTTCCGCGCGCGCTTCGTGGTCATGGCCTGCGGCGTGCTCAACATGCCCAAGCTGCCCGGCATTCCCGGCATCGACACCTTCAAGGGCAAGATGTTCCACACCGCGCGCTGGGACTACGACTACACCGGCGGCAGCCGCGCCGAACCGGTGCTGGACAAGCTGGCCGACAAGCGGGTCGCCATCGTCGGCACCGGCGCCACCGCGATCCAGGCGGTGCCGCACCTCGGCAAGTACGCCAAGCAGCTCTACGTCATCCAGCGCACCCCCTCCAACGTCGACGAGCGGCCCAATCCGCCGACCGACGCCGAATGGGCGAAGTCGCTGCAGCCCGGCTGGCAGAAGGCGCGGCAGGACAACTTCCACCGCGCGGCGATGGAGTTCTTCCAGCCCGGCGAGCCGGACCTGATCTGCGACATCTGGACCGAGATGGCGCGCAACATGGCCGCCGAGCTCGCCGCCGAGGGCTGGCCGCAGCTCCCGCTCGACGAGTTCATGGCCCGCCGCGAACTCATGGACTACCGCGTGATGGAGCGCATGCGCGCCCGCGTCGAAGCGATCGTCGAGGACCCGGAGACCGCCGAGGCGCTCAAGCCCTGGTTCCGCTTCCTGTGCAAGCGCCCGCTGTCGAACGACGAGTATTACCCGACCTTCAACCGTCCCAACGTAAGGCTGGTGGACGTTTCGGCCACGCAAGGGTTGGAGCGGATGACCGAGAAGGGCTTCATCCATCAGGGCGCGGAACACGAAGTCGACTGCATGATCTTCGCCTCGGGCTTCGAGGTGACGAGCGACCTGGAACGCCGCTGGGGCATCCCGGTGGTCGAAGGGCGTGGTGGCCGCTCGATCTACGAGCACTGGCGCAACGGCCCGCTGACGCTGCACGGGACGATGACGCACGGGTTCCCCAACCAGTTCTTCGTCGGCTACGTCCAGGGCGGGGTCAACGCCACGGTGACCGAGCAGTTCGGCCGCCAGGGCGAGCACATCGCCCACATTATCGCCGAGGCGCTAAAGCGCGGGGTCGACGTGGTCGAGGCGACGCAGGAGGCGCAGGACGCCTACGTCGCGCGGTTCGAGGAGATGGAGCCGGACAACTCGGCCTTCACCCGCGAATGCACGCCCAGCTACTTCAACAACGAGGGCGAGGAAAAGCCCAAGTGGGCGCTGTTCCGCCAGTGGGGACCGGGCTGGCACGACTTCCAGGCGATGCTGGCGGCCTGGCGCGACAAGGGCGATCTCGAAGGCCTGTCGCTGCGCGCGCCCGCCCTGGCGGATTGATACAGGCGGGGTGCCTAACCGGTTTCATCGCCCGATGATCTGGTTTAGCATCCTGCGCCAATGACGGATCGGGGCCCTTTGCGCCGCCGGTCCGCAGCCCGAGACTGTGGGAGAACATCGTGAACGAGCTGTCCAAAATCGCGGCGGGGAACATCGGCGCCGAGACGATGGATCGGGAAGAGATGGTGACCTATCCGACCGAGGCGTTCCTGTCGAAGGAGTACCTCGCGGAGGAGAAGGTCAAGCTCTGGCCCAAGATCTGGCAAATGGTCGAGCGCGAGAGCGACCTGCCGAACCCCGGCGACTGGCTGACCTACGACGTCGCCGACGAATCGATCATCGTGCTGCGCAAGGGCGACGGCAGCCTCAGGGCGTTCCACAACGTCTGCCCGCACCGCGGCCGTCAGCTCGTCTCGGTGCCCGACATGATGCCGGGAAAAGTCCACGACGTGCGCGGCAACAACCGCAAGAACTTCGTCTGCGGCTTTCACGGCTGGACCTTCGACCTCGACGGCCAGAACACCTACATCCTCGACAAGGACGATTGGGGCGAGGGCGGGCTGACCAAGGAGATGACCTGCCTGTCCGAGGTCAAGGTCGATACCTGGGGCGGGTTCATCTACATCAACATGGACCCGGAAGCGATGTCGCTGAAGGAATGGATGGGCCGCGCGGGCGAGATCCTCGACCATTTCGACCTCGCCGGAATGAGCTACAAGTGGCGCCAGTGGGCGATCTATCCGTGCAACTGGAAGGTCGCGATCGAGGCGTTCCTCGAGCCCTACCACGTCGCCGGCACGCATACCCAGCTGCTCGCCTATGGCGACTACTACGCACTGTCGAAGCAGTACGGGTTGCACTCGGTGTCGAGCTACGACACGCGCGAGGACAAGTTCAAGATGGCGGAGGCGGCAGGCACCACCCGCGCCGGCAAGGGGGACGATCCGCGCGTCTCGACTTACGAGCTGATCAAGGAAAACTACGAGACGATCAATTACTCGGCCTCGACCGAGACGCTGGTCAACGCCGCCAGCCGCCTGAAGGACGAGCTGCCCGAGACCGCCACCGCGCAGGAATGCATCGCCCACTGGATCGCCTCAGCCAAGGCCGACGATGCCGCGCGCGGGGTGATCTGGCCCGAGGTGCCGCCCGAGATCAAGAAGGAGAGCGGCCTCGCCTGGGGGCTCTGGCCCAACCAGAACATCCTTCACGGCGAGACTTTCGCGCTGTGCTACCGGGTGCGGCCCTACGGCGACGACCCCAACAAGTGCATCTTCGAAAGTTACGCGCTCGAACGCTTCCCCGAAGGCGAGGCGCCCGAGACGACATGGACCCACGCCGATCCCACCGGCGACAACTGGGGCTCGGTGCTCGCGCAGGACTTCTCCAACATGGAGTTCGTCCACAAGGGCATGAAGTCCAGCGGCTTTCGCGGCCCGCTGCCCAACCCCCACCAGGAGCAGAAGGTCATCAACCTCCACCGCAACCTGGCCGACTGGATGGGCCGCGGGGCCGTGACCAAGGTGCACGACAACCGCCCGGAGGACCGGCGCTCCTGAGCTGCCGGTCGCCGGAATTGCACAGCCGTTCAAATTGATCGCGCCGACGGTGGGAGCGGGACTCGCCGTCCCTCGGCGAAGGTGCTAGCGGACACCGTCAGGTCGCTTCCGCCGATCGGTTTTTCCACGCATTCGCGCCGCCTCCGGCGGCTCGACGCGGACAGGGACGGTCGCGGGAAGGCGGAAGTTTTTGAATTGAGGCACAGTCCGGGCGTCGCGCCGGGATGGGGCCGTGAAGAAAGGTGAGAACGGACGATGTACGACGATCAGCCCGCAGCGGACGCCAAGCCCGTGACCCAGGGAACCCCGGTTTACAAGCGCATCCTCGACCTGTTCGAGGCCGAAGGCATCAAGACGCTCTACGGCATCCCCGATCCCAACTTTGTCCACTTGTTCCTCGAAGCCGAGAAGCGCGGCTGGACCGTCGTCTCGCCGCACCATGAGGCGTCCGCCGGCCACATGGCCGCCGCCTCGGCGCGGATCACCGGCAAGCCGGCGCTGTGCGTCGCCACGCTCGGGCCGGGCCTCGCCAACGCGATGCCCGCCATCCAGTGCGCCAAGGTCGAGAACGACCCGGTTATCTTCCTCGGCGGCCAGCGCGCCCGCGTCACCGAGCGCCGCGTCCGCCGCGGTCGTATCCAGTTCGTCCGGCAGGAGCCGATGATCGAGGATTCGGTTAAGTATTCGGCCTCGATCGAATACGCCGACCAGACCGACGAGATCATCCGCGAGGCGCTGCGCGTCTGCATGTCGGGCACGCCGGGCCCGGCCTACATCGAATACCCGAGCCACGTGATCCTCGAGGACCTCGACGTCCCCGCCGCGCTGCCGCCCGCCAAGTACCGCCTGACCAACCAGGGCGCCGACGGCGACCGCATCGCCGAGGCGGTGGACCTGATCAAGGCGGCCAAGAACCCGATCATCCTCGTCGGCCACGGCGTCCACACCAGCAAGTCGGGCGCCAAGGTCAAGGAACTGGCCGACCTGCTCCAGTGCCCGGTGATCCAGACCTCGGGCGGCACCAGCTTCATCGCCGGCCTCGAAGACCGCACTTTCCCCTATGGCTTCTCGGAAGTCTCGGTCGACGCGGTGGTCGAGAGCGACTTGTGCATCGCGCTGGCGACCGAGCTGGGCGAACCGAGCCACTACGGCCGCTGGCGCCACTGGGTGGACAACGAGGCCAACCGCAAGTGGATCTACGTCCAGCAAGACCCGACCGCGATCGGCGTCAACCGCTCGTACGACGTGCCGCTGGTCGGCGACGTCCGCGCCGTGGTGCCGCAGCTCGTCCGTGCGCTGAAGGGCGTCAGCCTGCCCGGCCACCCGCGCCTGGCCGAGTATATCGAGCGCGAGGCCAAGCAGATCGCCGACCTCTACGAGGAATCGACCACCCGCGACGACGGCACTGGCAACGTGCCGATGAACACCGCGCGCTTCATCACCGAGGCGACCAGGGCGTTCCCCAAGGACGGCATCATGATCCGCGATGGCGGCGCGACGGTGGTGTTCGGCTGGACTTATAACCAGGCCAAGCCCCACGACGTGATCTGGAACCAGAACTACGGCCACATCGGCACCGGCCTGCCGTACGCCACCGGCGCGATGCTGGCCGACCAGGCCGAGACCGGCAAGCAGCGCCCCGGCATGCTGCTGACCTCGGACTCGTCGTTCCTGTTCCACATCGGCGAGCTCGAAGTGGCGGTGCGCAAGAACCTGCCGCTGGTCATCGTCGTCGGCGTCGATTTCCAGTGGGGCCTCGAGGTTGGCGTCTATCGCGGCTTCTTCGGCGAAGGCACGGCGGAGCCGGGCGTCCACTGGTCGAACAAGGTCCGCTTCGACAAGATCGCCGAAGGCTTCGGCGCGGCGGGCGAATTCGTCCAGCGCGCCGACGAACTGGGCGCGGCGATCGAGCGCGCCTACCAGCGCGGCGGCCCGACCGTGATCCACGTGCCGATCGAGCCCAAGGCCAACGCCACCGACAAGCCGCAGTACGCGGAGTTCAAGACCTGGTACGCCGAAGGCACGCAGTAAGCCGGTAAATTCCTCCCCGAGCTCGTCTCGGGGAGGGGGACCATCCTCGCAGAGGATGGTGGAGGGGCACGGTCCCAAAGCCTGCCATCTCGACGCTGTGACCTACCGCGGGTACCCCTCCACCTCCTGCGGTGGTTCCCCTCCCCGAGCGAGCGCGGGGAGGAATTAGGAGAGCGGTATGCGCAACTACCTGAAGTTCTACATCGACGGCCAGTGGGTCGACCCGGTCACGCCGAAGACCGCCGAGGTGATCAACCCGGCGACCGAGGAAGTCTCGGGCACGATCTCGCTCGGCTCTGCGGCCGACGTCCACAACGCCGTCGCCGCCGCGCGCCGCGCCTTTGCCGCCTGGGGCGTGACCAGCGTCAAGGAGCGCCTCGACCTGCTCCAGACGATCGAGGCCGAATACTTGCGCCGCGAGCGCGAGCTGGGCGAGGCGGTGACCGAGGAAATGGGGGCGCCGATCTCGCTGGGGTGCGGTTTCCACACGCTGCTCGGCAAGGGCCACCTGGCCACCGCGATCGAGGTTCTGAAAGAGTTCAAGTTCGAGGAACAGCGCGGCGCGACGATCATTCGCAAGGAGCCGATCGGCGTCTGCGGCCTGATCACGCCGTGGAACTGGCCGATGAACCAGACGTGCGTGAAGATATTCCCGGCGCTGGCCGCCGGCTGCACGATGATCCTCAAGCCGCCGCAACTCGCGCCGTACTCGGCGCAGATCCTCGCGGAGATCCTGCACGACGCGGGCACGCCAGCCGGCGTGTTCAACATGGTGCAGGGCCAGGGCAGCGTGATCGGCACCGCGCTTTCGACCCACGCCGATGTCGACATGATCTCGTTCACCGGCTCGGAGCCGGTCGGCGTTCAGATCCAGAAAGACGCTGCCGACACGATCAAGCGCGTCGGGCTGGAGCTGGGCGGCAAGAGCGCCTGGATCGTGCTCGACGACGCGGCGCTGGCCGACAACGTCGCCGCCGCGACCGGCGGCATGATGGGCAACTCGGGCCAGACCTGCAGCGCCGGCTCGCGCCTGCTGGTGCCAAACGCCCGGCTCGACGAGGCATTGAAGGTGGCGGCCGAGGCGGCCAACGCGGTGACCGTGGGCGACCCCCAGGGCAACTTCGCGATGGGCCCGGTGGTCTCCAAGAGCCAGTACAACATCATCCAGGACTATATCCAGAAGGGCCTGGACGAAGGCGCGCAGCTCATCGCCGGCGGCCTCGGCCGTCCCGAGGGACTCGACAAGGGCTGGTACGTCAAGCCGACGGTGTTCGTCGGCAACAACCAGATGGTCATCGCCCGCGAGGAGATCTTCGGCCCGGTGCTGGTCATCATCGCCTACGATGACGTCGACGACGCGGTTCGCATCGCCAACGACAGCCAGTTCGGGCTCGGCGGCTATGTCTCGGGCGTCGACGCCGATGCCTGCCGCGACGTCGCCCGGCGGATGCGCACCGGCGCGATCTGGATCAACGGCGGTTTCGATTTCCACGCTCCGTTCGGCGGCTACAAGCGCTCGGGCAACGGGCGCGAGTGGGGCGAGTACGGCCTGCACGAATACCTTGAGGTCAAGTCGATCATCGGGTGATTTTTGGGCGCTCCAGCCTTTCCCCTTGATGGGGGAAGGCTGTCGCATGGGAAGCGTCACGCGGAGACGCTGAGCTTCTTTGGTTCGCGCAGAGCCCGCAGAGAACGCAGAGAGGCCGCACTGCGGCGAAGCCGCACTTTCCGCGATAGCGGCCTTGCGGTGACAGGTAACGCGTTGCGTCCTCTGCGGGCTCTGCGCGAAATCAACTCTGCCTTTTCGCGTCTTGGCGCTTCTCGTTGGGGACATCCCCGGCGGCGCCCTTGTCGCGGCGGGAAAATCAGCGTTAACCCGCCGTTACACTTCGCCTATGCATAGCGCGCCCGAAACGGCGCGGCGGGGCGCCTTGGAGGAATAATCCGACCTTATGGCGCGCAACGACGGCTTACGCGGGGGCGAGCCCGGCAAAGGCAGGGGCGGTTCCAACAACTCCGCCCCCAGCAAATCCGGTCCGGGCTGGTTCGGCCGGCTGATCCGCCGGCTCTTCGTCTGGGGCTT
>DASVMK010000167.1:0-2105 GCA_036384395.1 Novosphingobium sp.
TTCCTGCAGCGCATGCGCATAGACCAGCGCCGGATCGACTTTCCAGCCGCCCACCGGAGTCCAGTTCGGCGTCGGGAAGCGGCTGGCCGGCTCGGGCCGGCTGCCGCTGGGCGCGTTGTAGGCCATCCACAGCTGGGTCGAGGGCAGGCCCAGATCGCGCGCCAGCCGCGACAGCGACTGGTAGTTCGCCGGGCTGCCGATCCGGGCCTGGTGGCGCAGCAGCTCGTCGGCAAGGGCCGGTTCGCCGATCTCGGTCAACGCGACCGCGGTGCGGACGTTGCCAATTTCGCGCAGTTGCTGCCAGTCGGTCTGGGTGAAATCGGGCGTGGCGTGCTGCTCGGACAGCTTGAGGCCGAGCTGCTCCGCGGCGAGCATGCCGTAGAGCGTCTCGTCGCGGCGGGCGGCGGCGCGCAGCGGGGCGACGGCCTTGTCGGGCTGGCGACAGCGGACATGCGCGCGGCTCTGCCAATAGAGCGCCGCAGCGGCGAGTTCGGGATTGTCGGCGCGCGCGGCGGTGTTCTGGAACGCGGCGACCGCGCCCTCGCAATCACCCAGGCGCCAGGCGGCGAGGCCGGCGGTCCACCAGCCTTCGGCCGCCCAGGGACCGGCGGCCTGACCGGCGAGCTGGCCGATCTGATAGGCCGAGGCGTCGTCGTTCTCGATGTAGTAGCTCCAGGCGACGCGCTGCCGCCATTCGGCCTTGGCGCTGTCGCTGAGCGTCGCGTCGATGCCGTCGAGCAGCGTCTTGGCGCCCATCGGATCGTCGTTCTTGATGCGGTCGAGGATGCCGGCGGCGACCGAGCCGGGCATCGTGCCGTCCTCGACGCTGCGCGGGCGGACGCGCTTGGCGGTGGTCGGGTAGCTGACCAGCCGCTGAGGCGCGGGCAGGGCGGGGAGCGATGCGCCGCCGCGGGTCTGCGCGAGACGGGCGATCTGCTCGGCCTGCGGCAGTTCCAGGCCCTTCGCCAGCCAGCCGTTCAGCGAATCGAGATCGATGCGCGGGCTGCCGGCGGCGAGGTAGAACTCGGCGCGAGCTTCCTGGTGGAGCGGGCCGTCGGGCTTCTGCGCGAACAGCGCCTGCGCCCGCGCCCAGTCCTTGCGCTCGATCGCGGCGAAGAGCTCGCGGTAATAGCCGCGCTCGTCCTGGCTCAGCAGCGTCGGCACTGCGGTGCGGTCGGCGCGGTTGCGGAAATAATCGACCGCGGCGCTGTTGGCGCTGGTCGGCGCCGAGAGCGCCGCGGCGCCGGCGAGGGTGCAGGCCGCCGCCAGCAGCCTGGCATTCTTCGAAACCGTCACGTTCTCAAGTCTTCCCCGTCGAGCCCACCGGCGGCACGGCCTGATGGATAGTCATTCAGACCAGTCGAGCCACCTCGTCCAGAAGCGCGCCTTCCAGCCCGGTCTTTCGAGCAGGACGGCGAGATCCCGATCCAGCAATAGCGGAATTGTGCCGGTCTCAAGGTTAAATTGCGATAAATCGGCCGGATTTTTCGTCGGATCGTTGCTCAGTAGCGGTAGGATGGCGCCGCCGAAGACCAGTAGCCGCTCTGGCCGGGCCAGCGCGATATGCCGGGCGAGTACTGCGCCCATGCCTTGCGCGGCGATTCCCGCCCAATCCGCGTGCGGCGTGTGGCGCGGCAGTGCGGCGGCGAGGTAGGTTTCCTCGGCGGTCAGGCCCATCGCCGCGAGCATCGCGTCGAGCAGGCGTCCTTGCGGGCCCGATAGCAGATGCTCGGCATCGTCGCGCTCGGGGTGGGGCACGAGGACCATCAGCTTCGCGCCCGCGGCCCCGCGCGGCGGCACGCGCCCGGTCACCCGGCCGCCGGCGAGCGAGGGCTCGATCAGCCACCAGGCGGCGAAGGCGGCGAGGTCCTGGGGCAGAGCGCTGCGGTCGATCGTGGGGCCGGGCGCGAGATTCGGCGTTTGTACTCCTGCGTCCCCGAGCAGGGTCGGAGCTCGTTCGGCTGGACTGAGGGTTTCGCCCTGCGGCCCAAGGTCCCCGCCTGTGCGCGGGCGCTGGTCCTTGCTGGCGGCCACTTCCGGCGCCACCAGCCAGCTCTGCGGCTCGTCGTGAAAATCGCAATCGACGCCGGCATCGCGCCACCAGC
>DASVMK010000168.1:0-3323 GCA_036384395.1 Novosphingobium sp.
CGGCACCTTCCACGCGATCGCCGCCAAGATGCTCCGCCGCCACGCCGAGCTCGTGGGTTTGCAGCCCAACTACACGATCATCGACACCGACGACCAGCTCCGGCTCCTGAAGCAGCTCATCCAGGCCGAAGGGCTCGACGAGAAGCGCTGGCCAGCGCGCCAGCTCGCCGGGCTGATCGACCGCTGGAAGAACCGCGGGCTCAATCCCGCCGATCTCGATGCGCTGGAGAACGAAAGCTACGCCAATGGGCGCGGCCAGCAGTTCTACCGGCTCTACCAGGATCGCCTCAAGGCGTTGAACGCCTGCGATTTTGGCGACTTGCTGCTGCACATGCTCAATGTGTTCCGGCAGCACCGCGAGGTGCTGGAGCAGTACCGCCAGCGCTTCAAGTACATCATGGTCGATGAGTACCAGGACACTAACCAGGTCCAGTACCTGTGGCTCCGCCTGCTGGCGCAAGGGCGCCACAACATCTGCGTGGTGGGCGACGACGATCAGTCGATCTATTCATGGCGCGGCGCGGAAGTCGCCAACATCCTGCGGTTCGAGAAGGATTTTCCCGGCACCAGGGTGATCCGGCTCGAACAGAACTACCGCTCGACGCCGCACATCCTCGCCGCCGCCTCGGGGCTGATCGCCAGCAACAGCGAGCGGCTGGGCAAGGCGCTGTGGACCGAGCTCGACGCGGGCGAGAAAGTGCGCGTCATCGGGGTCTGGGACGGGCCCGAGGAAGCGCGCCGCATCGGCGACGAGATCGAGCGGCTGGAGCGCGAAGGCGCGTCGCTGAACCAGGTGGCGATCCTGGTGCGCGCGCAGTTCCAGACGCGCGAGCTGGAAGACCGCTTCATCGCCATCGGCCTCAGCTACAAGATCATCGGCGGCTTCCGCTTCTACGAACGCGCCGAGATCCGCGACGCGCTCGCCTATCTGCGCCTGATCGCTCAACCGGCCGACGACCTCGCCTTCGAGCGGATCTACAACACGCCCAAGCGCGGGCTCGGCGACAAGACGCTGGAGAAGCTCCACCGCCACGCCCGCGCGCGCGGGCTGCCGCTGGCCGCGGCGGCGCTCGACATCGCCGATACCGACGAACTGCCAGCGCGCGCGCGCAACACGCTGATCGCGCTGATGCGCGATTTCGCGCGCTGGCGCGACCTCACCCAGACCACCTCGCCCGCCGAACTGGCGCGCACCCTGCTCGACGAGAGCGGCTATACGGCCGCGCTCCAGGCCGAGCGCACCGCCGACGCCTCGGGCCGCCTCGACAACCTCACCGAGCTCGCGCGCGCGATGGAGGAATACAATACGCTCGGCGATTTCCTCGAGCATGTCAGCCTGGTGATGGACAACGACGCCGCGCCCGACGCCGAGAAGGTCACGATCATGACCATCCACGCCGCCAAGGGGCTGGAGTTCGATCACGTCTTCCTGCCCGGCTGGGAGGAAGGCGTGTTCCCCTCGCAGCGCGCGCTCGACGAGGGCGGGCTCGCCAGCCTCGAGGAGGAGCGCCGTCTCGCCTACGTGGCGATCACCCGCGCGCGGCGGCGCTGCACGATCCTTCACGCGGCGAACCGGCGGATCTACGGCCAGTGGAACAGCGCGATCCCCTCGCGCTTCGTCGCCGAACTGCCCGACGCGCATGTCGACAGCGAAACGACGATGACCGGCGGCGCCTCGCTGTGGCGCGCGCAGTGGTCCGAACGCGGCGATCCCTTCGCCGAGGTCGCCCGCGCCCAGCCCGCGCGCACGGTCACGCGCGGCCCCGGCTGGCAGCGCGCCGCATCGCAGCAGTTCGATCCGACCCCGCGCCGCATCGCCGAGCCTTCGCGCAGCGCGGCCAGCTTCGCCGCCAAGCCGCGCGGCGATATCGCGCTGGGCGCGCGCGTGTTCCACGACAAGTTCGGCTACGGCACCGTCGCCGCGCAGGAAGGCAACAAGCTGGAGATCGATTTCGAGACCGGCGGCCGCAAGCGGGTGATCGACAGCTTCGTCAAGCTCGCGGACTGAATCAGTCGGTCACACCACGCCCGGCAACAGGCGGGAGCGCACTTGCGCAGCGTATTCGCGATAGGTCGGATCGGCGGAGAGGAACTTCTCCTCCTCCTGCGCGCGGAACACGAAGGCCAGCCAGACGAAGGCATAGAGCGCGAGGTTCCACAGCGAGAAATAGACCAGCAGGAAGCCGAGCTGGCCGATCATGTAGCCCGAGTACATCGGATGGCGAACCACGCGGTACACGCCGCCGCGCATCACCCCGCGGTTGGCGGGCACGATCCCGAAGCTGCGGCGGAGTGAGAGCTTGGCGGCGAGCGCGATCGCCGCGCCGCCGAAGACCAGCGCGGTCGAGACGCTGTCGGGAACGAGCTGGGCGCCCTGCGGCAGCACCAGCAGGCTTGCTCCGGTGCACAGGAATGCCGCGATGACCGGGATGGGCGCCACCGTCGCTTCGCCGCGGCGCTGGCTGAGGATCAGCACGACGCCGATCAGCTCACTCACGAGGAACAGCAGAAGCTGCGGGTGCTGCCCGATCTGCGGCGCCACGCGCACGATGATGCCGAGGCCCAGCGCGGTCAGGAACAAGCGCTCCGCCCAGCGTATCACGAATGCCATCGCCCGATCCCATCGACCGGGGGCACCGCGCCGCACCGGAAGAGAGCCGGAATAGTGCGGGAAAGTGTAAACTCTCTTAACCATGCGACCCGAAGGCCGCCGACGGAAATCTCAGGCGATCGCCGAGACCGCCAGGAACCCCGGCACGGGGCCGCACCAACCGTCGTCGGCCTCGGCGCGGGCCGGCGCCCGGTCCGACTCACGGTCCGGCTGGCGCGCGCGCTCGGGACGCGGTTCGTTCCGGGGGCGATCCTCGACCGCCGCCACCGTTTTCACCGGCTCTTCGTCGCGGCCGCGGCGCCTGCGCGAGCGGTCCTCGGACGACCGGGCTTCGGGCGATCGGGCTCCCGACTTGGCCGCGCGGCGACCGCGCGGACGATCCTCGGACGATCCGCCGTCCGCAGCGTTATCAGCAGCCGGCTTGTCGGCCCGGCGCGGGCGCTCGGCGGTCTCGGCCCTGGCGCCCGCGTCCAGCTCGAACAGCGGGATCGCGCCGCCGGTCAGCTTCTCGACGTTGGCGATCGCCTCGGCATCGTCGTCGGTGACGAAGGTGAAGGCGCGGCCCGTCGCGCCCGCGCGGCCGGTGCGACCGATGCGGTGGACGTAGTCGTCGGGATGCCAGGGGGTGTCGAAGTTGAAGACGTGGCTCACGCCCTTCACGTCGAGGCCGCGAGCCGCGACGTCGGAGGCGACGAGGATGTTGATCGTGCCG
>DASVMK010000169.1:0-11366 GCA_036384395.1 Novosphingobium sp.
AGATGGTGATGGACGGCCTGCGCCAGCTCGATTCAGTGGCCTACATCCGCTTCGCCAGCGTCTATCGCGACTTCAGCGAGGCGCGCGACTTCGAGGAATTCGCCAGTTCGGTGCGAGATGTCGCTGGAGAATAACCCCCCCGTCATCGTTCTCGTCCGCCCGCAACTTGGCGAGAACATCGGCAAGGCGGCGCGGGCGATGCTCAATTTCGGGCTCACCGAACTGCGCCTGGTGTCGCCGCGCGACGGCTGGCCGAACCCCAGCGCGGGGCCCGCCGCGGCCGGCGCGGACGTGGTGCTGGAACGCGCCAGCGTGCACGAGACGCTGGCCGAGGCGGTGACCGACTGCGCGCATGTCTATGCCACCACCGTGCGCAAGCGCGGCGTGACCAAGCCGGTTGTAACGCCCGAGGAGGCCGCGCGCGAGATCCACGCGCAGCCCGGCCGCTCCGCCTACGTGTTCGGGCCGGAGCGCTCGGGGCTGGAAACCGATGACGTCGCACTCGCCCGCGCGATCCTGACGGTGCCGATCAATCCCGAGTTCGGTTCGCTCAACCTCGCCCAGGCGGTGATCCTCTGTGCCTACGAATGGTCGAAGGGCACCGCCCTTGCCCAGCCGACCGTCGAGGATCTGCTTCCCCCCGCCCCGCAGGACGAGCTCGAAGGCATGATCGCCCAGTTCGCCGCGCTGCTCGAGCCGCGCGGCTACTTCCGCCCGCCGAGCCGCGCCGCGGCCACGCGGCGGACCTTGCGCAACATGCTGACCAAGCCGGGCTGGAACCACCTCGAAGTGCGGACGATGCGCGGCGTGCTTTCCGCGCTCGAGCGGAAGATCGAGGGCGACTAGCCGTCGCTCCGCGCGTCCCAGGCGGAGAGTTCGTAGGCGATCGAGCCTTCGACCAGCCGCTCCCACAGGTCGGCGATCACCGTCTCTGGAATGCCGAGTTCCCCGGCCGTCGCGACGGCATTGGCGATGACCTCGGCCTTGCGGGGCTCGTCGCGCACCGCGTCGCGGGTCGGCTTGATCCGGGCGGCGGCACGCATATAGGCGAAGCGGCGTGCAAGCAGGCGGACGAGGTCTCCATCGAGCGCATCGACGCCGGCGCGCACTTCGGCCATCGTCGAGCAGTCCTCGGGCGCGATCGTCTGTTTCGCCATGCGCGGCGCCCTAGGGCGCGGCGGCGCGGCTGTCGAGGGGCGCTTTCGCTTGACTCTCGGCTTTCCACCCCCCACAGGCGCGCCTTCACATGGGCCCCGCGAAGCGTGCTTCGTGGGAAACGTCCAATTGGCTCCGCACTCCGGTGAAGCGGCGGCCGCATCCTGCGCATGGCGGGATGGTGCGATTCCGGACCAGAAGCGCGGGCCTATCACCGGCGCATAGCGAATTGAAGGAACGACGCGCATGTCGAAGCGCAATGCATCGAAGTACAAGATCGACCGCCGCCTTGGCGAGAACATCTGGGGTCGCCCCAAGAGCTCGGTCAACCGCCGCAGCTACGGCCCCGGCCAGCACGGCCAGCGCCGCAAGAGCAAGGTGTCGGACTACGGCATCCAGCTCCGCGCCAAACAGAAGCTCAAGGGCTACTACGGCGAAGTCACCGAGAAGCAGTTCAAGCGCACCTACCAGGAAGCCGCCCAGATGAAGGGCGACACCGGCCAGAACCTGATCGGCCTGCTCGAGCAGCGCCTGGACATGGTCGTCTATCGCGCCAAGTTCGCGCCGACCATCTTCTCGGCCCGCCAGATCGTTTCGCACGGCCACATCCGCGTCAACGGCGTGAAGTGCAACATCGCCAGCCGCCGCGTGCGTCCGGGCGATATCGTCAGCCTGGGCAACAAGGCCAAGGAAATGGCGCTGGTCGCCGAGGCGCAGTCGCTGCCCGAGCGTGAGATCCCCGACTACGTCGCCGCCGACGGCGACAAGATCACCTTCGTCCGCGTGCCCACGCTCGACGAAGTGCCTTACCCGGTGAAGATGGAACCGAACCTGGTCGTCGAGTTCTACTCGCGCTGATCGTTCGGTCCTTCCGAAAGAACACACGAAAGGCGGTCCTTCGGGACCGCCTTTTTCGTTGGCGGTCGGCAACCATTCGTTACACGAAACTCAGGGCGTTTCAGGGAACCTGAGGGCCCTTGCAGCATTATGCCAGCGTATGTTCCGCTATCGCTTCATCACCCCGCACCGCACCGGAAAATGGTATCCCGACCTCGCCACCGCCCAGCGCTTCGCCTGCGCGATCGGCGCGGGCTTCCTCGATCCACGCAGCGGCAAGTTCGTCCGTTACCGCGAGACCAAGCTGGAGGTCGCGCTGGCGCGGCTGAAGGGACGAGTTCAGCCGGCTTGAGTTAATCGGCCAGGCCGCACGTCGTCCGCATCGCGCGCGTCGCCGCGGTCGATCCGGTGAGGTCGAAGGCGAGCACTTCCTGGTTCTGGCTGTTCACGAGCACGAGGCTCGAACCGCGCGAGAACGAGCGCAGGAACAGCGGCGACAGCGGATGGGCGAGCTCCCACCCCCGGCGGGCGGCGGAATAGCGCAGGCGGATGGAGAAGGCGTCGCGCCAGTCCTCGCCGCTGGCATAGAGAAGCGCCGGCTCGACCGCGCCATCGGTGCGCAGCCCCGCGCCGCGATAGCCGGCGATGACGCCGGCCAGTTCGGGTTCGCCCGCCTTGCTGCAACCGAGGATGAGCCGCCCCGCCCCATCCTTCGCCGTCGCGGCGATTTCGGCCGCGCCACGCCCCGGATCGGCCGAGATGCTCCAGGCCGACGGCGCGCCGGGGGCCTTCGCCGGTACGGGCTGCGCGGTCGCGGTGACCGTCGAGGCCGCCACGATCAGGGACGCGGTCGCGATATGAACGAAGGTCATCGTGGTGGGCTCCCTTGGCCGGCGCCATAATAATCGCGGCGGAACTGCGCGGCGAAGGCCGCGAACGTCCCGGCGAGAATCGCATCGCGCATCGCCTGCATAAGCTGCTGGTAGAATGCGATGTTGTGCTCCGTCAGCAGCATCGCGCCCAGGATCTCGCCCGAGCGGATCAGGTGGTGCAGGTAGGCGCGGGTATAGCTGCCGCAAGTCGGGCAGGCGCAGCGCGCGTCGAGCGGCGCCTGGTCCTCGGCGAACCGAGCGTTGCGCAAGTTGAGCGGGCCATTCCAGGTGAAGGCCTGACCATTGCGGCCCGAGCGGCTGGGCAGCACGCAATCGAACATGTCGACCCCGCGCTCGACCGCGCCGACAAGGTCGTCGGGCTTGCCGACGCCCATCAGGTAGCGCGGTCGATCCTCGGGCAACTGGCCGGGCGCGAAATCGAGCGTGGCGAACATCGCCTCCTGCCCCTCGCCCACCGCGAGCCCGCCGATCGCATAGCCATCGAAGCCGATGTCGCGCAGCGCGTCGGCGCTGTGGCGGCGCAGCCCCTCGTCGAGCGCGCCCTGCTGGATGCCGAACAGCGCCGCGCCTTCAGCATGCGCGCCGCCGGCATCGAAGCCGTCGCGACTGCGTTTGGCCCAGCGCATCGACATCTCCATGGAGCGGGCGATCACGTCGCGCTCCTGGTCGGCGCGCGGGCATTCGTCGAAGGCCATGACGATGTCCGAGCCCAGCAGCCGCTGGACCTCCATCGAGCGCTCGGGCGTCAGGTGATGGCGCGAGCCGTCGATGTGGCTGGCGAAAGTCACGCCCTCCTCGGTGATCTTGCGGAGCTCGGACAGGCTCATCACCTGGTAGCCGCCGCTATCGGTGAGGATCGGGCGCGGCCAGTTCATGAACCTGTGCAAGCCGCCCAGCCGCGCCACCCGCTCCGCGCCGGGGCGCAGCATCAGGTGATAGGTGTTGCCCAGGATGATGTCCGCGCCGGTGGCCCGCACGCTCTCGGGCTTCATCGCCTTGACCGTGGCGGCGGTGCCGACCGGCATGAAAGCCGGCGTGCGGATTTCGCCGCGGCGCATCTGGATGCTGCCCGTGCGGGCCTTGCCCTCGGTTGCGTGGATAGTGAAGGCGAAACGCGGCGACATCGCGCGCGCTTAGCCGTGGCTTGCCCGATCCGCAATCTCCGGCCATCTCACGACGATGATCGAGACCTGGGTCTATATCGCCTTGCCCCTCGTCGGCGTGCTGTCGGGCTTCGTCGATGCCATCGCCGGCGGCGGCGGGCTGATCATGATGCCGGCGATGCTTGGAGCCGGCCTGCCGCCGCATCTCGCGCTCGGCACCAACAAGGTGCAGTCGCTGGCCGGAACCGCAACCGCCTTCCGCAACTACTTGCGCGGCGGCATGGTCGATTGGCGCGCGAACCTGCCCAGCGCGATCGTGGCCTTCCTCGGCGCGGCGGCCGGATCGGCGGTGGTCCAGCTGATCAAGCCCGAAGCGCTCATGCTGATCGTCCCGATCCTCCTGCTGAGCGCCGCCGCCTATGTGATCTTCTCGCCGCGGATGACCGATGAGGACGCGCACCAGCGACTGAGCCAGGCCGGCTATGCCCCGCTTGGCGGGTCCATCGGCTTTTATGACGGCTTCTTCGGCCCCGGCACCGGCAGCTTCTTCATCACGACCCTGGTGGCCCTGCGCGGCTTTGGCCTGACGCGGGCGACGGGCACGACCAAGCTGCTCAACGCCGCGAGCAACCTGGGCAGCCTGGTAGTCTTCATCCTCGGCGGCAAGGTGCTGTGGCTGCTCGCACTATGCTTGGCGGTCGGCGCGATGATCGGCAACTGGCTCGGCTCGCACTTCGCGCTCAAGCACGGCGCGCGGCTGATCCGGCCGCTGCTGATCCTGATCTCGCTCGCCCTGACGGGCCGGCTCATCTGGCAGTTCTTCAGCTCCTGAGGCGCCAGCCGGTGCGAAAGATCACGGTGATGATCGCCACGCAGACGATGAGGAAGGCGAAAGTCATGCCGGCGGCGGTGGCGAAATCGACGTCGGCCTGGCCGTAGAACGTCCAGCGCAAGCCGTTGACCAGATAGACCACGGGGTTGGCCAAGCTGACGCTGCGCCACGGTTCGGCCAGCATGGAGATCGAATAGAACGTCCCGCCCAGGAAGGTGAGCGGGGTGAGCACCAGCATCGGCACGACCTGGAGCTTCTCGAACCCGTCGGCCCAGCAGCCCAGTATGAAGCCGAGCAATGAGAAGGCCAGCGCGATCAGCACGATGTAGCCGGCCGCCAGGAACGGATGCTGGATATCGTAATCGACGAAGAAGCGCGCGGTAACAAGGATGATCGCCGCCAGAATCAGCGACTTGGTCGCCGCCGCCCCGACATAGCCGATCAGCGTCTCGGCCACGCCGATCGGCGCCGACAGCAGCTCGTAGATCGTGCCGGTGAAGCGCGGCAGGTAGATGCCGAAGCTGGCGTTGGCGGTGCTTTCCGACAGGATCGTCAGCATCAGCAGCCCGGGCACGATGAACGCGCCATAGGACACCCCGCCCGCCGACTGGATCTGGCCGCCTATCGCCGAGCCGAACACCACGAAGTAGAGCGATGTGGTCAGCACCGGCGCGGCGATCGATTCGAACAGCGTCCGCCAGGTGCGCGCCAGCTCGAACTTGTAGATCGCGGCGACCCCGCGCAGGTTGAAGCGCATCAGCCCCGCCCCCCGTTCGCCGCCGCGCGGGCCTTCTGGCCCACCAGATCGACGAAGATGTCCTCCAAACTCGATTCGCGCACGTCGAGCCCGGTGAAGTCGAGCCCTTCGGCGACCAGCGCCTTGACCAGCGCGGCGATCCCGCCGCCCTCGCGCCCGCCGTCACCGTGCGCGCGATAGCACAGGGTCCGCGCATCGCCGTCGATCGTCAGCGGGAAGGCGCGCAAGCCGGCGGGCAGCGCGCGCAGCGGCTCGGCCAACGTGATCCGCGCCTCGGTGCGGCCGAGCCGGGCCATCAGCGCGACCTTGTCCTCGACCAACTTGAGCACGCCCTGGTCGATCACTCCCACGCGGTCGGCCATTTCCTCGGCCTCCTCGATGTAGTGGGTGGTGAGGATGACGGTGACGCCCTCGTCGCGCAGTTGGCCGATCAGCTGCCACATGTCGCGCCGCAGCTCGACGTCGACTCCGGCGGTGGGCTCGTCGAGGAACAGCAGCTCGGGATCGTGCGCCAGCGCCTTGGCGATCAGCACGCGCCGCTTCATCCCGCCCGAAAGCGCCGAGATGCGCTGGTCGCGCTTGTCCCACAGCGACAGCGACTTGAGCAGCGCCTCGATCTTGGCGGGATCGGGCGGCCGCCCGAACAGCGCGCGGCTGTGGGTGACGGCGGGCAGTACGTATTCGAACATGTCGACGCTGAGCTCCTGCGGCACCAGCCCGATCTTCGCCCGCCCCTCGCGCCAGCGCCGCGCGAGATCGAACCCGAAGGCATGGATGCTGCCGCCGCTCGGCCGCACCAGCCCGCAGACCAGCCCGATCAGCGTGGTCTTGCCCGCGCCGTTCGGCCCGAGCAGCGCGAAAATCTCGCCCCTGCGGATGGCGAGATCAGTGGGCTGGAGAGCGACGGTGGCTTCACCGCCGGACTTGGCGGGGTAGGTCTTGCTGAGACCCCGGATGTCGAGAATCGGCTGCACCGGCGGCACTATTGGCCGCTTGGCTCAAGGCAGCAAGAGGCTCGCAACCATCCATTCACACCGGCGACGGCGGTTCGCTGTCGGTCGTTGCCCGATAAAAATCCTGCGCCAGTGCGCGAAACGAAAAGCGTTCACAATTCCCAGGCGCAAGACAGATCACATGTCCCAGATCATGCTCATCACCGAAAGGGAACTCCGTCGTGTTCGCAGGGCAAACGATCGTTCCGACGAACGTACCCACCAGTCCTACATGAAAGGCAACCGCATCGTCGTGCGGCACACAAATAACCATCGAGCGATCGGAAGCCTCAGTCAACGCACGATGCAGATATCCTTCGCGCCCCGGCTGGCTATCGGGATGAAATCGATCGCAAATGGCAATTCCCGAGGAGCGAATAATCTCATTTGTGCAAGCTTGGTCGATGCTGAGTAGAGCCAGTTTTCGCAGCGCATCACAATCCACAGCACGGCGGAAAATTTCATTATAAACGAAATGACCAGCCCCTAAGGCCACTTTACCAAGAAACCGCGCACCGAGATGGGTGTCGATCTTCAGCTCAGCGGATATAGCCTGGCCCTCAACATCCGCCTCGTTGAGTTCGCGCCGATCACGTGCATCCCACACCGTGACCTTGTCGATACCCCAGGTGATTTGAACGGGTCGCCCCGCCAACTTCGCCCTTTTCCAGGTGGGCACGGCAGCCTTTCCCCTGTGCCCCTTAACCCCTGAATTTCGGAGCGCGAAGACCATAAGGGGATCTTGCCTCAGCTTTCCATCGACGTGAGATCCAAGATCGGAGTTGGTCTTGTTATCCGACCAAACGACAAAGTCATCATGTCCACCCAATGCGAGGGGAATGACATGATCCCAATTACCAGCATCCGCCGGCACGTCGCGATCAGTGTAAATGCAGTAGGGCATCTCTTCTCTATCACTATGGAAGCAGCAGGCTGGCGTCGCCATAGCTATAGAATCGATATTCCTGCGCGATGGCATGCGCGTAGGCCGCCTGCATGCGCTCCAGCCCCATCAGCGCCGAGACCAGCATGAACAGCGTGGACTTGGGCAGGTGGAAGTTGGTCATGAGGCCGTCGATCGCGCGGAAGCGATAGCCCGGCGTGATGAAAATCGATGTGTCGCCCGCGAACGGCCGGATCAGGCCGTCCTCGCCGGCCGCGCTCTCCAGCAGGCGCAGGCTGGTGGTGCCCACCGCGATCACTCGCCCGCCCGCCGCGCGCGCGGCGTTGAGGCGGTCGGCCGTCTCGGCGTCGATGCGGCCCCATTCGGCGTGCATCGCATGGTCGGCGGTGTCCTCGGCCTTGACCGGCAGGAAGGTGCCCGCGCCGACGTGCAGCGTCAGCGTCTCGTGGCCGACGCCCGCCTCGGCCAGCGCCGCCATCAGCGCGGGCGTGAAGTGCAGCGCGGCGGTGGGCGCGGCGACCGCGCCGTCGCGCGCGGCGAACATCGTCTGGTAGTCGCTGCGGTCCTCGGCATCGGTCGGGCGCTTGCCGGCGATATAGGGCGGCAGCGGCATCTGCCCGGCACGCTCGAGCAGGACCTCGACCGGCTCGTCGCCCTGGAAGGCCAGAGTCCAGCTGCCGTCCGCGTGACGCTCCTCGGCCACCGCCGCGACCTGGGCGGGAAAGGCGATAACGTCGCCCGCGCGCAGGCGCTTGGCGTTGCGCACGAAGGCCTGCCAGCGCCGCAGATCGAGGCGCTTATGCAAGGTGACACCGATCCGCGCCTCTCCCCGCAGGCCTTCGAGCTGCGCGGGAATGACGCGGGTGTCGTTGAACACCAGCACGTCGCCGCGGCGCAGCAGGCCCGGCAGGTCGCGGACGGTGCGGTCGGCAAAATCCTCGCCCTCCACCACCAGCATCCGCGCCGCATCGCGCGGACGCGCCGGGCGCAGCGCTATGCGTTCGGAGGGCAAGTCGAAGTCGAAGAGGTCAACGCGCATGGTTCGCGGCTAAGGCAGCGCGTGCCCCTCAGTTCGACTTCGAATTGCTGAGCTGCTGCGCGGTGATCGTCGGCGCCGCGGCGGGCGCGGGGATGACCGGGGCCGGCAGGTTGTCGGCGGCGATCGAGGCCTGGACGATCTTGGTCGGCGCCGTCGGCGGCTCGCCGCGCTCGATGCGATCGACCACGTCCATGCCGGCGATCACCCGGCCGAAATTGGTGTAGCGACGGTCGAGCGCGAAGCGCGGGTAAAAGACGATGAAGAACTGGCTGTTGGCGCTGTCCGGATTGTCGGTGCGCGCCATCGAGACGGTGCCGCGCACGTGCGGGGCAGCGTTGAACTCGGCCTTGAGGTCGGGCAGCTGCGAGCCGCCGCCGCCGGTGCCCGTGGGATCGCCGGTCTGCGCCATGAAGCCGTCGATCACGCGGTGGAAGATGATGCCGTCGTAGAAGCGCTGGCGCACCAGCGTCTTGATTCGCTCGATGTGATGCGGCGCCCATTGCGGCATCAGCCGGATCAGCACTTTGCCGCCGTTCGACAGGTACAGCACCAGCACGTTTTCGGGATCGACCGCCGGATCCATGTTGACCGCCGCCATCGGCGCGATCGTGGGCGGCGGCGTCTTCGGCTTGGCGGCGGCGGGCGAGGCGGCGAGGACCAGGGCAAGCGAGGCGGCAGCGAACAGGCGGGCGATCATTCGGCAACTCTCGGAAGGGACCCCGGGGCCATCAGTGCGACTGCGGGCCGGGTCGGAAGGGACATCGGATCAGCGCGATAGCGCCGCGCTGCTGTCGTGGCAATGAACCAGCAGAGGACCGTCCCCAGCGGCCGGCGCTCACTGGTCTCCCATCAGGCCGAGCTGGGCGACCCGGGCCATCACGTCCTCGCACACGGCGGGGCTGACGAAGCGCGCGATATCGCCGCCGAACAGCGCGATCTCCTTGACCAGCTTCGAGGCGATCGGCTGCAGGCTGACGTCCGCCATCAGGAACACCGTCTCGATGCTGGCGTTGAGCTGCTGGTTCATGCCGGCCATCTGGTATTCATATTCGAAATCCGCCACCGCGCGCAGGCCGCGGATGATCACCGAGGCCCGCTGCTTCTCGGCGAACTTCATCAGGAGCGCGTTGAAGGCGATGACCGAGACGTTGTCGATGCCCAGCGCCGCGACTTCGCGCGTCACCGTCGCGATGCGCTCCTCGGGCGTGAACATCGGGTTCTTCGAGGGATTGGTGGTGACGCCGATGATCAGCCGATCGACCAGTTTGGCGCCGCGCCGGATGATGTCGGCATGGCCCAGTGTGATCGGGTCGAACGTGCCCGGATAGACGCCGACGCGCTCTCCCGAATTGCCCCCCATCAGCGATCCCTTTCCACGATGTAGCGCGCCAGCGCACGCAGCAGGTCGGCCTCGGCGCCGTGCTGCGCGAGATGGCCGATCGCCTGGTCGACGAGCATGCGCGCCTGATCGCGCGCGCGCTCCGGACCGAGCAGCGAAACGAACGTCTGCTTGCCCGCATCCGCGTCCTTGCGCAGCGCCTTGCCGGCCGCCGCCTCGTCGCCGTCGTGATCGAGCAGGTCATCGACGATCTGAAAGGCGAGGCCGATATCGCGGGCGTAGCCGCGCAGATAAGTGCGACCCTCGATCGGCGCCTTGCCCAGGATCGCACCCATTTCCACCGCGGCGCCGAGCAGCGCGCCCGTCTTGAGCTGCTGGAGCCGGGTGACGGTCTGCAGGTCGCAGTCGCCCTCACCGGCGACCATGTCCATCATCTGGCCGCCCGCCATGCCGCCCGCGCCGCTGGCGACCGCCAGCGTCGAGACCAGCTCGGCGCGGGTGAACGGATCGCCGCTGGTCGCCGGATCTGCAAGCAGTTCGAAGGCGAAGGCGTGGAGCGCGTCGCCAGCGAGCACCGCGGTCGCCTCGTCGAAGGCGCGGTGGACGGTGGGCTTGCCATGGCGCAAGGCGTCATCGTCCATGCACGGCAGGTCGTCGTGGATCAGCGAATAGACGTGGATCGCCTCGACCGCCGCGGCCGCGCGCAGCGCCGGCTGGCGATCGACGCCGTGCATTTCGGCCGTGGCCGTGAGCAACAAAGGGCGCAGCCGCTTGCCGCCGCCGATCGCCGCATAGCGCATCGCCTCGACCAGGCGGGCGCGGGAATCGGTCGGCACCGGCAGCAGCATGTCGAACGCGGCATCGACCTCGCGGCTGATGCGCGCGAGCGCGTCAGCCAGCAGCGAATCGGCGACTTGCGCCAGCGCCACCGATCAGCTTCCCGCTTCGTCGAAGGGCCGGACCCCCGCAGCGCTGCCGTCTTCCGCCGCGACGATGCGCTCAATCCGCGCCTGCGCCGCATCGAGCCGTGCCTGACAGTGCTTGCGCAGCGCTTCGCCGCGTTCATAGAGCGTGATCGAATCGTCGAGCGGCACTTCGCCGCTCTCGAGCCGGCGAACCACCTCTTCCAGCGAACGCAGGGCATCCTCGAAGCTCAGGGCGGCGATATCGGCGGGGGTGTCCATTCCGGCTGATTTGGCCGCAGGCGCGGTGGCGGTCAAGCGATCTTGGCGCGACCGCTGCGCAGGCTCTAGCCCCGCGCGCCTCTCCTCGCTAAGGCGCGGCCATGTCCACCTCCCCCGTAGCCATCACCGCCGATGTCGTCGCCGCCCACGGGCTGTCCGAAGAGGAGTACGCCCGCGTCCTCCACGCGCTCGGCCGCGAGCCGAACTACGTCGAGCTCGGCATCTTCTCGGTCATGTGGTCCGAGCATTGCTCCTACAAGTCGAGCAAGCTCCACCTGATGAAGCTGCCCACCAAGGCGCCCTGGGTGATCTGCGGCCCCGGCGAGAACGC
>DASVMK010000170.1:0-7609 GCA_036384395.1 Novosphingobium sp.
TCAGACCGATGATCTGCGCGGGCTGGAACCGCGGGCGGGAAGGGCAGCGGCATGATCGAGGTGAACTTTGACGGCCTGATCGGACCCAGCCACAACTACGCGGGCCTCTCGCTCGGCAACCTCGCCTCGGCCAGCAACGCCGGCGCCGAAGCCTCGCCCCGCGCCGCAGCCCTGCAGGGGCTGGCCAAGATGCGCCGCATGCTTGACCTCGGGCTGACGCAGGGGCTGTTCGTGCCGCTCGACCGGCCGGATACAGCCTGGCTGCGGTCGTTAGGCTTTACCGGGTCGGACGACGATGTCTGCCGCGCCGCATGGCGTGACGAGCCGGCGCTTTTGAGCAGCGCGATGTCGGCATCCTCGATGTGGACGGCCAATGCCGCCACGGTTTCGCCCGCCCCCGATACGCATGACGGCCGGTGCCATATCACCGCGGCGAACCTCGCGACGATGGTTCACCGCAGCATCGAGCATGAACACGTCGTCAAGCAGCTCCGGCTGGCGTTTCAGGACCCCCGCTACTTCGCCGTCCATCCCGCGCTTCCGGCGGTGTTCGGCGATGAAGGGGCGGCAAATTTCATGAGATTGGCTCCTTCCCACGGCGTCCGCGGGGTGGAGGTCTTCGTTTATGCGGAAGGACGCTTCGGCGGGTTTCCGGCCCGCCAGTCCCGCGTCGCCAGCGAGGCGGTCGCCCGCTTTCACGGCGTATCGCGCGACGATGCGATCTTCGTGCGGCAGAGCGCCGAGGCGATAGCCGCCGGGGCGTTCCACAACGATGTCGTCGCGGTCGCCAACGAAAACGTTCTGCTGGCCCACGAACAGGCCTTCGCCGAACCGGCACTGGTCCATCGGCAGATCCGCGACCGGATGCCCGAGGCGGTCATCGTGGAGGTGCCGGCCTCGCGCGTCAGCCTTGCCGCCGCGACCCGGTCATACCTCTTCAATTCGCAGCTCGTGACCCTGCCCACGGGCGGCATGATGCTGATCGTGCCCGCCGAAACTCGCGAGACGCCGGAGGTCTGGTCGTGGCTTACCGAGCAGATCGCTGGGGGCGGTCCCGTCGGCGCGGTCGAGGTGGTCGACGTGCGCGAATCGATGCGCAACGGGGGCGGGCCTGCTTGCCTCCGGTTGCGCGTGGTGGCGAGCGCGGAGGCCGTCGCGGCGATCGATGCGCGGTTCCTGCTGGACGCGGCGAAGTGCGACCGTATCCAAACGGTTGTCGAATCATCGTGGCCCGCGCGGATCGTGCCTTCGGACCTCGGCGAACCTGAGCTATGGCACCAGATACGCGCCGCGCGCGCTGCCTTGCTCGCTGCGCTGGGATTTTCGGAGGGGGAGCTATGAAGGGGGCGGGCGCACCCGATCTGGACCGGGCCTTCGTACGGCTGGCTGGACAAGGCGATCTGGGCGCCTTGCTGGACCTGGCTAAGCTGAGCGGGTCGGGGATGACCAACCTTCCCGCTGACGCCGCGACCTTGGCGGACAAGATCGCCTGGAGCGAACGATCCGCCGCCGCGGTGATCACCAAGCCGGATGACGAGTACTACTTGCTCGTCCTCGATAATGGTCATGGCCACGCGATCGGCACGGCGAGCCTGTTTTCCCGCCTCGGCGCCAAGTGGCCGTTCTACAGCTACCGGCAGACCCGCGTGACGCACGTCTCGCGCGATCTAGGTCGGATCTTCGCCACGCAGGTGCTGCATCTCGTCAACGACTACGACGGCGCGAGCGAGGTCGGTGGGTTGTTCCTCCATCCGAACGCCCGGGCGACGGGATTGGGCAGGCTGCTCGCCCGGAGCCGGTACCTGTTCATCGCCCGGCACCGCGAACGCTTTGGCGACCGCGTGGTCGCCGAGCTTCGGGGCTGGATCGAGAACGGAGTCAGCCCGTTCTGGGAGGCCATCGCCCGCCCCTTCTTCGGCCGTCCGTTCTCCGAAGCCGATCGATACAACGCGATCCACGGGAACCAGTTTATCATCGACCTGATGCCGCGCTATCCGATCTATGTGACCATGCTGCCCGAGGCCGCCCAGCAGGCTATCGGCAAGCCTCATCGGGATTCCGTGCCCGCCCTGCGCTTGCTGCAGTCGGAAGGTTTCGCGAACGACGGCTATTGCGACATCTTCGATGGCGGGCCAACGCTGTGCGCGCGCACCGACGCCATCGAGACGGTCCGCCGTTGCCGGCCAGAGGGCGCGGCTTTGGTCTGCCGCTGGAACGAGGCGCTGATCGCCCACGGCCGGGCAGGTGAATTCCGCGCTCGGCTGCTCAGGGATTGAAGGGAGGAAATCGCTCGCTGCCGCGCAGCGAAATCGCCTCAGTCGCGTGCCGGGTCGCGGTAGTGGAACGGGTCCGATGGGGATGGTTTGGAAGGCAAGGGCTTGGCCGGCAGCGGCTTGGGAGAATTGGCTGCGGAAAGAAGGACGGCGGCGAGCACGACCGCGCTTTGCCGCAGATCCTCCGCGCGAAGGTGATCGAACGTGTCCAGGTTGGTGTGATGCGTCCTGCTGTCGTAGTCGAGGGGGTCCTGGATGAACTGGAACGCCGGAAGGCCGACCCGCGCCATATAGGCGTGATCGGTCCCGCCCGTCGGTGAGGCGACGACCGCCGCCGCGTCGAGGCCGCCGAAGGGGGAGAGCCAGTCCCTGAGCATCGGGACCGCGGCGAAATTGCCTTCGGCGTAGATCCCCCGCAGCTTCCCGCCGCCGTTGTCGATGTTGAAATAGCCCGCCATCTTGTCGTAGTCGGCCAGCTTGCGGATCGGATAGGTGTCGGCGTTGAAGTCGGGTCCGAGCGCGGCCTTGGCCGGGTCCGCGTTCAGCGGGCGCTCGGCGAGATGGGCGCGGATATAGGCGTCGGAACCGAGCATTCCCTGTTCCTCCCCCGACCACAAGGCGAACCGGATGGTCCGCTTCGGCCTCGCACCGATCGCCTTCAGGATGCGCGCAGCTTCCATCACGATCGCGCTGCCCGCAGCGTTGTCGGTCGCGCCGTCGCCCGCGACCCAGCTATCCAGATGAGCGCCGGCCATTACATAGCCGGCGTCCGGTTGCGTACCGGGAAGATCCGCCAGGATATTGTATGCGTTCGCATCGTCGTCAGCGTAATGGACCTTGGAATCCATCTCCAACCGCACGGGTCCCAGCGTCGCTAGCCGGGCGAGCCGACGATAATCTTCCGCGGCGATTTCGACGCCCGGGAGGAGCGGATTGTCCGAAGTGCGATAGCGATAACCCGTGCCATGAACCAAGCTATTGTCGCGCGGCGACATCTTTACCCAGGCCACCGCGCCTTCGTCCTTCAGGAAGCGGTCCAGTCGCTCCATCCACCGGGTGCGCAATTCGCGCCGTTCCTCATCCTGCGGATCGTTTTGCGGCTGCTCAACCGCGTCGAGCTTGGCGATCTCTTCGGCGGTATAGCGTTTGAAGGGCGCCACGGTGTCGTCCTTAGGCGGGCCCGGATACGTGATCAGCACGATCTTGCCCGCCAACTTTCCGCGCCAGGCCGCCATGTCCCGCTCCTTCGCCATGGGCGCGACGATGATTTGGGCGGAGAGCGGACCCTGGGTGGCGGGCGTCCAGGCCACGGGGATCGAGCGAAGCGCCAGAGGGCGCGGCGTTACCATCCGTACGGTCGCGGCTTCGATCCACCAGCCGCGTCCGAACCTGAACGGCTCGGCCCGGACGTTGGCCAGTCCCCACCGGCGGAACTGGGTCTGCGCCCACCTTTCCGCCTCGCGCATCGCGGGCGAATTGGTCAGGCGTCCGCCGATGCGATCGGCAAGGTGAGCCGCCGTGGTGACGACCTCGTCGTGGGAAAAGCCTTGGTCGGCGATCTGGTTGATGACCTCGCCGGGAAGCGGCTCGGCATAAGCCGGGCGCGCGAGGGCGAGAACGAGCGCTGAGGCGGTAAACGATTTCATCATGATTGATCCGCGTCTCGGGTCACGTGCGGTCATCGGCTGGGGGGACGCTTGTGGGGCAATCACCGCTTCGCTGCCATGGTCCGGATCTTTACGGTGCGCGCCAACTCGTCGCGGGCTTCGAGCAGAGGACGCCGGATATCGGCGGGTATCGCCGAGTTGACGGCGAGGAAGCGGTCGATCATTTCCAGCGATCGCTCGTCGCGCCGTTGTCCCACGAAGCCCCTGATCCACATCGGCAGAAATGCGATGGTGCGGTTTTCCTTGGCCCAAGCCAGCCGGCCGAGCGCGCGCTCAAGAAAGTGGATGGTCACTTCGGCTTGCGCAGGATCGTTGAAATTCGCGAAGCTCTGGTAGGCCCAGGCCTCGTTCAGCGACTTGTCCTCCACATAGCGGCGGAAGTACTCTTCCTTGCGAGCGGGATCGGCACTCGCCGCTCCGGCGAGGAATGCCTGCCGCACCGCATCGGGCGAGGTGTCGCCCGACCGTTCGGCCTCGAACAGGGCCTTGGCGTCGGTGGTGTCCAATGCCAGCAGGCGGGTCACGATGTTCCAGCGCACCGTTGGCCTGATCTTCGCGCCGTCAAAGAGGCGCTTGCCCGAGAGAAAGGCGCGAAGCACCTCAAGCGCCTCGGGGGAGGTGGCATCATAGGTCAGGACGTCGAGATATTCCTTGCGCAGACCATAGCTTAGCTGGGCGGCCTCGGTTTGATCGGCCAGGAACCGATCCCACGACCGCGCCGCTTCGGCGACCTGCCGGTCGGGGAGATAGAAGTTGAGCGCCGTCGATGCGCGGAACATGACGAAGCGGGCGATCTGCTCGTCGCTTTCGCGCCGCAGTTCGTGGATGGCCAGGTCGATGAACTCGCGGGGAGCCATCCGCGCCTCGCGCACCTCCTCCCAAATCGCCCCCCATAGCAGGACACGCAGCAGCGGGTCGCCGATCGAGCCGAGATTTTTCCGGACCCAGGCTGCGCTCCGCGTGTCGAGTTGGAAGAGGCCGTATCCGTGGTCGCCGTCGTTTGCCCAGACGTAGTCCGGTGCCGGTCGGCCTTCCGCGCCTTCCACCACCGCTCGCGGACCGTCGAGCCGGACGGGGAGGATCACGTCCTCGCCCGACGCGTAGCCGAGGCGGACGGATAGTTTCATCGGCCAAGTATCGCCGCTGCCGTCGCCCTCCGAGATCACCGATTTCTGGGTCAGGGCGAGCTCAGCGATCCTTCCCCCGCGCAGCGACAGTTCGGTGTCCACCCGTGGCATGCCGCGGCGAAGGAAGTATTGGCGGCCGAACCTCTCGAGCGAGACGCCCGAGAAAGCCTCCATCGCCGCGAGCAGATCGCGCCAGGTGGCGTTGGCGTAGGCGTGCCGCGCAAGGAATGACCGCAGGCCCTTGCGAAAGCTGGCCTCGCCGATCAGGAACAGCAGCTGCTTCAGAACCGCCGGCGCCTTGTTATAGACGATTGCGCCATAGTTTCCGCCAGCCTCGGCCAGATTGGGCAGCGCTTGCCACAGCGGGGTGGTCGCGCGCGTCACCTCGAGGTTGTAGGCCTGCGGTTTCAAACGAATGTAGAACGTCTTCCAGGCGCCGCTTTCGGGTTGCAGGCTGTCTTGCAGGTAGGCCGCGACGAAAGTGCTGAAGCCCTCCTTCAGCCAGAGGTCGTCGAACCACTTCATCGTTACGAAGTTGCCGAACCACTGGTGGCTGATCTCGTGATAGATCACCTGCTCGCGGTTGAGCTTCTGCGACAGGCTGGGCGGTTCCCGGAAGAGGGTGGTGCTCTCGTTGTATTTGATCGACGCCACGTCCTCCATCGCGCCAAGAGGGAAAGCGGGCGCGATCACCATATCGTACTTGGCGAAGGGATAGGGCGTGGACAGCCACGTCTCCAGCCAGTGTAGGGTGTCGCGGTTCGACTTGATCAGCGGCTCGACATCGACCTCACCCGCGCGTGACTTGCGTGCGTAGAGCGTGATCGGGCGCTTGCCAGGTTCGTCGGAATGCCACGCCTGCCAGGGCCCCGCCGCGAAGGAGGAGACGTAAAGCGGGATCGGCGGGGTCGGTTCGAACTCCCAGCGGGTGACTTCACCGGTGGAGGTCCTGCGCGCTACCGGCGAGTTGGCGAGAACCGTCCAGGCGGATGGCGCGGTAAGGTCCCAGGTGATGCGCCCTTTCAGATCGGGCTGGTCGAAGCAGGGAAACAGCAGATTCGCGTCCCATGGCACGAACAGGGTATAGAGATACCGGCTGCCGTCGGTCGTATCGTCATAGCGGATGATTGCAGCCCCGCTCTTGGCGATTCGCGAGGTGAAATCGGCGGCGATCTCGTTCCGCCCACGGGTGAAATGCCGTTCCGGCACCACGACGTGGCCGTTCTCCGTGCGCAGGTCTTGAACCGGGCGGCCGTTGACCCGGAGGTTGTTCAGTTCGAGCCCGCGAAAGTCGAATATCACGTCGCCTGACCGCGGCTTTCGGTCGAAACCGATTTCCACGGAGCCCGCAGTGCGGTCAGCTTGCGTCAGGTCGAGCTTGATATGGTAGGCAACCTTTGAGAGCGCCGCGGCACGATGGCGGGCGAGCTTCTCCGAAATGCCGCGGTCGAGCAGTTCTCCCGCCGGAGGGGCCGTGCCGGGCCTCGCGGGAGTGGCCGCAAAGGCGATGCCGGATTGCGCGAGCGTTCCGCCGACCGTGAAAACGGCGCCTTGCTTCAGTACAAATCTGCGGCTTGCCCCATTCTTTTCGCCCATGTCACCCTCGGTGATGGCTGCGTCGGCTCGACCGCGGCCCGTGTCATTAGAGGTTCTCGACTTGTGCCGGGCCCCTCGTCAACTATAAATTGTCAAAACATCGTCATATCGTATACAAAGTGAAAGATACCGGTCTCGGCCCCTGGCTGGTGCAGGGACGCAACAAGGTCCTTTTGACGGAACGGGCGATGGAGAGCGCATGACGAAGAGCCGCAGAACGGTCACCGACCAAGCCGTGCCAGCGAGTTTCGGGCGAACCTTCGTTGCCGTGCTGGCGGCCCTTTTGACTTGCACGGCCCCGGTGCTGGCCCAGGACAATCCCGAGCCCGGCCTTTCCGGCGGGCCGATCACCGGGCAGGAGGATGGCTGGGGGACGCCGCCCCTGCCTCGTCCGATCCACAAGGGCGTACGCGTCGTTGGGCACGAACCGATCCAGGGCCGCAAGAGCAATCAGCAACTCGTCTGGATCGATCACTGCGCCTATGTCGCCGGCGCGCCGATGCTTAACGACGGCGGGGTGAAGGTCGGCCCGACCGAAAAATTCATCGCGACCGACGGCGTCGCGGTGATCGACGTGCGCGATCCCAGCAAGCCCCGTCAGGTGGGCTTGCTGCGCGAGCGCGGCGCGTTGAGGACGGTCGAAACCATCGATGCGGTGGATGCGGGAAGCCGGAAGGTCCTGGCCGTCGGCGACTATGCTGGGGGCAATGTCGCCTTTGCCTATAAGGACCCGCCGGTCCTGAACATCTACGACGTGTCCGATTGCGCCAGGCCCAAGCTGATGGCGGAATATACCTGGCCCGAAAACGTGCACACGCTGACGATCTCCGCCGACGGCAAGCGCATCTACGCTCCGAGCCTCTCGCAGAAGGAGCCGCTGGGCACCGGCGGCATTCATGTGCTCGACATCTCCGACCTGCGGAAGCCGCGCCATGTGGGGCGCTTC
>DASVMK010000171.1:0-10470 GCA_036384395.1 Novosphingobium sp.
GAACGAGGGCGGGCGGATGTAGAGCCGCTCGAAGGTCTTCTCGCGGGCGAAGTATTCCTTCGACAGCGGCGGGCGCTCATAGGGCGGCTCGGGCTCGCGCCCGACCATGACCACCCGGCCGGTGAAGCCGTTCTGCCGCAGCGCGATGGCGCATTGCGCCCCGCCGTGACCTGCCCCGACAATGACGACGTCTGCTTTGCCCATGGCTCCCCCAACTGGCGAAAAGTGGCCTGTCCCACACCGCCGCCACAGGCTTTGGCCTGACTGCCTTATGGTCCTGCGCCTGTCCCTGCGACCTCTGAACCGGTTGCCGCCCGGCCTGTTTCAATGGTCGCAACGTCCCTCAGCGGCGTTCAAGAAACGCAATGAGCGTGGCGGCAAACTCGCCCGGCTTTTCGACGTTCGACAAATGCGCCGCCTCCAGCATCACGCACTCTGCATTGGCAATTCCCGCTGCCAATTCGTGGCTGTGCTCTGGCGGGGTTGCCGGGTCCGAAAGGCCGCCGATCACCAGGGTCGGCGCTTCGATCAGTGGCAGAATCCGCCGCATGTCCATGTCGCGGATGGCGGCGGAGCAGCCTGCGTAGCCCGCGGGCGGGGTGTTCAGCAATTGCTGCAGGACGGCTGCCGTGTTGCCAGAATCTTCCGCAAATTCCGGGGTGAACCAGCGGCCGAGCACCGGCCCCGCCATGGCCGCCATCCCTTCGGAAAGCACCGCCGCGATCCGCGCATCCCAGCCCGAAGGCGGGCCCATGAAAGCCGAACTGTTGGCAATCACCAAGCGCTCCAGCCGTTCCGGCGCGCGCCAGCCCAGCCATTGCCCGGTCATGCCGCCCAGCGACAGCCCGCAGAACGAAAAAGTGGCCACCCCGAGACCGTCGGCCAGTTCGACAACGTCGCGGCCCAGGCGGTCAAGCCCATAGCCGCCCGGCGGCACGGCCGACCCGCCGTGACCACGCGTGTCGTACCGCAGAAGACGGAAACGCGCGGCAAGCGCCGCCACCTGTGGCTCCCACATCGCCATATTGGTCCCGAGCGAGTTCGACAGGACGAGCACCGGGCCGCTCTCCAACCCGTCCCAGCGATAGTGAAGCGCGCAGCCGTCGCCTGTCGTGAAATGCCCCTCGCTCATACCCGCTCCAGAATCATGCCGATCCCCTGCCCTACCCCAACGCACATGAAAGCCAAGGCGCGTCGCCCGCCGGTGCGCTGCAGTTCCTCTACCGCGGTCATGACGATGCGGGCTCCCGACATGCCGAGGGGATGACCGAGCGCGATCGCCCCCCCGTTCGGATTGACCCGCGGATCGGCCGGATCCACGCCAAGGCCGCGCAGGCTGGCGATCGCCTGGCTGGCGAAGGCTTCGTTGAGCTCGATCAGGTCGATGTCGTCGATCGTCAAACCGGTGCGGGCGAAAAGCCGGCGGGCAGCCTCGATCGGCCCGACGCCCATGACCCTCGGCGCCACCCCGGCCGAGGCCATCGCCACGACCCGGGCACGCGGCACGAGGCCATGACGTGCCGCCGCCGCTTCGGAGGCGAGGAGCATTGCGGCCGCGCCGTCGTTCAGGCCCGACGCATTGCCGGCCGTGACGGTGCCCTCCGGCTTCACCACCGGCGTGAGCCGGGCGAGCGCCTCGAGGCTCGTTTCACGTACATGCTCGTCGGCGGAGAAGATCACGGGATCGCCCCTGCGCTGCGGAATGGCGACAGGGATGATCTCGGTAGCCAGTCGCCCGCTCGCCTGCGCGGCGGCCGCCTTCTGCTGGCTGTTCAAGGCGAAGCGATCCTGGTCCTCGCGCGAGACGTTCCATTCCTCGGCCACGTTTTCACCGGTCTGCGGCATCGTATCGACGCCGTAGGTGGCCTTCAGCGCGGGGTTGACGAAACGCCATCCCAGCGTCGTATCTTCCAGCTTCTGGTCGCGGCCGAAGGCGCTGCTCGCCTTTCCCAGCACGTAGGGCGCGCGCGTCATGCTCTCTACACCGCCGGCGAGAACGAAGTCGGCGTCGCCCGAACGGATCGCTTGCGCCGCGATGCCGACTGCATTGAGGCCGGAGCCGCAGAGCCGATTGACCGTGACGCCGGGCGCCTCCTGCGGCAGCCCCGCGAGCAGGGCCGCCATTCGCGCGACGTTGCGGTTGTCTTCGCCGGCCTGATTGGCGCAGCCGAGGATGGCATCGTCGAGCGCCTCCCAATCGGCGCCGGGGTTTCGCTCGCGCAGGGCGCGGATCGGGATCGCGGCCAGGTCGTCGGCGCGGACGCTCGCCAGCGAGCCTCCCAAACGGCCGATCGGAGTGCGGATCGCGTCGCAGATGAAAGCTTCCGTCATGCGACCTCCTGCGGAACTGCCAGCGGCGCTGCGGTCCGGTCGCAGACCTCCTCGACCGTAACGCCGGGAGCGGTTTCCATGAGCGTGAGGCCACCGCGCCCGCGATCCACCGCGATTACCGCCAGGTCGGTCACGATCAGATCGACGCAGCGGCGACCGGTGAGCGGCAGCGAGCATTCGGGCAGTATCTTGGGCCGCCCGTCTTTCGCGCAGTGATCCATCACGACGACCACCCGCTTGACCCCCGCGACGAGATCCATCGCCCCGCCCATGCCCTTCACCATCTTGCCGGGAACGGTCCAGTTGGCGAGATCGCCCTGCGCGGACACCTCCATCGCCCCGAGCACCGCCATGTCGATATGCCCGCCCCGGATCATCGCGAAGCTGTCGGCCGAAGAGAAGAAGCTGGAGGTCGGCAAGGCCGTGATCGTCTGCTTTCCGGCATTGATGAGGTCGGGATCGACCTCGTTCTCGAACGGGAACGGGCCGATGCCGAGCATGCCGTTCTCGCTTTGCAGCGTCACCTTTACGCCGGGAGGCACGTGGTTTGCCACCAGGGTCGGGATGCCGATCCCAAGGTTCACATAGTAGCCGTCGCGCAGTTCCTGCGCCGCGCGCGCGGCCATCTCATCGCGGGTCCACCCCATCAGGCCGCCTCTCTTTCTCGTACGGTGCGCTTCTCGATGCGCTTCTCGTTGATGGTCGAGCGCACGATGCGATCGACATAGATGCCCGGCGTGTGCACGCAGTCCGGATCGAAGCTGCCGGCCGGAACGATCTCTTCCACCTCGGCGACGGTGACTCTACCGGCCGTCGCCATGTTCGGATTGAAGTTACGTGCGGTCTTGCGGAACATCAGATTGCCTTCCGGATCCGCGCGCCAGGCCTTGATGATCGAAAGGTCGGCCCGCAGCCAGGTTTCGCGGACGTATTCCTCGCCCTCGAAGACCTCGACCGGTTTGCCCTCGGCGACCACCGTCCCCACCCCGGTCCGCGTATAGAACGCGGGAATGCCGGCGCCGCCGGCCCGGATACGCTCGGCCATGGTGCCTTGCGGGTTCAGTTCCAGTTCCAGTTCGCCCGAAAGGTACTGTTGTTCGAACAGCTTGTTCTCACCGACGTAGGACGAGATCATTTTCCTGATCTGGCGGCTTTCCAGCAACATCCACAGGCCGAACCCATCTGCGCCCGCATTGTTGGAGATGACCGTCAGGTTCTTGACCCCCGAAGCGCGGATTTCGGGGATCAGGCTCTCCGGATTGCCAGAGAGCCCGAACCCGCCCGACATGATGGTCATTCCGTCGAACAGCAGTCCATCGAGGGCTGCGGCGGGGCTGGGGTAGATCTTGTCCATGGGAGTCCTTTTGCTCAGGCCGACAGACGCGCACGAGCGGACAGGCTCTGCTCTTCCTTGCTCTGCGCCCGCTGGAGGCGAAAGTCGAAAGCGACGAACACGCTATCGCCTTGCCGATTGGGAACGGGAAGCAGGCCCTCGCGCGTGCCGAAGGCGAAGTCGTCGGCCGCGAACGGATCGTCCCCAAAATTGATCTGGGTGGTCAGGGTACGATAGCCGGGCGCCTCGATGAAGAAATGCACGTGGGCGGGACGATTGCCCTCTCGGCCCAGCGACCGCATCAGCCGGTCGGTCGCGCCCTGCGGAGGAACGCTATAGCCCTGCGGACCTTTGGAATGGAACGCATATTTGCCGTCGTCCCCGAGCTTGATACGGCGCCGATTATTGAACGGCGTCTGCTCGCGGGTGGGGTCGAAGTGGGAATAGAAGCCCTTGGAGTCCGCATGCCAGACGTGGAGAATGGCATTCTTCACGGGTTCGCCATTCGGCCCGGTGACTTGCCCCGTCATATACAAGGTCGGTGTGTCATCCGGATCGCTGGTCAGGGAGGCATCGCCTTCGACGAGCGGCGCCCCCGCCACATAGAGCGGACCTTCGATCGTGCGCGGGGTGCCGCCGTCGCGCCCGGCGGCGATATCGCGGGCGTCCAGCACCAGGTCCATGAAGTGTTCCAGGCCCACCCCAGGCACGATCAGGCCGAACTCGTCGGCGCCATCCTGGAGGAACTTGATCGCCGACCAGAACTCGTTCTCCGTCACATCATGGGCGGCGATGACCTTCATGATCCCCTCCAGCAGATCGCGCAGGATCACCTTGGTTCGAACGGCGCCGCCTTCCTCATGGATTCCCGTCGCCCGGTCGAGAAGCTGTTGAACGGCCGGGGTGTTCACGAATTCGATATCCATAGTCACCTCTCCTAAGGTCATGTAGCGGGCAGCGAGGGTTCAGCGGTCGTCGTCGTGGAGGGAGGAAGGATGGCGGCACAGCGCGGTGACGCGCATGTCCATGAAGGGATAGAGCGGGAGCGACGTCAGGATGTCGTGCAGCTGCGCGTTGCTTTCGACATCGAAGATGCTGACGTTGCTGTACTGTCCGACGACGCGCCAGATGTGCCGCCACGTCCTGGCCTTCTGCAGTTCCTGGAACCGCGCCTTCTCCGCTTCCTTGAGCCTCGCGAAGGCCTCGGGATCGTAGCCGAGCGGGACCTGCACATCCATTTCAACCTTGAACAGCATGGTTAGGACTCCTTTGCGGCCGGGGCGCTGATGGTCTTGCGGGCGGCGTCCCTGCGCAGAAACGCGACGCGATCGTCGTCCAGCGCAATTCCCAGGCCAGGGCCATCAGGTACGGCAAGGCTGAACTCCGAATAGTCGAGAGGCACGGCCAGGATCTCTTCGGTGAGGAGCAATGGCCCGAACAGCTCGGTGCCGAAGGCAAGCTTGGGAAAGGTGGCGAAGACTTGGGCCGAAGCCACCGTGCCGATTGCCGCCTCCAGCATGGTGCCGCCATAGAGCGCAACGCCCGCGGCGTCCGCAATGGCCTGCACTTCCCGCGCGGCCAGCAGGCCTCCGGATTGCTCGATCTTGACCGCGAAGACATCGGCGCCGGCGGCGGCGGCATAGTCATAAGCCGTGGCAGGGCCGTGCAGCGCTTCGTCGGCCATGATCGGAAGGGCGGCGGCAGCACGGAGCCGGGCCATGCCAGCGCGGTTGCCGCGGTGGATCGGCTGCTCGACCAGGTCGCACCCCGCATCGGCGAGCATGGCGATGCCTCGCCGCGCGTCGATCTCGTCCCACGCCATGTTGACGTCGACGCGGACCGAGGCACGGGCACCAAGCGCGCGCTTGATGGCCGCGACATGCGCGACGTCCTCGGCGAGCGGGCGCTTGCCGATCTTCAGCTTGAAGGCATTGTGGCGCCGACGATCGAGCATGTCCTCGGCCTCGGCGATGTCCCTGGCGGTATCTCCGCTCGCCAAAGTCCATAGCACTGGCAACCGGTCGCGCAGGCGCCCGCCGAGCAACTCACTGACCGGAAGGCCCGCGCGCTTCCCCTGCGCGTCGAGAAGCGCCGTCTCGATCGCGCACTTGGCGAAATGGTTGCCGACGATGTGCTTGCCCAGAAGCGCCATCAGTTCGGCCGGCCGCGAGGGATCGCGCCCTTGCAGCAGCGGCGCGAAATAGGTGTCGATCAGCAGCTTGATGCTTTCCGGCGCCTCCGGGCCGTAAGCCAATCCGCCGATCGTCGTCGCTTCGCCAAGGCCTTCGACGCCGTCGTCGCACTGCAGACGGACGAGGCAGAGAGTCTGGACGTTCATCGTCGCCATCGCCAGCACGTGCGGGCGGATCGTCGGGACGTCGATGAGTTCGGTCTGGATCGCGATGATCTTGGTCATGAATCCTCCCCCCATGCCGAGGGCAATGGCAAGGGCGATCGCACGACCACTTGGCAATCGATCCGCCCGAAAGCGCTGAAATCGGCGGTGCATGACTGGCCCCGTTCCACCGGGTGAATTCCGGTCACCGCACCGGTGGAGACGAATTGTCCTGGCTGCAGCGGCAGGCCGATGCGCTGGGTTTCGGCCTCTGCGAAGGCGAAGGCGCCGGAAGGGCCTCCCGGCAACGCCTCCCCGGTGCGGCGGACGGGCGGGGCATCGGCGACCTGGGTCTCGCAGCCGAGTTGCGAAGGTCGGGCCAGAAGCTCTAGTGGAACTTCCGCCCCAAGGATCAGACCGGCGTTGTTGCCAAAGTCGGCAATGGTGGCGAGCGAACCCAAGTCGGGAAGGCTGGCAAGGGGACTTGCGGCGACCTCCACACCGGTCATCAGGCGCTGGGGGCCGCGCTCACCGACGAACACTACGAATTCCGCTTCCAAAGCCGCCGAACCGCCGGTGAACACCGCGAAAGGCGCGGCAGCCCCCTGGGGCGCTCGCGACACCGAGGCGCGAAAGATGGGGCCGACGAACCGGTTCGTCCCGAAACGGTCGGCAAGATCCGGCGACATCCGCCCGACTTTCCAGCCGGCGATCTCATCCGGCCAGAGATCCAGGGCGGCGAGCTGCATGGCGTAAGCGTCGTCCAGCGTCTGCGGCAGGGGCCCCGGGAACGCGGCAAGCGCGGACGCACGCAGGCGCGCCTCTGCCAGGGCGCGAGCCGTAGCGGCGAGAGGGGCATGCGAACCGGCCATCAGACCGTCGCGAGCCTCGGCAAGCGGTGATAGCTGCGGTCGAAGTAGACCAGTCCGTCGCCGCCGTCGCGGTGGTGCAGGTCCTCAACCTGGCAGAAGAACACGCTGTGCGTGCCCATTTGATGGACCGATTCCACGCGGCAACCGAAATTGCAGAGCGCGCCGACCAGCGCCGGGACGCCGCTGGAGAGCGTCTGCCATTCTGCGGCGGCGAAGCGTTCCTCGACAGGCACGTTCCGGTTCGCGAACAAGGCGGAAAGGTCCTGATGCTCCGCGCTCAAGACATTCACGCAAAGAAAGCCGTTCTGCCAGATCATCGCGTTGATCCGCGCGGACCGGTTGATGCACACCAGCAACGAGGCCGGCTCGTCGGTTACGCTGCACACCGCCGAGGCCGTCATCCCGTGGCGCCCGACCGGACCATCGGTGGTGATGATGTTCACCGCCGCGCCCAAGCGGGACATCGCGCTGCGGAACTGTGCGTTTTCAACCATGACCGTCATCGCGTCACCAAGCCGCCATCAAGAGTTCAAATCGCGCCCCTGCCAGAGCAGGCACGTCACCCTCGGAGGGCATTACCTTAACGTCCGGACCTGCTTCGGCGGCGCGCAACGAAAGCGCTGATATCTTCACGAGTTTCACAGGTCTCCTCCTCCTCCGATTAAGTGAGGACCGGCAAGGCACGCTCAAGCAAGCGACCGAACGCGCAGACGGTCTCGTCCTCGCCACGCCGTCCGACGACCTGGATGCCGATGGGGAGACCTTCTGCAGCGAGGAAGGGCACGGTCAGCGCCGGATGCCCCGAAAGATTGAACGGGCGAACCAGCGCCGTCATCCGCAAGGCTTGCGGCGGGACCGCGTCGACGATGCGCAGGGGAAAACAGGGCATGGTCGGCAGCAACAGCACGTCGTGGTCGCGCAGCAGCGCATCGACCTCATGCGTGAATGCGCGGCGCACCGTTTCAGCGTTCTCGAGCTGCGCCGCATCGACCGCTGCCGCGGCTTCGAGCCTGGCACTTACGTCGGCCCCGACGAGCCCGCTTGCGAGCAGATGCCCGAAGGCAGCATAGGTTTCGGCCGCAATCACGGTCATATTTGCCGAATAGGCTGCCTCGAGCCCGTTCAGGGCGGCATCGGACCCGGGCTGCCCCAGTTCGGCCATCACCGCATCAAAAGCGCGCTGAACCTCGACATCGACGGCCGGGGGCCGCAAAACCAAGGCGCTTGGCGCCGCGTCCCGGAGCCGGGCATAATCAGGCGCCAGGATGGCCATGGCGTCTTCGATGCGCTCCATGGTCCGCGCGATGGGGCCGATACAGTCCAGCGAGGACTCCCGCGGCCAGGCGCCGACGCGACTCACTCGTCCGAAGGTGGGCTTGAGGCCGATCACCCCGCAGCACGCGGCAGGCGTGCGGATCGACCCGCCCGTGTCGGTGCCAAGGGCGAGATCGACCGCTCCTTCAGCAACCGCCACGGCCGATCCGCTCGAGGAGCCGCCAGGCACGCGGTCCGGAAAACGAGGATTTACGGGAGTGCCGGTCCAGCTGTTGATACCGGTGACGCCATAGGCGAGCTCGTGCATGTTTGCTTTGGCGACGATGCCCCAATCGGCCGCCAGCAGCGCAGCCACTACGTCCGCATTGCACTTCGCCGGCGGGGCGTCGCTTAGGGCGGCGCTACCGGCCACTGTCGGTACACCGGCCACATCGATGCAATCCTTGACGGCCACCTTGAGGCGACCGGCGCCCAAGCTCATTCTGCTAAAGAACGCACCGTGATTCGACATCCTGACACTAATATTATTTTCACTTGAAATGTCAATTTATATGTACCTCCGCTTGGGTCATGCGGGGACATCGATCGGAGCGCGCCGAACCTGTGCGGCCCAGCCGCGGATTGAAGCGAAACCTGGCACCAAACCGCAGTTTCCCAAAGAGCAAATCGGCTTAGCGAGCGCGTTCACGCGCGCTCGTCAGCGGCGGCAAAACGGCAGGCCTCGCCCCTCCAGCGATGGCTGGACTATCCATCCGCAGCACAACCGCCGGCGCGAAGCTTGGTCACGGGGTTCGGCAGGCGAATTCCATATCCTGGGCGCGGGCGAAGATAACCGCCGATCAGAATATGCGGCCTGGATTCAAAAGCTCCAGCGGATTGAAGGTCTTCCGCAACGCTCGCATGAGACCGATCTCCGCGGAAGTTCGGCTATGGCCGAGCCACGATCGTTTGAGCAGGCCGATGCCATGCTCGGCCGAAATCGAACCGCCGATCTCACGCACTGCGTCGTACACGATCGCTTTGGCGATGGCGCGATGCCTTTCCTCGACCAACCCCAGCGCAATGTGGACATTCCCGTCCGCAATATGGCCGAAAAATAACCGCGTGCTGTCGGGGAGTTCCTGCTTCAGCATGTCGCGCGTCGCGGACACGAACCGGCCGATGTCTTTGTTCGGCACGCTGACATCGAAAGGTTCGACAATTGCCATCGCCGAGACGAGCGGCCCGATCGCATCGCGCAACGCCCACAGCTCCGCTCGTTCGCGCTGAGACTTCGCGAGCACTGCACCGGCAATGTCCAGACCCTCCAAGCATTCCATGAGCGCGTCGGCGACCCCTGCTTCGTCCGGGTTCTCGATTTCCAGCAGCACCGCCAGGAACGGAATGGAGCTGAAAGGGATCGAGATGTCGTCCCGAGCACAGGCCGCTTCCAAAAAGTCGGACCACATGACCTCATAGGCCGTAAGCTGGCGCGGCAACCGGCGCTCAAGCCGTTGGAGCAAGGCCATTGCATCATCACACATAACGCGGTCTGTGGCAAATGCCCCGCTGGGTGAAGGCGCAAGACGGCGCGCGTGACGATGCCAAGCGTGCCTTCGGATCCAATGAACAGATGCTTCACATCGTAGCCGCTGTTGTTCTTAAGCATCCGGTTCATGGCCGAGACGATGGTCCCATCCGCCAACACGACCTCAAGTCCCAAGACCTGTTCGCGTATCATGCCGTAGCGTAGAACTTCATGACCGCCTGCATTCGTTGCGATCATCCCACCGATGGTACAACTGCCGCGCGCGCCGGTGTCGACCGTGAGACGCCATTGCGCATCGCTCGCCGCCTGCTGGGCGGCAACCAGCAGGCACCCTGCCCCAACCGTCATGGTCCCACCCACCGTGTCGACATCTTCGATCGCCGTCATCCGCTCAAGCGAGAGGATCAGCTCGCCGTCACCGGGGAGCGCGCCGCGCGCCATGCCGGTCCGCCCGCCCTGCACCACGACCTTCTGCCCGAGGGCGAGACATAGCTTGAGAACCTGGCTGACTTCCTCCGTGCTGGCCGGACGGACCAGGCCCGTCACAGTGCCAGCGCGTCCACCGGTCTCATCGACAAGATAGCGCTGTTCGACCTCGGCCGGCGGCACCACGTTGGGCTTGCCGACGATGTTGGCCAGCTGGTCGAGGATCACGACACGAACTGCCAGGGACGCAGGGCCACGTCGAAAACCGTCACGCCCTCGGCGACGTTCACCGCGGAAATGATCGTTCCGCCGACGAGGAACGCGATGCCGGATCCTAGAAACGATCCCACGGCGAAGATCGCGGTGGCGC
>DASVMK010000172.1:0-12197 GCA_036384395.1 Novosphingobium sp.
TGGCGGAGAGGGTGGGATTCGAACCCACGATACGGTTGCCCGTATGCCGCATTTCGAGTGCGGTGCATTCGACCTCTCTGCCACCTCTCCGCGAAGCGCTCAGTGGCCGGATGGCCTTTTGGTCGAAGAGCGCGGCGGTTAGCTCAAAGCCCGGGTGCTGCCAAGCCCTAAAGATGTGCAAAATCGGGAATGCGGGCGGGCCGCTCGCTTGTAGGTGCGCCGCAGAGGCTTATATTCGGGCGATGACCGAAATTCGCGACACCGCAAATATGCCGGGCCGGGCAAAAACGCAGGACCGGGAACGCGCGAGCTTCTTTTCGCCGCAGGCCGGCCGGCTGGTCGATGCCCCGCTCAAGACGCGGGCGCGGTTCGACATCGGCGATGTCGTGCGCCACCGGCTCCACGATTTCCGCGGCGTGGTGTTCGATATCGACCCTGTCTTCGCCAACAGCGAGGAATGGTACGAATCGATCCCACAGGACCTTCGGCCCCGACGCGATCAGCCCTACTACCACCTCCTCGCCGAAAACGAGGAATCGAGCTATGTCGCCTACGTCAGCCAGCAGAACCTCACCGCCGACGCGGACGCCGGCCCGGTCGACCACCCCTCGGTCGCCGAACTGTTCGAGGACTTCGCCGATGGCCGCTATCGTCTTCGCCGCGGCCTGACGCACTGAGCCGCCCGGGCGGCGTGGCCGCGGCTTTCAGCTTCGCAGCTTCCAGCCCGAACGCAGCACTGCATACGTCGCCAGCGCCAGCACGAGGTTGACCGCGCCCAGACCGATCGCGCTGTGCAGCACCGCCAGGTTGGTGCTGCCGATGTCGCTGCGGCCGAGGAAGCCGAAGCGGAAGCCCGAGATCACGTAGAAGAACGGGTTCGCCCGGCTGATCGCCTGGAACAGCGGCGAGAGGTTGTCGATCACGTAGAACGTGCCCGACAGCAGCGACAGCGGCGCGATGACGAAATTGGTCACGGCGGCGTTGTGATCGAACTTCTCGGCCCAGATCGACGACAGCAGGCCAAGCAGCGCCAGGAACACCGACCCCATCAGGCCGAACCACAAAACCGCCCAGGGATGCGCCACCGCCAGGCTCACCCCCGGCCAGAGCAGCATCGCGCCCGTGAGGGCCAGGCCGACCAGCACCGCGCGCGTCACCGCGGCGCCGATCATGCCGATCATCAGCTCGACCTCGGTCAGCGGGGGCATCAGGAAGTCGACGATGGTGCCCTGGAGCTTGCCCGCCAGGAACGAGAAACTGGCGTTGGCGAAGGCGTTCTGCATCATGCCCATCGCGATCAGGCCGGGCGCGACGAAAGTGGCGAAGTTGACGCCGAGAACGACGCGCCCGCCCCGCCCCATCGCCACCGAGAAGATCACCAGGAACAGCATCGTGGTGATCGCCGGCGCCCATATCGTCTGGGTCTGCACCTTGAAGAAGCGGCGCACCTCTTTCATATAGAGCGTCCACAGCCCGATCCGGTTCACCCGATGGATCACGGGCTCCCCCTTGATCGGGAAGGAATGGTGCCCGAGGGGCATTTCCGAAGCGGTCGTGCGGGGTTGATCGGCCATGCCACGGCGACTATCGGGTGCCCTTTGGGCTGGCAAGCGGCGCCCGCAGATTTCGTGCGATTCGCGCGCCGGAGTATTGGAAGCGTAAATGAGCTGGACCGACGAACGCATCGAGAAGCTGACCAAGATGTGGGAAGGCGGCGCCACCGCCAGCCAGATCGCCGACGAGCTGGGCGGCGTCAGCCGCAACGCCGTCATCGGCAAGGCGCATCGCCTGGGGCTGAAGGCCCGCCCCTCGCCGGTCAAGGCGAACGAGAAGCCGACCGCCGCGCCGGCGCCCGCCCCGGCCAAGCCCAAGCCTCCCGCCGAAGCGGCTGCGCGCACCGCGCAGCCGCCGCGCGCCGCCGCGCCGGTCGCGCCGCGTCCGGCCGCGCCGCCCGTTCAGGCCGCCGCCGCGCCAGCCGCCGGCGCCCCTGCCGGTACGGGCGCTGCCCCCGCACAGCCGGCCAAGCCGCAGCCGCGCATCGTCTCGGTCGGTCCCGGCGGCTTCCTGCGCCAGGGCCCGGGCGACCAGCAGGCGCCGATCCCACCCGCGCCGCCGCGCCGCCTGGTGCCGGCCAAGCCAAGCCCGGAGATCGCCGACAAGACCAGCCTGCTCGACCTCAACGATCGCATCTGCCGCTGGCCGATGGGCCATCCGGGCGAGCCGGACTTCCATTTCTGCGGCGAGAAGGTGAACCCCGGGTTCCCCTATTGCGTCGAGCATTGCGGCCGCGCCTATCAGGCGCAGCTTCCGCGCGGCGCCCGCCGCCCCCCTCCGCCGCTGCCTTATGGCGGCCCTCGGGTGCGATAAGCGCAGCTTAAATCGGGAAGATCCAACATGAGCATACTACACACCGCCTCGGTCGGCACGTTCCTGCAGATCCTCCCCGCTGTCTCCGGCCTGGCGACCAAGGCCGAGGACCTCTGCGGCACACAAGAGCTGCCCGAGGCCACGCTGCTCGACGCGCGGCTGGCCGAGGACATGTGGCCGCTGGCCAAGCAGATCGCGCTCTGCGCCACCCATTCGGCGGGAGCGATAGAGGCCATCGGCGTCGGCTTGTTCAGCCCCGACCTGACGCCGCCGCCAACCTCGTTCGCCGCATTGCGAGCGTTGCTCGCCGAGGCGCAAACCAAGCTCGAAGCCACCGACCCGGAGCAGCTCGCCGTAATCGCCGAGCGTGATATGCGCTTCGAGTTCGGCACCCGGCGGATGGACTTCACCGTGCGGGATTTCCTGCTGTCGTTCGCTCTGCCCAATTTCTATTTCCACGCCACCACCGCTTACGCGATCCTGCGCAACCAAGGCCTGCCGCTCGGCAAAGTGGACTTCATCGGCAGGCCTCGCCTGAAGGGCTGACGCGCCGAAGATCCGACAGCAGCGCTACGACACGGCGACCGTCACCGTCCGCCGCTCGGCAATGTCGCGTGCCCCCCAGGGACGGCGCAACTCGCACGTGAAGGCGTGGCGGCCGGGCGCATCGGCGATCAGCTCGACGACCAGCGCCACCCCGCCCCCGACATCCGCGCCCGGCTCCGCCTCCTGACGCTCGCCGGCAAGGCCGAGCGCCGGGGGCAACTGGCCGATCGACCAGAGGTAGCCCCCGACGCCCTGCCGCTCGAGCCGCAGGAGGACCGTCTTGCCCGTTTGGGCCGGCAATTCCACGGCGCTTTCGATCATGACGGTCTCCTGCGTGCCCGGCTCACCGTATCAGGCGAACCACTTGTGATACATATGGCTGTCGGTGCCCATGACGAAGGTGTCGAGCCGCTTGGGCGCCCAGGACGAGGCGCCGACGCCCGAACCGAGCACGCCGCCCAGGTCCTCCTCGCCGCTCCAGCGGGTGCCGTCCCACCACTTGTGCCACATGTGGTGGTTCTGTCCCGGATAGAACACATCGATCCGGTTCGGCCCCCAGCTTTCGGCGGCCGGCGCATCGGTCAGCACGCCGCCCAGGGCTTCCCAGCCGTTCCAGCGCGTGCCGTCCCACCATTTGTGCCAGAGCTGGCTGTCGAGCCCGCGGGCGAAGCAGTCGAGCCGGTTGCCGCTCCACGAGGCCACCGCCGGCGCCGAGGAGATCGAGCCGCCCAGGTTCTCCCAGCCGCGCCAGGCGCTGCCGTCCCACCACAAGTGCCACATCGCGTTGTCGCCGCCGCGCGCGAAGACATCGATGCGGTTTGGCCCCCACGATACCGCGGCGGGCTCCGAAGTCAGGAAGCCGCCGAGGCTCTCCCAGCCCGACCAGCCGCCCTGGAACCACTTGTGGTAAAGCTTGTGGTCGAGCCCGACGCCGAAGATGTCGAGCCGGCCGTTACCCCAGGACGACGCGGCCGGTGCGCCGTGGATCTGGCCACCCAGGCTCTCCCAGCCGCGCCAGGCGCTGCCATCCCACCAGCGGTGCCAGCAGGCGGAATCAAGCCCGCGCGCGAAGACGTCGATGCGGTTGCTGGCCCACGACACCGCCTGCGGCCGCGAGGTGATGAGGCCGCCGAGGTCTTCCCACCCCGACCATTGCCCGCCCGGCAGCTTGACGCCGGTCGCCCAGTGGAACGGATAAGTCGTGTCGATGCCGCACTGGCCATAGGCGATGCGGAAGTAGCCGCCGTCACCCCAGCCCGCGCCCCAGCTGTTCTTGCAGATCCAGCACTGGTCGGCCTCGGAGTAGCCGATCACCAGCACGCAATGCAGCCCGGCCAGCGCGCCGCTGACGTGGCGATAGACGCCGCTGCCATAGGCGAAGAAGTCGTTATAGACCTCGAGCACGGCTGAGACCGGGCCGACGTTGGTCAGGTGGTTCTTGCGGTCCGCGGCGCTGGCGAGCGCCCCGAAGTTGCTGATCTTGACCGCGCGCGCAGCGCGATCGGGCACGTTCTTGCACACTGGCGCGCCGCCCGCTCCGGTGAAGGCCGAGCTATAGGGGAACGCCCCCTCGTCGACGATGCCGCGACTCTTGATCTGGCCCAGCGCCTGGTCGGGCCACCAGCCGCTGCAACTGGCGCCGTGGCTCGAGCAGAAATGCAGGTCGGCCTCTGAGAGGTCGAGCCGCTGGCCTTTCTCGATCGAGGCCATGCTCTCGGTCAAGCCCGTGGTGCAGAAGCTGACGCACGAGCCGCAGCCGCCCTGGTCCTTGGGCGGGGTGACGTGGTTGCCGTTGCGGTTGCGCCAGTCGACCGCAGCCGCGAAACCCGGAGCGGAAGCCGCGGCAGCAGCCGCCGGCTTGGCCGCTGCCATGACGCGCTTGAGCTCGGCGGGATCGATCTCCACCCCCAGCATCTTCTTGCGCTCCTGGTCGCTGAGCTGGGTGATCGCGTTCGCCCGCGCCTGCCAACCGGCATGGTTCGAGACGATCTTCTTTTGCACTTCGGCGATGTCGAATTGCGGCATTGATCCGGTCCTTTCCTGTCGTGGCGGCCGGACAAGACCTCTCCCTCCCCAAAGCGTGAGCGATGAAGCGATCGTCCCGGCAGCATCCGTTTCGCCCCAAACCAGGGCATATTGATCCGCTGCGGAAAGCGAACTTCCCGCAGGGTCGAGCGACCGAGACTATTTGCTTGGCCCGAAATTCGTGCGGGCAACCCTCTGATAGGGCGGTTTACAGAAATAAAATTGGATTTTCGCGCCAAGTAAATTTTACCGTTATCCTGAAATTAACCGACTTGCCGCCGATATTTCAGGATATATAATGATTAATATAAATTTACCCTCAAACATTGCTTTCATCATTTACTTAGATCTATCCGAATCGGGTAGGAGAAAGACCACATAGCCGCGGAACTCGGGATCGCGAGCGAGCGCGGACGGCGCCCCCCAAGCGCCGCGCTCGACCAGGGCGACGCGGTACGGCAACGGCAGCCGCGTGAGCGAGGCCATGTAGCGCTCGTAGCCGGGAATCGTCCGCCGGCCTTGGTAGGTCTGGATCACGACTTCATCGACCAGCCAGTGCAAGCTGGCGAGCGCCGCCGGATCGCCGCCCGCGCTCCAGTCCAGCAGCCCGGTGATCGACAGGCGGTAATGCCTCGGCAGGCGTCGGCGGAGGTCGGCGAGAAACGCCGCGTAGCGATCGAGCCCGCGCGTGCGGGCATCGAAATCGATCTGGAGGCCGACGACGCGGGACCCCGCCGCCCGCCAGCGATCGAGCTCGCGCCCGATCTGGCGATAGACGCCCTCGTCCCAATCGAGCCGCTCGGCCCGCACCGTCAGCCAGACCTCGGCATGCGCGACGTGCGGCGCCTGCGGCCGCAGCGGGATCAGGCGCGCCGGATCGTCCACCCGCACTTCGCCCGAGAGGATATAGATCGTCTTGGCCCGCGCCAGCACGGCGGGCGGGCGCACGCCGGCCCAGAGGAAGAAGGCCTGGTGGTCCTGCGGATCGACGCGCTGCGCCGCGCGCTCGCCGCAACTGCCGAGCAGCAGTGCGGCGGCAAACGGCAGCAGCGCTCTCGCGCGCTTCACCAATAGTAGCGCAGCTTCTGCGCCCAGGGGCTTGCCGCGTGGTCGGTCTTCAACCGCTGGAACCATGCGCGGCGCTGACTCTGCGGCACGTCCGCGCCGCCGCAGGCGTTGTTGCCGTTGGGCGCATAGCAGTTGACCGCGCGGTAGAGCGCATAGGCCTTGTCGCCCGCCGGGGCGGCGGCATCGGCGATGATATCGGCATAGAGCGCCGCGCGCGGGACCGGCCGCCCGGCGAAGCGCGTCGGTGTGCCGCCGAGCTCGTCGGGCTTGGGAGCGCTGCCGTCGGCGCCGTAGTCGTCGAAGCCGTTGAGACGGTAGAAGTCCCCGAGGCACAGCCGCGCCTTCACGTCGCGAGGGTTGCGCGCCAGCGCCTGCACGGTGGTGCGCAGCGCCGGGCAGGCATAGCCGTCGGACCAGGTGCCCGCGCGGAACAGGCCGACCGGCACATCCTCTTGCTGGCGCAGGTTCCACAGCCCTCCCTCGGCCTTGGCATCGCTCCGCAGCAGCGCATAGTCACCGAGAAAGCCGGCGTAGTCGCCGCGCGAAAGCTGCTTGTAGAGCAGCGTGAACAGCGCCACGTCGCGCTCGTGCCGCGGCGCCTGCGCCGCCCTGGCCTGCGCGCGCAGCAGCGCCGCGTCGGCGACCTGGATCAGCAGTATCTCGCGAATGCCCGCATCAGTGATCGGCGAGCCCGGCGCGAAGACCTCGCGCAGCTTGCCGCCGCGCTCCCAGTTCTGCGCCAGCGCCAGCTCGACGATCGGCCGCTGATAGAGCGGATCGACGCCGCCCAGCATCTCGCGCCAGAAGCCCGCCTCGTTGCGGTCGCGCAAGCCCGCCAGCGCCATGCCGCGCAGCGCCTGGCGGCTAAACTCCAACGCGGAGAAGCGCGGCTGCCGCGCCGCGTCGGGGATGAGCTGGAGCACGCGGCGCATGTCGCCCGCGACGTAGTAGGCGTGGCTGGCGGTCACGAAGCCGAACAAGTCCGCGCGCCCGACGAAGCGGCTTTCCTGCGCCGCGATCTGCGCGGCGGTGATCACCGGCCGCTCCGAGCCTTCGGCGGAGCGCATCATCATCAGGTCGAGCGTGGCGAGCAGCAGCGGCCCGTCGAGGCCGTCCGGCCCGCGCGCGGCGATCAGCAGCTTGTTGTCGATCTCTTCTACCAGATCGGCCGCACCTTTCTGCCCGCCGGGGGTCGCGGCCAGCAGCCGCTCGTACTCGCGCGACAAGGCGGCGGCGTCGCCGGCCAGCCACAGGGTGCGGCGGCGCAGCCCGCCGGCCGAGGCCGCATAACGCCCCCTGGCGTAACGCTTCAGGTAATCCTGGAAGCCCGCCGAGGCGCGCGCCAGCGCCGCCGTATCGACCTTGGCCGGGCCGGCGAAGGAACCGTATTCGTCGAACGCCGCGGCCTGCGCGGCATTGAGCTCGGTTCGGCCGAGCATATAGGCCGCAGTCTCCGCCACCCAGGGATCGCGTGCGCTGCGCAAGGTGGCGAAGCCCTGCCGGGCCGCGTCCCACTGCTCGCCGTAAAAGGCGTCGGCCGCCTGGAGATAGCCGAGAAACTCGCGTCCCGGCGCGCTCTTGACGTTGGCGGGCCAGCCGGTGGCCTCGGCGCCGGTCGCCTGGCAGCGGCGGACCAGCCCCCCGCGCGCCATCAGCAACTGCTCGCGCTCCCAGGCGGACAGCTTCGCGTTCGCGGTCATCGCGGCAGCGAAGGCCTGACCGCCCGAGGCGAGGCTGACGCAGCGCGAACCGGCATAGTCGCCGTCCGCCTCGTCCGTGGCGACCGCCGGGTAGAAGGTGCCGCGCAACTGGCGCCAATCGAAGAACGCCGAGCCGTAGAAGCCGTCGTTCCAGCTATCGGTCGGCCGCTTCGCCCCGGTGGACCCGAGGCCCTGCCGGTCGCGCAGCAGGTAGAACAGGTTGACCCGGCTGTCGTTGCCCGGCGACAGCACTGCCCGGTCGGCGCAGTCGAAGTCGCGGCTCGGCAGCTTCCAGGCGGGGTAGCAGCCATAGTCGCCGCTCGCGCCCACCGGGCCCGAGACGGACAGGGCCAGCAGTGTCGCCACGGCGGGCAGGACGAGACGCCTCATATGCCAACTCCCCTCTGGACCGAGCGGCGCGAATTTCCAGATGCCAGAGGGGCTTGGCAAGCGAAAACCGCCATCTCCGCGGCGTCATTCCTCGCGTGGCTTGACGAACCAGCTATGCCGCTCGACGATGACCGAACGCACCGGACGGCCTGCGCGGTTGCGCGCCGGACGGAAGACGAAGCGTGCCTCGATCAACCGGCAAGTCAACGCATCGAGCGCCGGGTAGCCGCTGGGGATATCGGCCCGGCAACCGGTGACCCGCCCATCCGCATCGACCGTGTAGCGCACGCCGACCGAGGCGGTCATGCCTTCCGCGAGGAGCCCCTGGGGCATGTCCTTGAACGACAGCTTCCCCCGGATCTGCCGCGGGCCTTTGACCGCACCGCCACCGTCACCGCCGCCATCGCCGCCCTCACCTTCACCGCCGAAGCCCTCACCCAGCCCGCCCGCGCCCTGACCCGGCCCCGGAAGGTCCGAAGCGCCGCTCGATGCGGCATCGCCCACGTTGGCCTTGGGCGCGGCGACGAAAGGCGGCGGCGAGGCCAGCGGGACGATCGGCGGCGCGATCACCTGCGTCGCCTTGTTGCGCAAGTTGCGCGGCGAAGGATCGCCCTTGGCAGAGGGGCGCGGCGCGGCGCTCACCTTGCGCGGCGGCTTGACCTCCGGCTTGGCTACCGGCGCGGTAAAGATTGAGACCAGCGCCCCCGGCACACGCGCCAGCGTCTCGGCGCGAAGGCCGAGGACCAGCGCGGCGGCGGTGAGCAGCACCACGAGGAAAGCTGCCAGCGCCGAAGCGATCCGCTCGCGGGGCGAAGCGTACATCCCTGGGATATTTGCGCGGTCGCGCCATCTTCAAGGCACGAAAGAGAAAGGGCCGCGATTGCTCGCGGCCCTTTCCCGTTTCAGCAGTTCCGAGGATCAGTCGTCCGACTTCAGGAAAGCCGGCATATGATCGGGATCGCCACCGGCATCCTCGCGCTCGCGGCGCGGGCCACGGTCACGGTCGCCATCGCGACGGGGACCGCGATCGCGGCCACCGCCGCCACCGCGCGGACCACGGCGGTCGCCACGGTCACCGCCCGGACGATCGCCGCGCGGCTCGCGAGGCGGACGGGTGTCTTCGAGCTCTTCGCCGGTTTCCTGATCGACGACGCGCATCGACAGGCGGACCTTGCCACGGTTGTCGATCTCGAGGACCTTGACCTTCACGGCCTGGCCTTCCGACACGACGTCTGTCGGCTTTTCGACACGCTCGTTCTTCATCTCGGAGACGTGGACGAGACCGTCCTTGCCACCCATGAAGTTCACGAAGGCGCCGAAATCGACGATGTTGACGACCTTGCCGTCGTAGATCTTGCCGACCTCGGCTTCCTCGACGATGCCGAGGATCCACGCGCGGGCAGCTTCGATCTGGTTCAGGTCGGACGAGCTGATCTTGATCAGGCCCTCGTCGTCGATGTCGACCTTGGCGCCGGTCTCGGCGACGATCTCGCGGATCACCTTGCCGCCGGTGCCGATGACTTCGCGGATCTTCGACTTGTCGATCTGCAGCGTCTCGATGCGCGGGGCGTGTGCCGACAGCTCGGTGCGGGCCGTGCCCAGCGCCTTCTGCATCTCACCCAGGATGTGAGCGCGGCCGTCCTTGGCCTGGTTGAGCGCGGCCTCGAAGATTTCGCGGGTGATGCCCGCGACCTTGATGTCCATCTGCATCGTGGTGATGCCTTCGGACGTGCCGGCCACCTTGAAGTCCATGTCGCCGAGGTGATCCTCGTCGCCGAGGATGTCGGACAGCACGGTGAACTCGTCGCCTTCCAGGATCAGGCCCATCGCGATGCCCGAGACCGGGCGCTTCAGCGGCACACCCGCATCCATCATCGACAGCGAGCCGCCGCAGACGGTGGCCATCGACGACGAACCGTTGGACTCGGTGATGTCCGAGACGACACGGATCGTGTAGGGGAACTCGTCCTTGGTCGGCAGCACCGCCTGCAGCGCGCGCCAGGCGAGCTTGCCGTGGCCGGTGTCGCGACGCGACGGAGCGCCGAAGCGGCCCACTTCGCCGACCGAGTAGGGCGGGAAGTTATAGTGCAGCATGAAGTTCGAGTAGGAGAGACCCTCCAGCCCGTCGATCATCTGCTCGCTGTCCTTGGTGCCCAGCGTGGTGGTGCAGATCGCCTGCGTCTCACCGCGGGTGAACAGCGCCGAACCGTGGGTGCGCGGCAGGAAGCCGACCATCGATTCGATCGGGCGGACCTGCGTGGTGGTGCGGCCGTCGATGCGCTTGCCGTCCTTGAGGATGGCGCCGCGGACGACATCGGCCTCGACCTTCTTGGTCAGCTTGATCGCGGTCATGACGGTCTGGCCGTCCTGATCGGCATAGTGCGCCTTGACCTTGTCGCGGGCGACTTCCAGCGCCTCGCGGCGGGCCGACTTGTCGGTCGTGCCATAAGCCTTGGCGACGTCGGCGCCGATCAGCTTCTTGATCTCGGCCTTCATCGCGGTGTTGTCGGAGGTCTTGATCTCCCACGGATCCTTGGCGGCCTTCTCGGCCAGATCGATGATCAGGTTGCAAACCTTCTTGCACTCTTCGTGCGCGAAGAGGACGGCGCCGAGCATGACCTGCTCGTCAAGCTCGCGGGCTTGCGATTCGACCATCATCACGGCGTTGCCGGTGGCGGCCACGACCAGATCGAGATCGCCGGCGGCGGCGACGTCCTGGCGCGGGTTGAGTGTGTATTCACCATCGACATGGCCGACGCGCGCGGCGCCGATCGGGCCCATGAAGGGCACGCCCGAGATGGTCAGCGCGGCCGAGGCGGCGATCATCGCCAGGATGTCGGGCTCGACTTCACCGTCATAGCTCAAAACCTGGGCGATGACGTTGATCTCGTTGTAGAAGCCTTCGGGGAACAGCGGACGGACCGGGCGGTCGATCAGGCGGGAAACCAGCGTTTCCTTTTCCGTCGCGCCGCGTTCACGCTTGAAGAAGCCACCCGGGATGCGCCCGGCGGCAAAGAACTTTTCCTGGTAGTGGACGGTCAGCGGGAAGAAGTCCTGCCCTTCCTTGACGCTCTTGGCGGCCGTGACGGCGCAGAGCACGACAGTTTCGCCATAAGTGGCGAGGACCGCGCCGTCAGCCTGACGGGCCACGCGGCCGGTTTCCAGAGTGAGGGTCTTTCCGCCCCACTCCATCGATACGGTTTTGACGTCGAACATTGGGTTTTTCCTTCAGCCCGCCAGCCAGATTGCTGACGGGGTTTCTGCCGGGTGTACCGTCCCGGTCCGGTGCGGGGCTTTCTGGCCCCATTTGTGGCGGAGGATGCCGGATTGCGATCCTCTCGCCCCGATATCGGAGGGTTCTGTTGCAACCCTCTTTCGTCATCCCCGCCCTTCGACTGCCTGCCAGGGCAGGCGCTCAGGATAAACCGCCCATCGGGCGGCGGGGATCCATCTGTCCAACAGGCGCTTTTCTGCCCGATGGATCCCCGCCTTCGCGGGGATGACCCGATACGTAAACGGCCCGCCGAAGCGGGCCGAACGATCAGGTCACTTACGCAGACCGAGCTTCTGGATGAGCGCGTTGTAGCGGTCCACATCCTTGCGCTTCAGATAGTCCAGAAGACTGCGGCGCTTGTTCACCATCACCAGCAGGCCGCGGCGCGAGTGGTTGTCCTTGTGGTGCGCCTTGAAGTGCTCGGTCAGCGTGACGATGCGGCTCGTCAGGATCGCGACCTGTACTTCCGGCGAACCGGTATCGCCCTTCGCGCGGGCGTTGTCCTGGATGATTTCCTGCTTCTTCTCGGCGGTAACCGACATATCATTCACTCCGCGACATCGGGAAGATTGAAGCCCCGCGCGACCGTCAGGCTGCCGCCTGAAAGCTCTGCCAGCGCGATCGGCACACGGCCATGTCGCACCCAGTAAAGCCCGTCGTCCAAGGCTAGTCCGGTCAGAACCCGGCCCTGTCGGACCATGCTTGCCTGTTCCGGACCGAGGTCAAGAGCCGGGATGTCGACCAGCCCTGCCTCCAGCGGCAAGAGTACGTTCTCAAGGGGCGCGCCCTTGCCGATTTCGTTCAGCTTGTCCAGCGAAATCGCCTGC
>DASVMK010000173.1:0-8733 GCA_036384395.1 Novosphingobium sp.
TCCTGGATGCGGTGCGGGACGCCCTTGAGCGCTTCGTACTGCTGCGACAGGCGGTCCCAGCCCGCCTTGGCCTGCGCCTCGTTCGAATAGGCGGCGATCTGCACGCCGACGCCCGAAACCGGCGCCGCGGCCTGTGCGCCCGAGGCCCGTCCGCCCGAGGCCTGTGCGCCCGAAGGCTGCGCGGCGGGCGTGGGCTTGGCCGCGGGCGAAGCCTGACCGAGCCGCGCCGGGCGGGTCTGGCCTTCGGAGACGGCGAAGCTCGAATCCCCGGTGCCGGCGAACGTCTTGCCGCCCGGATCCTTGGGCGCCTGCTTGTAGGGTTCCGCCGGCGCCTTGATCACGCCGCCGGCGGCGACCTGCTCGGTCTTGTCGGACGGGTGGCTGGCCCACCAGATCCCGCCGACGATGAGCGCCAGCGACAGCACGCCGCCGAGCACGAAGCCCAACGCGCGGCCGCCGTTGCCATCGGCCTCGTCGTCGTCGTCACCGTCGGATTCCAGCCAGGGCAAGCGCTCGTCGCTATCCTTGAGGTCGAGCCGGCCGGAGTCAGTCGCATCGGCGTCGGACGCGTCGATAGCCGCCTGCTCCTCGGGCGCGTGGCTCTCGGAAGCGGGCTCGCCATTTTCCTTGCCGGCCCCGTTGTCCGTCTCGTTATCGTTGAAGTCGGCCCCCATGCCTACATCTCCTCGACCGCCTCGACGCCCAACAGCGCGAGGCCATTGCGGACAAGCTGCCCGATCTGCGTGGCGAGATAAAGCCTCGCGCCGGTCACTTCGGCGTCCTGCGCCACAATGAAACGCTTGTCGGGCCGATCGTTGCCCACGTTCCAATAGGCGTGGAATGCCGCGGCGAGGTCCTGGAGGAAGAACGCGACGCGGTGCGGCTCGCGCGCGGCGGCGGCCGCTTCGATCAGCCGGGGGAACTGCGCGGCGAGCTTCACGAGCTCGAGCTCTTCGGCGCCGAGCCGCTCCAGCGCGCCGTCATCGGGGCCCAGCCCTTCGGCCGCCGCCTTGCGCAGCGTCGAGCGGATGCGCGCGTGGGCATACTGCACGTAGAACACGGGGTTGTCCTTCGAGGCCTCGACCACCTTGGCGAAGTCGAAGTCCATCTGCGCCTCGGGCTTGCGCGTCAGCATGGTAAACCGCACGACGTCCTTGCCGACTTCGCGCACGACGTCGGCCAGCGTCACGAACGTGCCCGCGCGCTTCGACATCTTCACCGGCTCGCCATTGCGCAGGAGCTGGACCATCTGCACCAGCTTGACCTCGAACGGCGTGGCTGCGCCATCCGCCCCGGTCATCGCCGCGACCGCCGCCTTGATCCGCTTGACGGTGCCGGCGTGATCGGCGCCCCAGATATCGACGAGCGCGTCGGCGCTCTGGGCCTTCTGGAAGTGATAGGCGAGGTCGGCGCCGAAGTAAGTCCAGGTGCCGTCGCTCTTCTTGATCGGCCGGTCCTGATCGTCGCCGAATTGGGTCGAACGGAACAGCGGCAACGCCACCAGCTCCCAGTCCTCGGGCGTCTTGCCCTTGGGCGCTTCGAGCACGCCGTCATAGACCAAATCTCGCGCGCGCAGCCAGGCCTCGGCCTCGGCCGGCTTGCCGGCGGCCTGCAGCTCGGCCTCGGACGAGAACAGATCGTGGTGGATGCCCAGCAGCGCGAGGTCCGCCTTGATCATCACCAGCATCGCCGCGACCGCGCGGGTGCGGAACGGCGCGAGCCACTCCGATTCGGGCGCGCTCACCAGCGCGTCGCCGAATTCGGCGGCGAGCGCCTGGCCCAGCGGGACGAGGTAATCGCCCGGATAGAGCCCCTCGGGAATCTCGCCCACCTCCTCGCCGAGCGCTTCGCGGTAACGGACATGCGCCGAGCGAGCGAGCACGTCGACCTGCGCGCCGGCGTCGTTGACGTAGTATTCGCGGATGACCTTATGACCGGCGAACTCGAGCAGCGCCGCCAGCGCATCGCCCACCACCGCGCCACGGCAATGGCCCATGTGCATCGGCCCGGTCGGGTTGGCCGAGACGTACTCGACGTTGACCGTGCTGCCGCCGCCCGCGTGCGAGCGGCCGTAATCGGCCCCGAGCGCTGCCAGCGCGCGCAGCTCGTCGAGCCAGGTCTGGTCCGACAGGCGCAAGTTGATGAAGCCCGGCCCGGCGATTGCGGCGCTGGTCACTTGGTCCAGCTTCGCAAGCTCGGCCACCAGCGCTTCTGCCAGCGCGCGCGGGTTCAGGCCGGCGGGCTTGGCCAACACCATCGCGGCGTTGGTGGCGAGATCGCCGTGGCTGGCATCGCGCGGCGGCTCGACGGTGATCGCGGCGCGCTTGAGCCCGGCGGGCAGCGTGCCCGCGGCTTCCAGCGCATCGAGCGCGGCGTTCAGGTGCCCGGCGAAGGCGGTGTAGAGGGTCGTGGTCTCGGACATGGCCGCGCGCCTAGCGGGTTTGCGCAAGGAAAGAAACTGCGGACGCTTGGGGCCGGCCAGTCGCCGCACCTCTTCTTCCGCGTCCAACGCACGGCGCTGGGAAATCTACTGGAACGCTTCCACGGGACCGCTGAGCTCGAGCGCCGACGCCCGTAGCACGAACAACGGCATTCCCGCCTTGCTCACGCTGATCCGCCAGTTCTTGGTCGCCCAGAATTCATCGACGCCATTGCTGATCATTTCCCCAAAAATGCGCGTGAGCTCCCGCTGCGCAGCCTGAACGCTGGGCAGTGCCATTTCGTACTTTTGCGGCGCCCGGCCGTCGTCGATCGTGATGCAGAAAGTCTCCATGACGGCGGAATGCGGCGCCGCGGCTGTCGTTGCTAGCCCGGGCGGACGGCGGTCGAGCCGCATCGTGGCAATTTAGCGCCGAGCGCCTGGCTGGCGCCTGCCGAAACTCGCCGCCTATGCTCGCCAGGGTGAAGTTTCGCGAAGTTCCGCCACCCCTGTCCAAATCGCGACAATTGCGCTATCGGCCCCCGCTGATGCGCCCCACCCCGCCCCCGCAGACCTACAAGGTCAAGAGCTTCGGCTGCCAGATGAACGTCTATGATGGCGAGCGCATGGCCGAGCTGCTCGCCGCGCAGGGGTTGGCGCCCGCCGCCGAAGGCGCGGAGGCAGACCTCGTCGTGCTCAACACCTGCCACATTCGCGAGAAGGCGGCGGAGAAGGTCTATTCCGACATCGGCCGCCTGCGCCGCGACGACGGATCGAGCCCGCTGATCGCCGTGGCCGGCTGTGTCGCGCAGGCAGAGGGCGAGGAGATCATGGCGCGCGCGCCTTCGGTGCGGATGGTCGTGGGGCCGCAGGCCTACCACCGCCTTCCCGAGATGCTGGTCGAGGCCCAGGCGGGCAAGCGCGTCACCGACACCGACATGCCGGCCGAGACCAAGTTCGACGCCCTGCCCAAACGCCGCCGCTCCGGCCCCAGCGCCTTCCTGACGGTGCAGGAAGGCTGCGACAAGTTTTGCACCTATTGCGTGGTCCCCTATACGCGCGGCGCGGAAATCTCGCGTCCGTTCAAGGACCTGATCGAGGAAGCGCAGAGACTGGTCGAAGCCGGCGCCAAGGAGATCACGCTGCTCGGCCAGAACGTCAACGCCTGGACGGGCGAGGACGCGAAGGGTCGCGGCGTCGGCCTCGACGGGCTCGCCCGCGAACTGGCGAAGCTGCCCGATCTCGTCCGCATCCGCTACACCACCAGCCACCCCAACGACATGACCGAGGGACTGATCGCCGCGCATGGCGAGATCGCCAAGCTGATGCCGTTCCTCCACCTGCCGGTGCAATCGGGCAGCGACCGCGTGCTCAAGGCGATGAACCGCAGCCACACCACGGCGAGCTATCTCGATGTGCTCGCGCGCGTGCGCGCCGTGCGGCCCGACATCGCGCTATCGGGCGACTTCATCGTCGGCTTCCCCGGCGAGACCGAGGCCGAGTTCGAGGAGACGCTGAACCTCATCGATACCGTGGGTTACGCGCAGGCCTTCAGCTTCAAATACAGCCCGCGCCCCGGCACCCCCGCCGCGACGATGGACGACCAGATCGCGCCCGCAGTCATGGACGAGCGCCTCCAGCGGCTGCAGGACGCGCTGCAACGCGGCAGCCTGGCGTTCAACCAGGCCAGCGTCGGCCGGCGCTGCGAGGTGCTGATCGACCGCCGCGGCCGCCAGCCCGGCCAGTGGCTCGGCAAGTCGCCCTGGCTGCAGTCGGTCCACTTCGAGGGCGACGTGACCATCGGCGACATCGTCTCGGTCGAACTGACCGAGGCCGGCCCCAACTCGCTGGCCGGTAAGCTGCTGGCTTTTGCCTGAATGTAGCTGCGCCTCCGCGCAGCGGGGCGCCTGATCGCTCGATAACGGCCCCATCTCCGATTGCCGCCGCCCCGTCCCGGCGCGACAATGCCGGGGTGATCGACGATCCCCACTTCACGCTCGATCTCGGCCCGCCCTGGCTGCCGCTGCCCCGCCAGGACGCCGAGCACTATCGCTTCCGCGACGCCGCGCGCGACATCGTCATGACGCTCTCGGCGCTCGCGCTCGACAGCAGGGCGGAGGACCTCGCCTTCCTGGCCGACAAGCTGGTGCGGACGCGGCTCCAGGCCGAGGTGGACGCCGCGGCCGTGGCTGGCCGGCGCTTCACCGCCTATGAACCGATCGTCGCGCCGCAGAGCTGGGGCCAGGCCGTCGCCTATTACGGACACGACGATGCCCATGACGACGGGCCCCGCCAGTTCGGCTACGCCGGCCTCGTCACCCCGCGCAGCCTGATCAGCCTCTACATGTCGAGCGGCCGCCTCAGCGAGTACGAACTGGCCGAGGCGATGGACGACATGCTCGCGCGCATCGGCTTCGACCGCAGCCCGCTGGCGCCCTGCTCCTGACACGCCACCGTTGCGCGGACCCCACACCCGGACGTTTTCCACCAGGAACCGCCACGCCCGTCCTTGTGCTGCAACATGCCGCGCCTATCTTTTCGACTCAGGGCCGTGGCGGCCCTTTCGAAAGGAGCGCATGGCCCGCAAATCTGCTCGCGCCCACAATGTGGCGCAATTTCGCGACGCACCTCCCCACCGCGCCCGGACGGAGGTGGAGTTCGATGAGCCTGCGGTCCTGGGAGCCCTGTTCGGACAGTTCGACGCCAACCTCGTCCACATCGAAAACCGGCTCGGCGTCTATATCGCCGCGCGCGGCAACCGCATCCAGATCGAGGGCTCCGAAGAGTCGGTGGCGCGCGCGCGCGACGTGCTTCGGGGCATGCACCAGCGGCTGATGATGGGCCAGGACCTCGACGCCGGGGCGGTCGAATCGCTGATCGCCATGTCGAACGAGCCGACGCTCGAAGGCATCATCACCGGCACGCACGACGCGCCGCCGGTGATGATCCGCACGCGCAAGAAAACGATCGTCCCGCGTTCGGGCACGCAGATCGAATACATGCACGCGCTGGCACGCGAGGACATCATTTTCGCGCTCGGCCCGGCCGGCACCGGCAAGACCTACCTCGCGGTGGCGCAGGCGGTCAGCCAGCTCATCACCGGCAGCGTCCAGCGGCTGATCCTGTCGCGCCCGGCGGTCGAGGCGGGCGAACGGCTGGGCTTCCTGCCAGGCGACATGAAAGAGAAGGTCGACCCCTACCTCCGCCCGCTCTACGACGCGCTCAACGACTGCATGCCGCCCGAGCAGGTCGAACGGCGGATCGCCAGCGGCGAGATCGAGATCGCGCCGATCGCCTTCATGCGCGGCCGCACGCTCGCCGACGCCTTCGTCATCCTCGACGAAGCGCAGAACACCACGCCCGCGCAGATGAAGATGTTCCTCACCCGCTTCGGCCAGAACAGCCGCATGGTGGTCTGCGGCGATCCCAGGCAGGTCGACATCCCGGGCGGCGACTCGTTCAGTGGCCTCGCCGACGCGGTGCGCCGACTCGAAGGGCTGGAAGGCATCGCCGTCACCCGCTTCAGCGCCGCCGACGTGGTGCGCCATCCCATCGTCGGGCGCATCGTCGAGGCCTATGAGGGGCGCGATTCGTAATCCTGCCAACAAACATCCCGTCATCCCCGCGAAAGCGGGGACCCAGCTTTTCTAAGGCGCGACCTTGGATTACGGCGGCTACATCTACATGATGAGCAACCGCTACCGCGGAACCATATACACCGGCGTCACGGCCAACCTTCCCGCCCGCGTGACGCAGCATCGCGAAGGAACCGGATCGGCGTTCTGCGCGGAATACGGACTGATCCGCCTGGTCTACATGGAGCGCCATGAGCGCATCGAGGACGCTATCAGGCGCGAGAAGGCGATCAAGAAGTGGCGACGCGACTGGAAGATGGAATTGATCGAGAGCATGAATCCCGAATGGGACGACCTGTTCGATATTTTGGGCGGCTGAGTTCGCGGGACGAAGAACAGCTGGGTCCCCGCTTTCGCGGGGATGACGATGCTTTTTTGTTTGGATAAACTGGATGGACCTCGACATCTCTATAGAAGCCGCCTGGCCGGGCGCGACCGACTGGATCGAGCTCGCCCAGCGCGCAGCTGACGCGGTGGCGCAGGTCGCGCCCGAGCTCGCCAACGCGCGGCTCTCTGCCAGCCTGCTGTTCGCCGACGACGCGGAAGTCCACGCGCTCAACCGCGAATGGCGCGGCAAGGACAAGCCGACCAACGTGCTGTCGTTCCCGATGCTCGAGCGCGCCGACCTGCTCGGCCTCGCGCCCGACGGCCCGCCCGAACTGCTCGGCGACATCGCGCTGGCGCTGGAGACTTGCGCGCGCGAGGCCGAGGAGAAAGGCGTCCCGCTCGACCACCACGCCGCGCATCTGGTGGTCCACGGCCTGCTCCACCTCGCCGGCCACGATCACGAGACCTCGACGGCCGACGCGGCGGCGATGGAGGCGCTGGAGATAAAGGCGCTTGCCCTTCTGGGCCTCGAAGACCCATATGGCGACGCCGAAGACATGGCGGCGCCAGCAAGGGGTTAGAGACAGATCATGGCCGACAATGGCCGTTCAGGCGATCCCGCTTCGGGAGACCCGGACAGTAAGCGCACGCTGTGGCGTGCCATCCGCAGGTTCTTCGACGGCGGCGAGGACGAGCAGTCGCTCCGCGCCCAGCTCGAAGAGGCGATCGACGAGCATGAGGAGGACGGCGGCGCCGGCGCGAAAGGCGACCTTTCGCCGCTGGAGCGCCAGATGCTGCGCAACCTCCTGCACTTCAGCGAGCACGACGCCGACGACGTCGCCATCCCGCGCGGCGAGATCGTCGCCATCCCCGCCTCGGCGACCTGGGAGGAGATGGTCTCCGCCTTCGCCGAGCACGGCCACAGCCGCGTGCCGGTGCACGGCGAGACGCTCGACGAGATCGTCGGCATGATGCTGATGAAGGACATCTTTCCGTTCCTCGCCAACGGCAAGCCGCCGCCGCGCGACTGGAAGAGCCTGATGCGCCAGCCGCTGTTCGTGCCGCAGGCGCGCGGCGCGCTCGACGTGCTGGTCGACATGCGCGCCAGCCGGACGCACCTGGCCATCGTCATCGACGAATATTCGGGCACCGACGGCATCATCACCATCGAGGATCTGGTCGAGGAGATCGTCGGCGAGATCGAGGACGAGCACGACGACGCGCCGACCGAGCTGATCGTGCCGCTCGAACACGGCATGTGGGATGCCGACGCGCGCGTCGAGCTGGAGGAAGTGGGCGAGAAGGTCGATCCCCGCCTGGCCGAGGGCGAGCACGCGGTCGACACGCTGGGCGGCCTCACCTTCATGCTGGCCGAGCAGGTGCCGCCGGTCGGCGCCATCGTCGCGCACGAAAGCGGCTGGCGTATCGAGGTCACGGCGGGTAACGAGCGCCACGTCACGCGGCTGCGCCTGCATCCGCCGGAAGCCTTGGAGAAGGACTCGGACTGATGCCGGCGATCCGCCGCCTCCCGCCCCTTCGCGCGCTCGAAGCCTTCGTGCGCATCGTCCGCCTCGGCTCGGCCAAGGCGGCGGCGAACGAACTCGGCCTCAGCCCCTCGGCGCTGTCGCGGCGGGTCGGCGCGCTCGAGGAGTTCGTCGGCAAGCGGCTGTTCACCCGCCAGCACCAGGCGATGAAGCTGACCGACGAGGGCCAGGCGTTCTACAACGCCGTCTCGCCCAAGCTGGAAGAGCTCGCCGAGGCGGTCGAGAGCCAGGTCGAATCCGGCCGCGTGCTGCGCCTGCACCTCGGCGTGCCCTCGCTGTTCGGCGGCCAGCGGCTGTTCCCCCGCCTGCCCGAGCTGCGCAAGCTGCACCCGCGCCTGCACATCGACATCGACACCGGCCCACACCTCAACGAGCGCGTCGGCGACACGCTCGATGCCGCGATCATCCTGTCCAAGGAGCCCGAGCCCACGCTCCATTCGGTGCGGCTGGATCACAACCGCGTCTATGCGATCACCTCGGCCGCGCTCGCGAAGGAGATCGGCAACACGCCCGATCCGGCGCTGTTGTCCAAGCAGACCTTCCTGATCCACCACGAGCTGCCCGACAGCTTCGACGCCTGGAAGCAGGCGATGGGCCTCGAACGGCTCGATCCCGCCGCGATCGACCACTTCGATTCGGGCCAGCTCATCCTCGAAGCCGCCGCGCAAGGGCTCGGCATCGCCATCATGCACGACGACCACTTCGTCCGCGCCGGCGACGACCGCCTCGCCCGCCTGTTCGATACCGAGGTCGAAAGCCCCTACAGCTACTGGTTCATCTGCCGCCCCCGCGACCTGGAAAGCCGGCC